>CAIQVS010000454.1 GCA_903875345.1 uncultured Pseudomonadota bacterium | reverse complement strand
GGGCGTCAACATCCGGCGCATCTCGGCCCGGCTCGGCTCGCCGCGGCGGTTTTCCACCTATCGGGTGAAAACCCAGTCCGGCACTGTCACCGCTGCGCCCGGCATGTGGCTGGAACCGGTGTCTTGAAGCCGGGCCGCGCCGCCGGTGCAACTGCCTCGGCGTATCGTTTGCGCCCGCCGGATATCCATAGTATATCCTTACCGTATCCGGAGGACAAAATATGCACGTCCAGGTTGCCCGTTGGGGCAACAGTCTCGGGGTTCGTATTCCGCGCGACCTGGCTCGCAGCGTCGGGCTGACCGAGGGCGTGCGGGTCGAAATCGCGGCCGATGGCGACCGCATCGTCATCACGCCACGCCCGCCGCGCTACACGCTGGACCAACTGCTTCAGGGCATGTCTCCGGAGGCCATGCACGCCGCCTATGACTGGGGACCTGATATCGGACGCGAGAACGTATCCTGACCGAGACGGCTCTGGAGGCCGGCGACCTGATCTGGACCGATTTCGACCCACAGACCGGGCAGGAGCAAGGTGGGCGGCGGCCAGCAGTGGTGGTGTCGCCGCGGGCTTTCTGGGAGGCCAGCCGGTTCGCCATCGTCTGCCCGATCACCTCGCGGGTGCGGCCGTTCGCAAGCAGTGTGGTGCTGCCGGAAGGCTTGCCCGTTCAGGGCGAAATACTCACCAGCCATGTGCGAAGCATCGACACGGTTGCGCGTCCGGTTCGGCCCGTCGGGGCGGCGGTCCCCGCGGCCGTGCTGGCCGAATTGCGGGCCAAACTCGGCGTGCTGATCGGACTGGACTGATCCAGGGCTTTTCATCACCAATACCGCTTCCCTCAATAATCTGGCACATCGGGTTGCCATATAGATGGCGTTGAAATTATACATCTAAACTATTTTAGCGACGCTGCAGCTGGCCCATATTCTCAACCTACGATTGACTAATCTCGCACCCTTTCAACAGTTTCATTTATTGCGTGAAGCGGAACCAAAAGGCATTCCTTCGCTTTTACAGGATTACCAAACCGATCTTATGCAGCGCCGACACATTCACCCGGCAACTCGCACGCGGGCTGGGTCACCACACCGAAAGCCGCCTAGCGCTAGACCCAACAGTTGTGACATCATTGTATATCTGGGTTTGAAAGGGCTGAAACCCGCCGCAAAGCCTGCGGTGCCGCAAAACTCATGGGTTATGCAACAAGAACCGAGAGCGACTAGATTCCGCGACCTATATCACATAAGCCTGTCGTGAAAGTTATGGACATCGCGATACGTTTGCTACAGCCATTTTACATCGCCGGGGCTTCCGACCCGATACCGCCGCCGTCCCATTGCGGAAAACCACGCCAACACCGCTTGGTAGCCATCAGTCAAGCATGTGACGACATGCCGCCAGTGAGTCTGCAAGCCGCCATAGCAGCCAGGCGAATCGGAGCGATACCGGAACTGTGCCGATTCTCCGCCGACAGAAAGAACCCAGGACAATGCTCTGCCACCTCGCACTCCCCACATGCCTCAAGTAAAATCTGCTTGTGATCAGATATGCTTTGCCGAGCAAAACCCCACAGCTCTGGCGGTAAGACGCATAACGGCAGGTTGTAAATTGATACGTTGAAACCGCGTCGATACAGGTGCATCGCTGCGGCAGTTAAACTGCCAGCATAGTTCACCGGATCAATCGACAACGCAGCAAAGTTCTTTTTCACGTAACCCATATTCTCAAGGCCCACGAACACCACTTGATGAACAAATGGAATTTTTCGCCATATCCATTCAGCTAAAGAGACAAGCCGCGGCACGCTAAATGCATGCAAAACGATGCGAATTTCTACGTTCATGCCACTTGATGCCATATTGTAAATGCCGTTCACGGTCTCGTAGAATGCGTCGCGGCATTGGGCCACATAATCATGAATGTCTGGAACGTCGGCATGCAACGGCACGCTAAAGCGAAGAGAGGGATGTCCGACCTGTGCGATAGCTGCGCAAAGCTTTGGATCACTGAATCGCCTAGCATTGGTGAGGACAGTTATTGATGTCGAAGGCAGCTTGACCTTCAGGTTATTGAGCAAATTGAGCAATCCATCTCCTAGAAGAGTTGGTTCGCCACCCGTAATTCCGATATGGGGCGGCGGAGTCGTCTTGAGCAATTCTAAAATTCGCAAGCAAATGCTCAGTAAACTGCCTTCATCCGATTCGTTTTTTGGCGGCTGTGAGCACATAACACAGTTATTATTGCAGCTCTCGGTAACGAACAACGCGTTGTGTGATGACCTGCTGCGGAAAAGTGTTCGGATATGGCCGCTCTTGCCGTTGACCGAGACGAGATCGTCCGGAACAAGGTGGGCAATGCTCTCGCAAACAACCATGCGCGCGTTTCGAACCGGGACAGCGACAGCAGCAGTAGCTAACAGCGCTGCAAACGACGACAAGTCTACGTTCGGCACTCGATCCCTGCAGATTAGCACGGTATCTTGAGGGGATACTACGTCAACCTTTTCTGCGATCCGTCCGACCACCGTGCCGAACTGCACGGTCGGGCGCCCGTAGATGACCATCACGACAGCCATGGCGCACCCGGCAGGCAACGTCGATTCGGGTTCAACCAGCCCAGCAGGATGTCTTGAACCTTCGGTGATGGGTCTTCTATCAAATCGAACATTATCCCAAGTATAGCTTTCTGTTTTCGGCAGAACGAGCTTGAGGGACGGTGGCCGATGAGATCTCCCTGCGTGCGGTAGTGACGTATCGGGTCGGCGCCGCAATAGGGAAGGTACACGCAGTCGGAGCAACCCGGCAACGCTTCCGCCACACCCGCAGCGCCAAGGCACCTCATCGTGTCGCTGGCAATCAGGGTGTTCCAATCATCGTTAACGTGGCCGAGGCAGAACGTGGGATCACCCATCTCGGCCAACATGCGCGCCTCATCGGAAGCATACACGCTGCCGTCGTGGTTATAGAGGATGACACCGAAACCTTCGCCTGTAGGCGACTGAAGGTCAACAAATCCAACGCCAAACGGCGTCAATATTTTCCTTAATAATATTGAAGCATAGCCTTCGTTGATGAATGTCCCCCCTTGATTCAGATAAAGTATGTATTCAAGAGCCTCGCGGTAAAATAATAGAAAATTTTCAAGGCTGCAACCCAAAGCTTTAGCTGATTTTGCGGCGTATCCATATGGGTTTAGCTCTCGAATAAAGACGGAGTTCAACCCAAGCGCAATGTATTCGTCAACAATGCCTCGCGCATTAGCGAGACTGCGAACTGTCGTTGTCATCAACGCAGACACGTTTCCTGCACCGAGAGATTCTTGGCATCTGCGGATATTTCCAACCACAGTAGCGTGGGTTCCACTACTTCCCATCGGCCTGTTCCGGTCATGCACATGGGCCGGGCCATCCAACGACGTAGATACTGCGATGTTATATTGCTTAAAAAAATCGAGGTGTGCTTCAGTCAAACAGGTCAGGTTAGTGCAGATCACGAACTGGATAGTCTTTCTACTCATAGCTACCCGATCCGCCGCCGTTTCAGTCATCCAGCGGACCAGATCGAAGGCGAGTAACGGCTCTCCCCCTTGAAACTCCATCGTCACAGCCTGCGCCGATGAAGCCAACATGAGATCGATTGCGCTCGATGCGGTTTGCTTTGACATATCGTAGCCGCTGGCGTGAATGTCAGCCCGCGACGCTTGGCAATAGCCGCATCCTTGATTGCACCGAAGCGTTGGCACAAAGATATGAAGCTTTGGCCCGCCCTCTATGAACGCCTTTTTCGTTCGCCATTGAGACGCTGCTACCCGGGCAGTTGTCGCGTTAAACTTATGGGTCAGAAAGTGACGCGACTTGAGGTCAAAATACTTCGGCGACCCAATGGCTAAACGTCCCGCAACGAATTCATCAAACGCAGAACTAGCAAGGATCAAAAACTCGCCCCCCTGATTTGTCAGCAACACACTTCCGTTGGGCCGGCGCTCAAACTGAAACGGCATCAACCGATATGATCCGGCCTCTTGATACGAGGCGGGATCATGAAACAGAGTGTTCGCCATTAGGATTTAGATTACCTTCGGCATTGACTCAACGAATGCCCGCTTGATCAACGCTTCGTGGATTTCGCGCGTCTCTGAAGCAATTCGCTCGCGAAGAGTAAAATCAACGAGAGCGTTCTCGAAGTCCTTTCGGATTTCGATGGGGGTTGCGTCGCTCCTACCGTCCTTCGTGCAAATCTCGGCAAACAGTTTTCCCTCAGGCGTGGTCACGAGCCGCACATGACAGCGGTCAGTTATCCAATATGCTGCCTTTAGCGCTGCTGGCCTCGGGTAAATGCTGACATCAATCTCGATCAACGCACTTTCACTGAGGTCTCCAGAAGCAACATCCACGAGATTGCGGCAAGTCTTCATAGTTATCTAGAAGAATAGTGAGACGCGTGCGAGGAGTGGGAAGCATGGGAGGCGTGTGAATAGTGCTGAGCAATCTGCTCACCTGTGGTGGAGTCCGTATGAACCATATGAAGCATAATCGCGCCCTCTGTTGTCGACACACCAACTACTGCTGGTTGTGCCGTCGACGCAGTCTGGCTCGCTGTCAACTGCTCTATGGAAGCGAATGCCGGAGTTGCTGTCGCAGTACCGATACCGAACGCCGCAACCGCGCCGAAAACACAAGTTTCGACAATCTCAACAACGCCACTTGGCAGCAATGCTTTTAGCCTCTTCTTATCCATGAGCATCCTCACTGTCCACACAGTTCTGATTCGCATGCCGTCCGGAAACCAACAAGAGTTCTCAACCAAAGGCAAGGGCGCTGCTGGCTCCATTGCAGGCAACTTTACCGCGTGAAGCCATAAACGGCAACAAAAATATCGCGCGGTGGAACGTGTTAATGACTTTGAGACGCCCGGCGGGCTACACCGAGTTTCTTTCTTGCAACCAATTCACGTCGTTAAAATCGTGATATTTCATGGCAAGAATTCCGTGAAGTGCGTTCATGTAACTCACGGAATTGTGATCACGCCTGCGGGACAAAAAATGCGCGAGGCGTTATTTAGAATTCAGCGATAGCTGCTCGATCTCCGCGGTTGGCACTACATATTAGTAACGGCGCTCTCTGCGTGAGGAGTTTCCATCTAGATCAATGGGTTGCAGCATTATCCGCGCGGCAACCCGCCCACGCGCTGTGTGCGTCCCATGGGAAGCCTGCGCCTGGCCATGCCAAGCGAGGGATCAGTCCCTTGATCTCCCCGGGATGTCTATTCCAAGCTGATGATGGTTAGGCTAGGATCGGCGAACGATGCAGCCAGGAATGGCGATGACCGTCCAAGGTGATGGGCTTTTCAGAAGGTGCTTACGCCGTGAGCGATCATTCTATTCGATTTGGTGATGTTGTTGGGAAATACATTTTGGCGTACTGGCGTGGCGAACAAGGACTCCTGAAATCGTTCCTAATAAATGGCGTTCTTATCTATTTTATTCTCGTTGCGCGCCTTGTCTCACTAGGTCAAGTGGCGAATAGTGCTGTTTTGACATTCGTTGGGGTTGCCATTTTCGTTTTTTGGATGATATGGGCCTGCGTTGGTAATTTTCGCTGCGGCATACGGAACACTCTCAACCAAGCAAACCACTGGCGTTCAAGGCTTGGGGGAGTGATCGTCGTAATTAGTGTGCTGCTCGTTGCTTTCTTCTCCATAAAAGAGATGGAATCAATCTGCTGGGCATCCGTCTATGACTAAAGAAACTCCGCCACGCCGTGCGAAATTGGCGCAGAATCTCGCTTTATAGAAAGTCGCCTTGGTCTTGGCTTTTACGCATCTCGTTTAAAACCTTCTTGCACTCTTCATCACACAACCTGTCCACCTCCTGCAAGTCGCCAGCGGCAGCCGCTCGGTGCAGGCTGTTTACATATTTTTCGTGTGGAGCTTCGGTAATTTCTTCAAGTTTTGCGGACTTTTTCCAGCCGCAATCCTTTTCCCAGCTATAAAACACTTGCTCGGTTCCGAGAACCGTAAGGAAAAAGCTTCGGTCGTATTTTGATTGCTGCAAGACTGCGTGGGTCGCTTGGTTCAAATCGGCGGCTGATAGCCATTGTGTAATCACCATAGTAGAAATAACAGCCCCATGCTGAGGAACGCCAGCGCAAACGAGAAGCCATACCTCATCAACAGATTCGAACGAATGCCCGACAGCAATGGCTACCTTTCTACTGATGTTACGGGATAGAGAGCTAAGCATAACTTGATAATCATTTTGCGCCCAACCAGAATAGATCTTACCATTATCAGTCCCGGCAGCCTTCTTCTCTTCGGCGCGTGCTATTCCTGCCTGAGTATACGGATCAATTTCCGTCACCTGAACACCGATGGTCCGACTATCTGCTGCGTGAATCAGGACATCCATTCCTGTTTCCAAATTATATGTATTAGGATTTGACATCGAAGCGCCGTTGAGGCTTAATCGTTCCAACAGATGACCAACGAGAGACTTCTCCATTTCAAACGACGCCATTGAGCGTCTGCCCGTAGGTGTTGACGCGGGCATAGCCAAGGCGTCGGAATGGGGCATCTGTTTCGGTCATATCTTTCGGAAGGCTTATCCCCTTGAAATGGCTGTGGCAAGCGCAGTTTCCGAAAAGTCTTGAATTCCGTTCCAACGCGGTTGGGCCGATATGTTGGGAATTCACCCAAAGCTGCCGTCGCTGGGAATCTCCTCCGCCTTCAGGCCGATCAGCGAGGGCGTCCGGGCTGCCGCCGCCTTGGCCGGAGAGGTCGCTTGCCCGGCCCGCCGGGCCATGAAGGCTTTGGTGTCGAACAAACCGGCGAGCAGGCCGGGAATCGACAAATCCGTATCGAGTTCTTCCCAATGAAGGCCATACCCGACCCCGAGTATCTCGATCCGGGCCAGTTGGTCCGCCGTTGCGGCTTCAAGCCCTTGGACCAGGTGCGGCGGGATCAATTTGGGCATCAGTCAACTCGGCCACGGATTTTCTCACGGACGGCCTTCGTTGACCAGGTCCTTGATCTTCAGGCCGCCGAGGCTGGCGCCCTTGCTCGCCTCCAGGATGCCGGCTACCGCCCGGCGGGCTTTCTCCCGGTCAAAGCCGGGTTCGGCCGACATCAGCCTGGCAACCGCCTTGCCGCGCCGGGTGATGATGATCTCCTCGCCGCGCTCAACCCAGTCGAGCAACTGGCCGAGCTTGTTCTTCGCCTCGAACGCGCCGACCTCTCGCATGAGATCCTCCTCAGATGAACTGGCCTGCAATCTAGCTTATCGTGGCCGGCCGAGTCTGTCTGTAAAATTGAACGGCGGGGTTGCTGGCCGGCGTTCATGCCGGCGGCGGGCGTGTGGCTGGAGCCGGCCTGAAACGCTTATTCCGCCGATGGCCAGAAGCCATCATCGACGACCTGATCGAAGCACCAGGGGCATTCGGTCGGGAAGGTGTCGTCCGCCAGATCGGTTTCCCGCTCGGCGATCAACAAAGCCTTGCTATAGGCATCGACAAGGATTTCGCTCAGACGGCTACGCAGACTTGGGTTGTCACCCAGCACATCGGTAACTTCCCGGCGTTGCTCGCGGATGGTCAGGCGCCAGCTTTTTCCGCGTCGTTCGGGCTGGAACTGCCACTTCAACAAATGCGCCAGCAGCACGGCGAGCCGGTTGACCAGTTCGCGTTTTTCGCTGCGGCCCATGCTTTCGATTTCCTCGGCGATGTTCTCGATGTCGGCGGCCGACAGCCTGCCGGTGCGCAGCAGCGCCGCCTGCTCGTTGGC
>CAIQVS010000453.1 GCA_903875345.1 uncultured Pseudomonadota bacterium | reverse complement strand
CGAAAGCAATCGTTTGACGAATGTCAAAAGAGCCAGATGCAAGAGGCGTACTCGTGGGGCTGGGCGGGGAAGACTCAAGATGAAAAGCAATTCAAAAAATTTTCGCGTGCAAGCTGGCAAAGAAGTCAAGCTGGGGAAATGGCCGACGAATGTAGAGCATATCTACAATTCGGAACAGCAGTATCAAAAACTTCTGGAAGAACATGTCGATCAATTAAGCGCCCAGCAAGAACTTTTCTACGCATCAAATCGTCATGCCATCCTGCTTATCTTTCAGGGCATGGATGCGGCTGGAAAAGATGGCGTGATCAAGCACGTAATGTCCGGGGTTAACCCGCAGGGATGCCAGGTGTTCAGCTTTAAGCATCCCACACCCACGGAATTGGGGCATGATTTTCTCTGGCGCGCCACCCGTGATTTACCGGAACGTGGGAAGATCGGTATTTTCAACCGATCCTATTATGAAGAAGTTTTGATTGTCCGCGTTCACCCGAATATTCTACGCACGGAGGGCTTGCCGGACGCAGTGCTTGGTGGGAAAAAAGTCTGGCGCAAGCGCTATCGCTCCATAGTTGATTTGGAAAGACACCTCTATAGAAATGGGACAATCATCCTGAAATTCTTTCTTCATCTTTCGAAAAAAGAACAATCCAAGCGGTTCCTTGAGCGCATTGATGCCCCAGATAAAAACTGGAAATTCAGCCTGGCGGACATAAAAGAGCGAGAATTTTGGAAACATTATATGAAAGCCTATGAAGAATGTATCAGCGCGACGAGCACAAAAGATGCGCCATGGTATGTTGTTCCAGCGGACGACAAAATGAATACTCGACTGATTGTATCCCAGATTATCCTTGAGGTTCTAAGTGGGCTTAAAATGGCTTACCCAAAAATAGACACCACGCGTAAAAACGAATTGAAGTCGATCCGTGAGGCACTGATAAAACAGTGAACTTCGAAAATGTGCCAGTTTATCACTTAACTCAAACCAAGAAGAAAATGGCGATGTACGAAACATATAAATCGCCCCTGATTGCTGCGACTTTGATTATTGTGTCTATCCTCGTTTACCTCCTATTCGCACTGCCGGATCGCCGCAGCACGAAGGCAGGCAATTCTATCCATGATTTGCCAAAAGGAGTCGATAAGCTCGAACGGCGGTTGGATGATCATACACTCGAACAAAAACTGGGCGATGCCGTAAAAGACATTCACGATAAAAATAATAACCCCAGCGCTTAATTATCAACCGGGGCTCATTTTTTGATGAATGTCAAAATGGCCCGATCAAATCAGAGTACCCATGAGTTTGTCGGAGAAGCCTCACCTTCATACCGCACCCTCAAACCTCAGGAGATCATCATGTCAACACCGCAAGCAAGCTCAACGATGCAAAAACCGCAAGTAAAGTCCGCGCCCCAGGCGAGCGCGGAACACCACACAAAAGCAGCCGATTCTTGCACGAAAGCCGCTGCTGAACATACGAATGCCGCGAAGGCTTGCACGACTGGTGATAGCGCCAAAGCTGCAGAACATACGAAGAAGGCAGAAGGTCACTGCTCGGATGCTCAGGATCACTGCAATAAAGCAAAAGCGGCCTGAACAAACCAAATCAACAGCCAGCAGATCATCACCGTGATTTGCTGGCTGTTTTTATTTAATTCTCCACGGCAAACGACACCGGAACCCAATGCACCTCAACTCAGCACAGATAGAACAAGCGTCGATCATCTGGGTTCTGGTTACCGATGGCGGGCGCGCACAAATTTACCGATATCATCAACACCAAGAAACAGTGCCGATGCATGACTCCAAAAGGAAGCCTTATGAACAGGAAATGAAACGTCACGAACTGACGCCTCTGCCGGAAATGAAGTTTGAATCCGAGCCGTTAAATGATTTTCAAGTCGGGCATGACGGTCGCGGCTCAAAAATCAGCGGCGCAAACCCAGGTCATAACACCTGCGAAGAACATCTGGATATTCATGACGAAGTTAAGCAGAATTTAGTCAAGGAAATTGCGGACAAATTGAACCATGCCCGTGAAACAAAAGCATTTGATCATTTAGTAATCTCTGCCTCACCTAAAATTCTGGGCGCCTTGAGGATACACCTCGATAAAACCGTACAGGACTGCGTGGTCGCCGAAATCAACAAAGATTTTACCAACGACACAAGCCATGCGCTGCTTGCGCATTTGCAAAAAACGTTTGCGGGAGCGCACATAGATGAATTCAGAACTTAAAACCACGACAAAACCTGTCCTTGCGACACAACCCAGCACATGCGAGAGCATGTGCCTTCCATGGATATGGCCTGCCTTCGCACTCGAACGCTTGACCGCAACTAACCCTTTGTTGGCCATGGGGGAGCAGTTTACCGAGAATAGCTTGCGCGCTTCATCCGACTTTCTGAATTTCATCGAGGAAGCCCATAAGCTCGATTACGAGCTAAAGCCGCAATGGGCAAGCCTTAACACAACAAAGCTCGATCTTAAGACGATGCTGTTGCGAAACTTCTCCGAGCCATCCGGGCAGAAGATACCTGTTATCATTGATGCGCCCTATGCCGGAAGCTCAGCGACGATCGCCGATTTCTCTCCTGAACAGAGCCTTGTACGCACAATGAAGGCCAACGGCCTCAAGCGCGTCTATGTGACGGACTGGAAGTCCGCTACCGATGCCATGAAAGATTATACGATTGATACCTACCTCGAAGATATAGACGCAGCGGTCGAGGCCGTTGGCGGCAAGGCGCATCTTGTAGGTCTTTGCCAGGGCGGCTGGATGTCTGCAGCTTACGCCGCAAGGTTTCCTGGCAAGGTCGCGACATTAGTGGTTGCCGGATCCCCGATAGATTGCGATGCCGGGACGGGCGTAGTCAAAAATCTTGCCCAGACTCTGCCGATCAGTTTTTATCGTGAGCTGGTTGCTGCTGGCGGGGGAAGGCTATTAGGAATATTTATGCTCGCCGCCTGGAAGGGCATGCATCCATCCGATGAGTATCTAAAAAAATATACTGATCTTTTCTTCAATATTAATGACAAGGCCTATATCAAGCGTGCCGAAGATTTTGCCCGCTGGTATGAAACCCCTGTGGATTTGCCCGGCGTGTACTATCTTCAAGCTGTCGAATGGCTGTTTAAAGAAAACAGGCTGGCAAAAGGTAAATTCGTTGCTCTCAGCAAGACGCTTTCACTGAAAGACATCGATATTCCTGTTTATATGCTGGCTGGTGATGCTGATGACATTACGCCCGCAGCACAAGTATTTAACGCCGAGCAATATCTCGGCACCCCGCAAAACAGGATGGTCAAGAAACTTGTGCCCGGTGGCCATATAGGTCTGTTTATGGGACATAAAATTTTGCACGATACATGGCCGGAAATCTGCAAATGGATTTTGTCCTATGATGCTTAATGTATCGCATGGATATGCGTCATTTGATGGATGTCAAAACGGTTCGATAAAATTAGCGTACCTGTAGCGCCTTGGCGAATTCTCGCCGATCAACAAGAGGGCGCCTCACATGAAACGATTTGCCAAAAAGAACGCTCTTTTACTCACTGGTCTGGCGCTGCTCAACACGGGTGTTATCGTTATACCCGCGCACGCGGATAATACGATGCAGACCGTAGAACTCGTGAGCGTTGATGTTCAAAAGTTATCAACCGGTTACCGGGCATCTAAACTTATTGGCACCAATGTCGTCAATGATGCGAATGAAACTATTG
>CAIQVS010000452.1 GCA_903875345.1 uncultured Pseudomonadota bacterium | reverse complement strand
GCAATCACAAGGCCGGGAATCAGAACAAGGACAATCGCCCACCCGCCGCCGCGCGGCGTCGGAACGCTGTGCGAGCTGCGTTCGTTCGGGTGATCCAGCAGCGCGCGCTTGATCAACGCCTGCCGCACGATCTGCGTCAGGCCGAGGGTGAGCAGGAGGCTGGTAAGAACGATCGTGCTGTTGGCGATGAGAAGCATTAGCGTGATGCCCTGTTGGTCTGCGTCAACTCGAATATTAGGAGTTCGTGTCGAAGTCAGAGCGGGAGGGGGACACCCTCGGCTCCTTCTTCACTTCTTGTTCTGCAATTTACTTGACGCAAGCCCTTACGCCCAATCCGGTGCAATCAATTCGCGCAGGTAAGCGGCGTATTCGGTTTTGCCCATGCCGTTCGCGATCCTCAAAACCTGCTCGGCGTCGATATAGCCGAACGCGAGGGCAATTTCCTCCGGACAGCCGATCTTCAATCCCTGCCGTTGTTCGAGGATGCGGACGAAGTCCGTCGCCATCGCCAGCGATTCATGCGTTCCGGTATCGAGCCATGTATAGCCGCGCCCAAGCTTCATGATTTCAAGCTGTCCCATCTCCGGATAGGCGCGGGTCACGTCGGTGATTTCCAACTCGCCGCGCGGCGACGGCTTCAGGTTTTTCGCAATATCGACGACCTGATTGTCGTAAAAATAAAAACCGGTCACGACCCACCGCGACGGCGGATGTTGGGGTTTCTCGATGATGTCGATCGCTTGCCCGTTCTTGTCGTAGGCGACGACGCCGTATTGTTCGGGATTGGCAACGCGGTACCCGAAAACGGTCGCGCCGGAAGGCTTCTTCGCCACGCGCGGCAACAAAACCGGCAAGCCTTGTCCGTAATAGAGATTGTCGCCGAGGATCAGCGCGACATCATCCTTGCCGATAAAAGACTCTCCGATAATGAAAGATTCGGCGAGGCCATTCGGCGCAGATTGCTCGGCATAGCTGAGGTTAATACCCCATTGGCCGCCGTCGCCGAGCAGGCCTTGAAACAAGGGCAGGTCGCGCGGCGTGCTGATGAGAAGAATATCCCTGATCCCCGTCAGCAGAAGGCTCGACAGCGGATAATAAATCATCGGCTTGTCGTGGATCGGCATCAGTTGTTTGCTGATTGCCTTGGTCGCGGGATAGAGGCGCGTGCCGCTGCCGCCCGCCAGAATGATGCCTTTTTTCGTGGTCATGAGTTTAGAATCCGATGAGCGGGCATTATGGACAGAGCGAATGAGCTTGCCAAGCCGGTTGTTTCATGCTATTGTACAATTGTACATTTTAGGGGTGCGCGCATGGAAATCGTGGTTGATACTTCCGCCATCATGTCCGTCATTACGGACGAGCCTGATCGGGATGCGCTTTTGGCCGTGACGCGTGGCGCGACTCTGCGCGCGCCAAGTTCTCTGCATTGGGAAATCGGCAACGCTTTTTCGGCGATGCTGAAGAAACGGCATATAACCAAGGCAAAAGCGTTGAAAGCCGTTGCGCTCTACCAAAGGATACCTATCGCTTTTACCGATGTATCTCTTGAAGACGCTGTGGAGCTTGCCGACCGGCATAATATATATGCCTATGATGCCTACATGCTGGTTTGCGCGCAGCGCCACGGTTCGGCGCTGCTTTCGCTCGATGCCGCGTTGTTGCGAACGGCAAAGACGATGAATCTCAATGTCATTGATCTTTAGGAGGAACCAATGGACGTTTACACCTACTCTGAAGCCCGGCAGCACCTCACGAAAGTTCTGGATCGGGCGCAAAAGGACGGGGCGGTACACATTCGCCGCCGTGGGGGCGCCGTTTTTCAAGTTACTCCCGTCACGTTGGAAACTTCGCCTCTTGACGTCGGCTTTGTCAGTGTTCGCCTGACCCGCGATGAAATCGTCGCGGCGGTTCGTGAAAGCCGCGCCGCGAAATAAGCGTTACCCCTTCAATTTCTGCATCGCTTCGGCAAGCCCCTCGCGCCAAGGTTTTTGTTCAATGCCATAGACCGCGCGGAGCGAAGAGCAGTCCAGAACGGAATAGGCGGGGCGCGCGGCGAATCCGGGAAAATCGGCGGTCGCGGCGGGCAGGATGCTTGGGCGGCGGGTGGTATGCGGCGCGTAAGCCTCCATAATCGCCTGCACGAGATCATAGCGCGAGCAAGGCGGCTCGCCGCACAGATGGAACGTGCCGAACCCGCCGCTGTGGCCGCGCAAAATCGCCTCGGCCATAACGATGATCGTCTTGGCGATGTCGGGGGCGTAGGTCGGGCTTGAGATTTGATCGTTGACGAACTTCAGCTCGTCTTTCTCGTCGAGCATCTTCAGCGTTTTGGTGAGAATGTTGGCGCCGAAAGCGCTGAAGACCGAGGAAACGCGCAGGATGACGTGCCACGCCAGCTCATGCCGCACGGATTCCTCGCCCATCATCTTGGTGTTGCCGTAGATGCCGAGAGGATTCATCGGGGCGTCGGGTTTGTACGGCACGTTGCCGTTGTCGCCGTCAAAGACATAGTCGGTTGAAAGATGGATCAACGGCACATCGATCGCCGAGCATTGCGCCGCGAGATTGGCCGGAGCCTCGAAATTCGCCGCCACGGCTTTGTCCGGTTCTTTTTCACACTGATCGACGGCGGTCATCGCGGCGGCATTGACGACAAGATCGGGTTTGAAGTTCCGAATTGTCTGCTGCGTGGCGCGGTGATTGGTGATGTCGCATTCGGCGTGGCCATAGACGCCAAGTTGCCAGTCGGCGGGCAGGGGCTCGGCGCGCAGCGCCTGCCCGATTTGCCCGTTTGCGCCGAGCAGCATGATGCGATTGACGGCCATTCTGCTTTATCGTTCCTCAAAATTCTGGAGCGTTCCCGGAAACGTCATTCCGGACAATTTTCTTTTCGGCTCGGCGAAGCGGAGCGAGAACGAGGCGAAAGAAAATTGATCCGGAATCCGGTTTGCGCTTACGCAAGGGCTTTCTATCCGATAGAGAAACTGGATTCCGGATAAAATCACATTTTTGCAAGGGCAAAAAAGCGATTTTTCCAGAATGACGTTGTTTTTAAGGGACTTCAAAAATTTTAAAAAGCGGTAAGTCATTTGATACGACATCATTCAATCCTTCCCGACCAGCCGTAACTGGCCGAGCCGCTCGCCGCCGTATTTGCGTTGCCGGATCTCTTCGCACCACGCCGTGTTGGCGAGATACCACGCGACCGTTTTGCGCAAGCCGTCCGGCAGGGATGTGCGCGGTTGCCAGCCCAGCTCGCGGTTCAGTTTGCTGAAATCCATCGCGTAACGCTCGTCATGTCCGGGTCTGTCGGCGACGAAGGTGATAAGGTTGTTGTGCGGGCGGCAGGGCGAGTCCGGCAGGGCTTCGTCGAGGATTTTGCACAATTCCTGAATCACGTCGATGTTGCGCCATTCCGCCGCGCCGCCGACATTGTATTTTTCGCCCACGCGGCCACGCATGAAGATTTGCACGAGCGCTTCGGCGTGATCCTCGACAAACAACCAGTCGCGGACATTCAGGCCTTGGCCGTAAATCGGCAATTTTTGGCCGCCCAGCGCTTTCATGATGCACAGCGGAATCAGCTTTTCCGGAAACTGGAAAGGACCATAGTTGTTGGAGCAGTTGCTGATGACGACCGGTAATCCAAAGGTCTTGTGCCACGCGCGAACCAGATGATCGGCGCTGGCTTTGCTCGCGGCGTAGGGCGAGTTCGGCGCGTAGGGCGTGTCCTCGGTAAAGCGTCCCTCGGCGCCCAGTGAGCCGTAAACCTCGTCCGTCGAGACGTGCAGAAAACGGAACGCCTGCTGTTTGTCCGCAGGCAAGACGGCCAAATAATGCCTTGCCATCTCCAGCAGGGCATAGGTGCCGACGATGTTGTTTTGCAGGAAATCGCCGGGATGATCGATCGAGCGATCGACATGCGTTTCCGCCGCCAGATGCATGATGCCGTCGGGGGACTCGGCGTTCAGGATTTCCGTAACCGCCGCGCCGTTGCAGATGTCGATCTCGGCCAGCCGGAAATCCGGATCGTCTTTCAACGAAGCCAAGGAAGCGCGCGTGGCGGCGTAGGACATTTTGTCGATGCCGACGACCCGCGCCAGATTGTTCGAACGCAGGTAACGGCATACAGTCGAACCGATAAAACCCGCTGCTCCGGTGACGATGATTGTGGTCATGACCTTACCATTCAATGCGGGGAAAATCCTTGAAGCGCGGCAGTTTCTCGTCTTTTCCGGACAGGATGGCCTGCCCGGGTTGAACCGGCCAAGCGATGCCGAGATCGGGATCGTTCCAGACAACGCCGACTTCGCTGCCCGGCGCATAGAGATTCGACATTTTATAAAGCACGACGGTATGGTCTTCCAGCGTGCAGAATCCATGCAGGAAGCCGACGGGCACGAAAAGTTGCTCAACCTCCTCGCTGCCAAGCTCGATGCCGATATGCTTGCCGTAGGTCGGCGAATCCGGTCGGACATCGACGACGACGTCGAGAATGCGTCCGCGTAAAACGCGCACCAGCTTGGCCTGCGCGTGGGGCGGCTTCTGGCTGTGCATTCCGCGCACCGTGTTTCGGCGCGCCGACATGGATTGATTTTCCTGCATGAAACGGATCGGCAGACCCAGTTCTTGCATCTGTTTCTCATGGACGATTTCGGTGACATACCCTCGATCATCGCGGTGCAGCTTGGGTTTCAGCAGTTTGACGTCGGGGATGGCAAGATCGATGACGGTGGTCATGGGGGTGGTCAAAGGCTGGGGGTTAAAGGCCGAAGGAATCATCATACATCATTCAGTCCCGAATTATACTGCTTTAGCTTTCCGGATCTTACCACCCTTCAAATTTAAAAAAATTGTCATTCCGGAAAAATCGCTTTTTTGCCCTTGCAAAAATGTGATTTTGTCCGGAATCCGATTTTCTG
Organism: uncultured Pseudomonadota bacterium; assembly: GCA_903875345.1. Lineage (GTDB taxonomy): Bacteria > Pseudomonadota > Alphaproteobacteria > UBA9219 > UBA9219 > CAIQVS01. The sequence continues at coordinate 13,901 of CAIQVS010000452.1, read as the reverse complement.
TTAGGCTACAAAGAACAAGAGAAAACAAATCGGATTCCTCACAAATTTTCTTTCGCCCCGCTTCGCGGTTCGAAAAGAAAATTTTGCGGAATGACACCGTTCTGTAATGTTGACGGATGGTGAGTTCCCAACCCCTAACCTTTAACCTTCAACCCCCAGCTCCCGATGCCCCTAACCTCCGTCATTATGGTCAGCTACCATACGGGTCCCGTGCTGTTCCGGGCGATTGACGCTGCGTTGGCCTCGGCGGCTGAGGTCGAGCTTTGCCTCGTTGATAACGGAAATCCGCCTGAGGTCGTCGCGAAGCTGCAAGCCTTGGCTGCGCGTGAACCACGGATCCATTTTATCACGGGTCACGGCAATGTCGGGTTCAGCCGGGGCTGCAACCTTGGCGCGCGGGCAGCCGAAGGGCAGTGGCTTTTATTTCTGAATCCGGACAGCCTGTTGCCATCGGACGCGATTGAAAAATTGATCGATCATGCCGCGCGTTTGCCGCGACCCTTTATGCTCGGCGCGCGTCTGCTGGATGAGGATGGGAAGGATCAGCGCGGATGCCGTCGCGCTTTGCTGACGCCCGCCACAGCCTTGATCGAAGCCCTGCATCTTTATCCGTTTTTCCCCAAGGCGCGGTTGAACTTTAATCAGGAGGCCATTCCGCAGGGCATCACGCCGATGCCCGCGATCAGCGGCGCGTTCATGTTCCTGCCGCGCGAGGATTTCTGGCGGATCGACGGTTTCGACGAAGGCTATTTCCTGCATGTCGAGGATCTGGATCTCTGTCTGCGGTTTCGCCGCGCGGGCGGAGAGATTTATTTCGTGCCGGACGTCGTTGTAACTCACATCGGCGGCACCAGCAAGGCGACCACGACCTTTATCGAAAAGCACAAGGCGCGGGGCTTCATCCGGTATTTTCATGTAAATTTCGCCGCGACCTGTTCCCGTCCTCTTCTTTGGCTGCTTGACGGTGCGATAGGGTGCCGGGCGTTGCTAAAGATAGGGGCGGCTCAGTTGAAAAGAGCCTTATCAAGCGGGCATCCCGAGAATTAAAGTTTGGTTAAACCGATCTTAACGGGGCGTTTAGAAGTTCTGGTTAGGCTGCTTGAACGCTGAAGGCACACTTGAAATCTGGCGTTTTCTCTCCGGTCGTCCATGTCCGTTTCCGTTCCACAGGATCAAGCCTCTCATTCACGTCATCAGGACGTGGTTCTTGTTGTCTGTCTTCTTTTGCTGTTCCTGTTGGCCGCGAGCGGCTTTGGTTTCTGGCAATGGATCAAGATATCCGAAACTTTGCCGCAGTTCGGCACGCAGGGATTTTATTCGATTCTTTTCCTGTGCGTTGTTCCCCTTGTCATCGTGTTTTTTATTGCTCTTGTGATGACGCAACGGTTTGAGCATTACAGGCTGTCTGTCAGTTATCACGCGCGGATCGATTTCCTGCAAAAACGTCTTAACGCGCAGGAGGATTTCTTGCGCGTTATATCCGATCATGATCCTGAATCCATCGCCATTTTCGATCAGGACAACCGATTCTGGTTCGTCAACGCCAGCCTCGCGCAAGTTTTGCAACGTGATGTGAAGGACATCATCGGGCAGCCGCTTGATAAAGTCCTGAATTACGATCGTTCCCGAATTGCGGAAGTGCGCCTTAAGAGCGTTACCGCGACGGGTAAAGCACTGGAGACTCTTGACCAAAGAGTCGATGCTGACGGGACGGTGCAATTTATTCAGTCGCGCTTTGAGAGGATTCAGCCTTTCGGCGAGTTTCGGGGCGGCGTGATTGTTCGCAGCGAAAATGTTACCAACCTCCTTGTCGAGCGTGAGCGGCGCGAAAATATGCTGCGCCAAGTCATCAGCGCTCTGGTTTCCGTGATCGATCGACGCGATCCTTACGCCGCCGGACATTCGGCGCGCGTTGGCAAATTATCGCGCGCGATTGCCGAGGAAATGGTTCTGAGCGAAAGTGAGATTGAGACGGCTGAGATCGCCGGATCGCTGATGAATTTCGGCAAGGTTCTGGTTTCGCGTGGAATTCTGACAAAGACGACGACTCTGACCCCCGAAGAATTGCAGCATGTGCGTCACAGCATTCTGACGTCCGCCGATATTTTGGCGATTATTGATTTTCCGACCTCGGTGGTGCCGACCTTGCGTCAGGTGCTGGAGCGCTATGACGGTTCGGGAATTCCCGAAGGATTAAAGGGCGAGGCGATCCTGATCACGGCGCGTATTGTCGCCGTTGCCAATACTTTTGTCGCTCTTGTTAGCCCGCGCGCCCACCGCGCCGGGATTGATTTTAATGAAGCCTTGCGGCTTATCAAGGCTGATGCCAACGTGACTTTTGACCAGCGCGTCGTTGCCGCGATGATGAGCTATATTCAAAGCCATCAGAACAAGCTGGAATGGCTAAAGCCGCAATCGAGGCGGTAATCAGCAGAGGCTGGCGGAAATCATCGAAAGAGGCTACAAAGCTGCATTGTCTTTTCTCGATGGAAAATGCCGATGCCGACGACAATTCCGCCTTCAGCCCTGAAACAGGGACGCGATTTCCTTGATCTTGACCGGATTGAGCCGCAGGAGCTTTTCGCGATCCTGCGCCACGCGCACGCGATGAAGAAAAATCCCCTCGCTTTTCGTCCTATGGAAGGCAAGACGCTGGCGTTGATTTTTGAGAAGCCGTCGACCCGTACGCGCGTGTCGTTCGAAGTCGCGATGCGCCAGCTGGGCGGGCAAGTGACGACCTTGTCCGGCGCGGAAATTCAGCTTGGCCGTGGCGAAACGATCGCCGATACGGGACGTGTTCTGTCGCGTTATGTCGATGTCATCATGCTGCGGACATTCGCCGAGCATAAACTTTATGAGCTGGCGTCGGGAGCTTCGGTGCCGATCATCAACGGGCTCACCGATCATTCGCATCCGTGCCAAGTTATGGCGGATCTTATGACGGCGGAGGAAAGGCTGGGCAGTCTGAAAGGTAAAAACGTCGTATGGGTTGGCGATGGCGGCGACAATGTCCTGATCAGCTGGATCCATGCCGCGCCGATCTTCGATTTCACTTTGCGCATCGCGTGTCCGCCCGCCTTTGTCCCGCCGACCGAAGCGCTGATCGCGGCGCAAAAGAAAGGCGCCAAAGTCACGGTAACGCCCGATATGGATGTGACGGATGGCGCGGACGTCGTTCTGACCGATTGCTGGGTGTCGATGCACAACAGCGACGCGGCGGCGCGGCATGAGATGCTGATGCCCTATCAGGTCAACGCCGATCTTATGAAACGGGCGAAACCTCATGCCATTTTCATGCATTGTTTGCCCGCGCATCGCGGCGAGGAAGTGACGGACGATGTCATTGACGGCGCGCAATCCGCCGTCTGGGACGAAGCCGAGAATCGTCTGCACGCGCACAAGGCGATCCTGTGCTGGTGCTTGAACGTTCTGCCCACGGCCTGAGAGCGGACGTTTCCGTTCGCCGTGGCATTGTTGGACTGCACTGTTCTTCGCCTGCGCTTTGCATCTGCGTCTTGTCTGCGAACGGCACGGCACTTGGGTAGGCACTCAAAAAAAGAGGGGGCGCGCGCCCCCAAGCCCCGTCGAATTGACGAAACTGGCGGCAAGCCTGCCTGTCTGAACGACCGCCGATTTAATCCCGTAATCTGCAGCTTGGCGGGATCGGCCTTCGTCCAAACGCCTCTTGCGAGGCGAGGAGTGATATATCCCATGTGGCGACGCAAGTCAATGGGAAAATTCATGCGCTGGGAATATTTTCACACGCGCCGAACAAGAATGCGACGATTGAATGTCCCAATTCGGATTTCGGCGCGGGACCAAGCTGATGCGGCTGTTGGCCGGGACGGATAATCCAGATCCTATTCGTATCCGCGTCCGGTCCCAATCCGTCCTCGACTGGATTGGCGATGATCGCGTCGACGTTCTTGGTCTGCATCTTGGTTGTGGCGCGCGCGACGATCTCATCCGGGCTGCCGGTTTCGGCGGCGAAAGCGATGATTTTCTGATGCGGAGCTTTCCGCGCGGCGTATTTTGCAACCATATCGGGCACAGGCCGGATCGTGGTCTCCAATTTTCCCGCCGAGGCCAGCGCGGCGCGGTCTATCTTTTTCTGTTGGGCGACGGCCTCGAAATCCAGCACGGCGGCGGCGGAAAAAAATACGTCGCAGCGCGGGAACATCTCGGCGAGCGCGGCGTCGTAATCGGACGGCTCGACGTAAGGCCGAACAGGAAATGGAGCGAACGCGGTGCGCATATCGGACGCAACATGACCGAGCAAAATTTCGACGGAGGCGGCTCCCGCTTTTGCGCAAGCGCTGGCCAGCGCCAACCCCATTTTTCCGGACGAACGATTTTGGATATAGCGCACCGGGTCAAGCGCGGTGCGCATCGGACCCGCTGAAATCAGTACCTTCTTGCCGACCAGTCCGGGGCAAGGGGGCGTGGTTGCCACGCGATTCAGTCGCGCGATGATGTCGTCGTCGCTGGCCACATGGCCGATGCCCGATTCACCGCAGGCGACGACGCCCTCGATCGGTTGAACGATATGATAGCCGCGTTTAACGAGCGTGGCGACGTTATGCGCAACGGCGGCATGTGACCACATGGAGGGATTCATCGCCGGAGCCACAATCACCGGTCCGGCAAAAGCGATAAGCTGCAAGGTCAGAAAATCATCGGCCAAGCCGTTCGCCACGCGGCCAATAAGATTGGCCGTCGCGCCATAGATGATAAAAATATCCGCCCAGCGCGCGGCGGAAATGTGGTCGGTGGCAAAATGCTCATCGCCAAACATGTTCGGCGACAAAACCGGATATCCGGAAAATGTCTCCAACGCTTTGGTTGAGACAAATTCCCTGCCGCCGTCCGTTACCACGCAGCGCACATTATGCCCCAAGGCCGTCAGCCGTTTAACGACATCGGGGCTGCGGTAAGCGGCGATACTGCCCGATATGCCAAGAACTATTTTCACGGTTTCATCCTGACGGCTTTGTGAGCGGGCTCTGAAGTGCCTAATCGTAGGTTATATCCTTCGTACTAGAAAAGTTGGCGGGATGAGAGAGATTTCCCCTCCCCTCGCGGGAGGGGGCAGGGGTGGGGGAGTGAGGCTTGACGCGATGTCTCAGAACCGGGAACGGATTTCCATCCGTCCGCCCCCCTCCCTAACCCTCCCCGCAAGGGGGAGGGAAATCTTTCATGATCCCAACTCTTCAGGTGCAAACGGTATATTACTAAAATCTTGTTGCGGGACTGTCATCATTTTTTCGCAATGGACGCGGTGTGGAAGGCTGTACCGAACTAAAAAACAGAGTATGATCAGCGCCTTGATCTGATTTGGTGCGTGTATGCCCCGTCCCTTGATTCGCTCATCGCGCGCCCGTTCCCGTGGGCGTCTGACCCTCATGCCCGATAATCTGAGGCGGGCTTTGTTGCACGCCCTGAGATTTGCGGGTGGCGGTTTGATCCTCCTGCTTGCGCTTGGCGTGGCGGTGGCGATTGCCAGTTACCACTCCGAAGATCCGTCATGGAATACCGCCAGCAGCTCGGTCGTAACGCTCAACTGGCTCGGCGCTTCCGGGAGCATTGTCGCCGATCTTCTGTGGCAGTTCTTTGGTTTGGCGGGATTGACGCTCGCGGTCGTGCTTGCCGCATGGGGGTGGCGCGTGATGTCCGATCGGGAGCTTGATTTTCTGATGTGGCGCGCGGCGGCGATGCTGTTGGCGATGTTCGCGTTCGCGTCCGTGCTGGCCGCCATTGACGCCAAGGTCGGAGGCACAATCGTTTTTCTGGGAGGGGCGTTCGGTAAGCTGATTCTTCGTGTTGTTTCGTCTGTGTTGCCGTCATGGGGACGCTATCTGTTTATTCTCGTGATGGCGCAGGCGGGGCTTCTGGCGCTGTATATGGCGGCGGCGTTGTCGCTCGCGGAATGGCATGTGATCGTGAAGGTTGTGCATCGGGCGGTCGTATGGACGGCGTGGCAACTGCATCGCTTTATCAAGGCCGCTTGGCATATTCTGCACAACGACCATTCGGGACGGATCGACGACGATCTGGACGATGATTTGGAGAACAAGCGCAAGCCGTTGGATGACGAAGACGACGAAGAAGAACGATCGTCGAATACGGAACAACCCGTCAAGCGCGTGAACCGGAGTCCGATCATCAAGCGTCCGGCTGCGTCGGCGCGTCAGGCGCGGTTGGCGCTTCGGTCTGAGACTGAATATCCCATGCCGCCGCTGGAGTTGCTGCAATGGCCGGAAAGCGCGCGGCAGGCGACGGCGGCGATTTCCGAAGAAGCACTGGAAAAGAACGCCAAAATGCTGGAGGCGGTTCTGGCCGATTTCGGCGTTAACGGCGCGATCACCAAGGTTAGTCCCGGTCCCGTTGTGACCCTGTATGAGCTTGAGCCTTCGCCCGGCACGCGCGCGGCGCGCGTGATCTCTCTCGCCGATGACATTGCCCGGAACATGAGCGCGGCATCGGTGCGTGTCGCCGTCGTTCCGGGACGCAATGTCATCGGCATCGAACTGCCCAACGTGCGGCGCGAGACGGTTTATTTGCGGGAATTGTTAAGCAGCGATGCTTATCACGACACCAAAGCGACTCTGCCTCTGGTGCTCGGCAAGGATATTGCCGGTCAGCCCATCATCACCGATCTTGCGCGGATGCCGCATCTGCTGATCGCGGGCACGACCGGCTCCGGCAAATCGGTGGCGATCAACACGATGATCCTGTCGCTGCTCTATCGCCTGCCGCCGCAGAAATGCCGCTTTATCATGGTCGATCCCAAGATGCTGGAACTGTCGGTCTATGAAGGCATTCCGCATTTGCTCGCCCCCGTGGTCACGGAGCCGAAGAAGGCGATCATGGCGTTGCGTTGGACGGTGCGCGAGATGGAGGAGCGCTACCGCGCCATGTCCAAGCTCGGCGTGCGCAACATCGAAGGCTATAATATGCGGTTGCGCGAGGCGGCGAAGAACAACGAAAACCTGATGCGCACGGTGCAGACCGGATTCGACCGCGAAACCGGCAAGCCGATTTATGAAGAACAACCGCTTGATCTGACGGAGTTGCCCTTCATCGTCGTGATCGTCGACGAAATGGCCGACCTGATGATCGTCGCGGGTAAGGAGATCGAAAGCGCGATCCAGCGTCTGGCGCAGATGGCGCGCGCGGCGGGAATTCACATCCTGATGGCGACGCAGAGGCCTTCGGTCGATGTCATCACCGGCACGATCAAGGCGAATTTCCCGACGCGCATCAGCTTTCAGGTGACGTCCAAGATCGACAGCCGGACGATTTTGGGCGAACAGGGGGCGGAGCAGCTGCTGGGACAGGGCGACATGCTGTTTATGGCGGGCGGCGGACGCATTACCCGTGTGCATGGCCCCTTTGTGCGCGACGACGAGGTCGAGTCGATCGTCAAATTCCTCAAATCGCAGGGCGAGCCCGAATATCTCGATGAAGTCACCGAAGATGACGGCAAGGACGACATCGGCGGTGGCATGGGCGGTTCTGGCGGTTTCGGCGGCAATATGGGATCGGGCGACGATCTCTATGACAAGGCGATCGATATCGTGCTTCGCGAACGCAAGGCTTCCACGAGCTTTATTCAGCGGCAGCTTCAGATCGGCTACAATAAAGCGGCCAATCTGGTCGAGCGTATGGAGCGCGAGGGCGTGATCGGTCCGGCCAACGCGATGGGCAAGCGCGAGATTCTCGGACGGGCTCCGGACGATATGTGAACAGCTTGAATTGAGCCCCTCGTGGATTGCGTCGGAATTCAATTTGACATGAGGGCGGTGGAATCCCCCTCCCGTTTACGGGAGGGGTTAGGGGCGGGCACAAAATGTTGAGACAGTTTCTATCCTCACCCGCCCTCACCCAACCTCTCCCGCAAGCGGGAGAGGGGCTCCTCCGCTCTTGCTTCAACGTTAATTCTCTAAAATTAAGCTGACACGGTCCGCTAGATCAGGGCTGACCGTTGTTGCGGCCAAAGAAATCGTCTGCCGGAACGGGCGAGCCCGGTTTCGCCGGGATTGCCGCCGGAGAGGAGCTAGTTATGTCCGATCCCCTGCTTTTCCCGGTGAAGGATTGCCAGACGCCATGCCCGACGGTCAGACCAAAACCGAGAATGCCGATCAGCAGGAGGAGGGCTATAATCCCCAGAATTCTGGCGCTCACCTTAAGCCATGCCGTCTGGTGTCGGGACAGAATGCGTTCAACCTTGATAAACGCTTCTTCGGCGTCTTCGCGCAGCGCAAAGCGCGCGACGGGTTGAAAATCACCCTTGGGCGACGTCAAACCAAGTTCCCATTCGCCCTCGTCGCCTTGCAAAGCCAACGAAAACGTATGATTGCGTACGAGATCGAAACGCCAGACCATAGGCGGCGTGGCGCGGTGAAAGGCGGCGATGAGCGCGTCGTCGATTCGTTTGACGTCAACGGATTGGCGGGAGTCGAGGTTCATGAACGGGCTCGCTTGTTGCTGGAGGATTCTTCGCGCGGCGGGATAGGCCGCCCGGATTCGGCAAGATATTGATTCAACGTTACGATGGCCGTGTCAATTCGAGGTATCGGCAGAGGTTTCGTCGCATTCTGCTCGGCCATGAAATGCGCCATTGCGCCGGCGCCTTCCGCGTGGAAGGAACGGCGACCGAGATTGTTAAGCGCATACCACAGGTTGCGATCTGTCCCGCGCAACCAAAGAAATTGCGCCGGCGCCATAACGCCGCCCATTGCGCGCCCCCAGCGCAGGACGCCGAGCATCGCCGTGGTGCGCCAAGCGTGCTGTTGCGCGATTTCAAGGCCTCGGCCACCGATATCTTTGTCGCGCAGAAGGCGGCGGACTTCTGAGGATAATTCGGAGGTCAGCTTAAACCCGGATTTGGCCGACCAGCACAGAGACAGACGCCCGAGGAAATCGTCGCTCTCCTCGCGTTTCTGAACGCCTTTCAAGGCGAAGGCCGCGAACAACGCGCGAATATGTTCAGGCTGTCCGTCCAAGCCGTTCCAGCGGGGGCCAAGTTGGAGCAGGAATGCGCGCCGTGCCGCTTCGCGATCGGCGATGCCGTTGGTAATCGGAATGCGATGCCATGCAATCCATTCCTCAGGCGAAAGCGCTTCGGCAAAGAGCGGCAGTTTGTCCGGCACTTGCGCACCGGGAATGCGACCGCTCGATTTGATCGGATTGAAATTGACGATCGGCGTGATGACGGGCCAGACCTTCGCCTGCACCTTGATAAAACTTTCCAGCGTGTGCCGGGTGCGAAATTGACCGCGAGGAGAAAAATATAGAATGTAAACGGCAAGGCTACCGAAGAGAGCGACAAAAATCCAACGGATGTAACCTGTGATGCCTTGCTCAATCATGGCCATAGCTGGCGCCGAGAGCATGAAATAATCCGATAAATCCTTGTTCGGGACTTTGCGTAGAAACTCTGTGCCAAAGCAGGAATTCGTCCATGAGATCATATCGGACGACGGGGTTTTGTCATCGACTTTGGCGTGGATGAGCCAATCGATGCAGCCGTCATACCGATTATCAAAAAGATTGACGATCCATAATTCGGCAACACGCACCCAACGCAAGACCTCAAGAATTGGAATTTTGAAAAAATGCCAGATCGTATAACAACCGATGAGAACGGTAATGACGACAAGTATGACGCCAATATAAGGTTCGGTATCATTTTTAGCGGCGCTCATAGTCTCAGTCCTTTATCGTTGCCCCTCCAATTTTGGGGCTTCCTTGTGCGCAAAGTCAATCAGTTCGAGGCTGAGTTCTTCGATAACAACATTGGTCGCCCCGCCTTCAATCTCGCCTTTTTCCATCCGTAAGACAATACGTCGCCGCACTTCCTGCCGGGCCGAACCCGAAGGAAAGAACCGCGCCAGAATATGCCGCGCCATCGGTGCGCCAAGGGTTTCGTATAGCTTGGTTCGCAAGGTCACATCTTCGACCGAGGTCGACAAGGCCCATAATTCGATAGGCCCGAGCGTGTTAACCAAATATTGCTCGTAACGGCCTTCGGTCGTCGACATCAGGAAGAGGAAAGGCGCGCCGCTTGGCCGTGGGCCGGTCAGCCGGTAACGCATGACCCAACGGGCAGTGTCCGAGAGGCCGAAGCGCTCCGCAACATCGGCGATCGCGCGATCCGATACGGCGGTGCCGCAAATCCAGACGCCGGTCGCCATATCCACCATGTCTTTGCTGAAATCTTCAAGCAGTTGCGACGCCAGAACGATTTGCACCCCCCATTTCCGGCCTTCACGCACGTCGCGGATAACCTGCGAGCGCACGGCGGTGGTTTTGCTGGTACGGTGAAATTCGTCAAAGCAGATGCGTTTGGGCGTTTCGCGGATGTCACGCAGGCGGGCTTCGTGGAAGTTGCGATATTTTTGCGGCACGGAGCGTAGCATATCCGGTCCAAGCCACCAGGAATGAACCAGCGCATAGCGCGCCAGCATGTACATCGTTGCGGTTTGCCGGTCAGCCATCTCGTCTCCCTGAGGGGCGACATCCTGCAGGTCGATGGCGGCAACGCGCGCGCCGCCGATGTCAAAGCGTGTGATCGAAGCGAGAATGGGAAATTCACGGATCGACGTCGCTACCATGCGCTCAAAGGCGTGAATAACGGACTCAGCCGATGCGCCGATTTGCGTTTCTTCCAGAAGGGCGCGAATTTGTGGACGCCGCCCGGCGGTGACGGCATCGACCAAAGTCGGGACGGCATGACGTTGCGCGAGCATGGCGGGATGATGAGCGCCTTTGTCAAACAGCCCGTCAACGACATCCCACCAATAGGGATCCTGAGGCAGGTGGACATCGTATTTGGCGAGCGCTTCGTCAACATCAGGTTCTATGCGCATCAGATAGGGGCGGGGTTCTGTGTTGGCTCCCGCGTCGTCGCGCCAGCGGTACATTTCGTCGACGCAAAGCCCGACCAGCTGCGACATGCCGTCATAAGGCGCGCTGCCGGGCGCCGTGCAGAGGAGGGTCAGAAGCTCCACCAGATAGGAGCGTTCTTCCGGCAGTGGGTAGCGGCAGCCCAATTGCGTATCGAAGGGATTGATCGAGCAATCTGGCGTCATGCGCAGCTTGAAGTGCAAGGCTTCATGGCGGCGGTCGAGAGGGAGCGCATCGCGGATCAGCGAAATTAATCCAGCCGAAGAAGGGCCGATATCAAGAATCGCGATGTAGGGAAGCCGCGACGCCCCCGCCGACAGAACGGTTCCAAGGTTAAGGGCGTTCATCAGAACCGATTTACCAGCGCCGGGTTGCGCGAAAATTAAATCAAACCAAAGTGTGGTCAGGGACGACCCCATTTGATAAGGCCACATACGGCCATCGTCCGTGCGTAGCGTGACGGCGCCTTCCTCGAATGGCGATGATGCCCGTTGCCATGGCAGAAGTTTGACGACGTCCCGGAAAGGAGCGATTGCGGCCGGAGCTGTCGAGGCGCACGCGATCCCCAAAGCCGATGACAGCGTCGCTTCAAGCGGGTCGCCGCTCGCCGATGAGGCTTGGCAATAGCCCCACGACTCCACGGCTTGGGTTAAAGTGCCGAGCCGTGTGTCGAGCAGCTTGTGTTCGCCTGTGGGCGCATAGGTTGCCAAAGACACGCGCAATTTAACGACGGGCGCGCTTTGGGCTATATGCTGCAGCGCCTTGATGGATTCGCGGATATGCCGATTGACCTGATTGGTGAAAGCCAAAATGCTTGAGAACAAAGACGCAAATCCCACGGCGTGAGCGCCGCCGCTTTCGATAAGAAACGACATTCGGAACGGGATGTTGTTGTCGATGAGGCGGGAAAGCAACTGGGGGAACGGCGACGGTTCGGCGGGTCCGAGCGTCATATCGACGCCGCCCCAAATAAGGTTGCCGATACGGACGATTGTCGGAGACAGGACGGCGGCGTCTCCCGTGCAGAGTTGTTGACGAAGCGGCGGCCACAACACGTCGGACGCGTCTTTTTTTACGGTTCCGTCTCCAGCGCGCGGCATCAACGGATCGCCGGGCAGGTTGGCGCGCCAGTTTTCGTGTCCAATATGAGGATAAAGACTGATCCGAACGGCGGCCAGAGCTTCGTGCGTCGTGACGAGCTTGCATTTCATCGCTATTTCTTCGAGCGCGCTCACGACGGAGCCGGTATAGCTTTTATGCCGCGCGCGCAGGCTGTCGAGCGCGAGCATGGGGAATTGAGCGTTGGGGGCCGTGACCCATTTCCGTTCGCCGCGCGCTTTATAAGCGTTTTTCAATTCGGCTGGAGTCAGAACCGAAGGCCGTGTCCACAACACGAGATAGATGTCTTCATGCGCCATGAACCGCGCCAAATGACGTTGCCTCTCGTTAAGAAGGTCGTCGATCGTAAGTCCCAAATTGCGCGCTGCTGACCTGTTTCCGCGCATGCCGCGATCAATATCGCTGTTCACCAAGGATGGGTCGCGCATAAAATAGAACTGCATCGCGTAACCGGGACGGTCAAAGCGCGCGCCGAGCTTGATCGTTGCCTGATCGATGATCCATTGGTATTCGGCATCGCCTATGATCTGCCGCGACCCTGAGAGTTTGACAAAGCTGACCAGCGATCCATCATCGGCAACAAGGGTGACGTCATCGTCAGCCGTTTCCAGACGAACGAAAGACTCCACCGGCTGGCGGAGGGCCATCATTGTTGCGGCGAGCGCTTCATCGAGGATGCTGAACATGCGTGGTGCAGTTTACAAAGCCAGAGAACACGTTACATCTCCGACTTTAGAAGATTCTTTATGAAGAATTCGTAATCAATGAAAGGGTTTTTTGACCTTTTTCCTTTGTTGAACAAGGCTAAAAAAGGATCAGGCGTGCCCGGCTGCGGTGGTTGCCATTTTGAACATGTCCGACCATGAGGTGACAGGCGTTTTGGCGTAAGGACCTTCGGAAGAGCGCCAGTATTTGGCCATAGTCGAAAATTGATTGACGTCGCCCGAAGCGCCGCGAATCCAGTATTTATCGCTTGGGAGCAAGCGTATACCGTCGAGTTTCTGCACGGCTTCTTTCCGTTCGCCGTCGGTGAGCGATTCATGGAGAATCGTCGCAAGCAAGATGGGGTCGTCAATGCCCAAACGTTTCTTGGCTTCCGCGCGCCGCGCGGTCAGCGAATCAATGGCGCGGGTCGCCGACGGACCAAGTGTTTCGTTTGGCGGGTTTTCCTGTCGCGCGATGTAGGCGGCGCGGGCGATATGATTGAGTTCGGCTTGGGGAATTTCCGGCAGCCAGATCAGGAGACCTGCTCCCGTGATGCCATTGCGTTCAAGGAACAGGCATTGTTCGCAAAATGTGCAAACCGTGGCGAAGGGAATTTCTCCGGCGGCAGCATAGGGGATGACGCGTTGAAATTTTTCGGATTTGAAGCCGCAAAACCGGCAAACACACCCGTCGCGACGAAGCACCTTTTCTGCGGCAGGCTTTGTCGCTGGAGCGTGGGAAAGAATCTCGGCGTCAGATGATGATCTGACGCCGAGAACGATAGGAAACAAAGTCACGATTAATTGAGCGTTCCGAACGTGCTTTCGGTGAAAGCCGAAGTTCCGAGGCCAACGCTGTTGTTAAGCCAGTTGGCCATAGCCGGGAGGGCGAGAAGACCGCAGCCAGCAACCAGACGGCCAAGAGCTTTGCCAAGCGGGTTCTGGCCAGGATTTTCAGCATGGGCTTTCAGCTGAAGCAGGCCGGCACCGGTCAAAGCAGCACCGCCGATGTAGAAAGCGCCAGCCACGATCTGAGGAATGCTGCTAAGCCCGCTGTGCACCGTACTAACGGTACTTGCTAGGTCGCCAGTTGCCTGTGCCCAAGCTGCGCCCGGGAACGGAACCGCAACGGCAACGATCGCCGCTGTCAGCACGCCCTTTGTAATTGTG
>CAIQVS010000451.1 GCA_903875345.1 uncultured Pseudomonadota bacterium | reverse complement strand
TGTGGCGCAGCTTCATTGCGACGAATGATGCGATCGAACAGTGGCCTCAGGTTTCGCGTGCCTGCCCGGCTATCAAAGCATTCAGATCGGTGGAGCGCCAACCACTCGGTCCAAGGCATCGTAAACACCCAACTTCGCATGATAGCCCGCGCGATGCGGAAAAGCCGGAGATTAAATCCCGTTCGCTCCGTTTCGTCGATCGCGTACGAACGGCGGGCCTCGACGCTCGTAACGATGTCACCGAGCAAAAACCATCCGGGGCGGATGCACCGCCCCGGATGTTGGTCGGGCTCAGTCGCCCTCGCCCTCTGACTTTTCGAACTTATGGGCCAGCAGCGAGAAATCCTCGCAGATCAGATCGACCGTGTAGACTTTTTGGCCGTCGCGTTCGTAGCTGTTTTGGCGCATCCGGCCGCGAGCGAGAATGAGATCGCCCTCCTTGATGTACTGTTTGATAAAGCCGCGGGTCTTCTCGCCAAAGATCGTGACGTCGTTCCACAGCGCGTCGGTCTGCTTCTCGCCGTTGCGGTCCTTGAAGGGAGTGTTGGCGCAAAGACTCACATTGATCGAGCCATTGAATTCCTTGATTTTGCCGACGCGACCGAGGATTTGGAATTCTGCGAACTGGTTCATTTTGTTTCTCCATCGTTTGGGCGATCCGCCCCGTTGCGATGGCGTTCCGTTATGGCCGGTAAGGGAGCGGACGAACCGAAGCGCCGCAGGCGCGCGCGGCCGCAGCGCAGCGAAGGACTTGCAGCGACGGGAATTTTGTCAGGGCCGCCTGCGGCCCGTGCGCGAGGAATTGGCGCTGGCGCCAAGGGGAAAATTTTCGGCGCGCAAAGTTTTGTCCGGGAACGGCGGCCATAGGAAAAGAGCCCACAGCAACGGGAGAGATCGCCGCACTTTTGGAGAACAGGAAAGTGAGACGGCGCAGAATTCCGTTCCATTGGACGCATGGCATTCAAACGAACAGCGAAGACCCGTCCATGACGCCCAGCGCTTTCCGTGACCTTCACGCCGTCGTCAGGACAACAATGCGCGCTGTTCAAATCGGCGCGATTTCGCGGTCAGCAAGCGGCTCAACACAATGGCAAATCGGCGAGCTTGGTCGTGAAACTCGGTGATCTCCGCTGAAACTTCTGCGTCCACGCGGATCGAAGGCCAGTCGCGCCAATGATCGCAGCATTTCGGCCCCAACGCTGGTTGATTTGGTCGATAGCCGTCATTAGGCGCGCGTTCCGCTCGACATCGTCCGGAGCGTCAAAGAGCCCCGGCACAATGTCGCCTTGCGGGATGAGATCGTCGAACATCACCCCCGCCTTGCTGAACGCGAAACCCTCGCGCCAAACTTGCCGGGCAAGGTTTTGCGCCGCAGCGATCAGCTTGCGGCTGTCATTGGTCGCCGGCGAGAATTCGATCCCCTTCGAGCCGCTGTACGAGGGCGTCGACGCGAAGCGGCTCGTGTGCATGAACAAGGTCATGTATCCGGCGGTCAGCGCATATCGCCGCAGCTTTTCGCCGGCGCGGGCCGCATAAGTCGATACCGCCTCGAGCATCGGATCCAGGGTCGTGATGCGCTCGCCGAACGAGCGGGTCACCGCCAAGCCTTTGCGGGTGGGCGGGACGGATTCGAGCGGCATGCAGGAGACGCCTGAAAGCTCCATCACGATCCGTTCGCCAACGAC
>CAIQVS010000450.1 GCA_903875345.1 uncultured Pseudomonadota bacterium | reverse complement strand
TATTGCCCTTCCGGTTGTAGGCATAATTCACGATTACTTGCCAGTCAGAAAGAATATCAAGTTCGTGGTTAAGTCAACATGCGCGTCAACCAAGTCTTTTATAAGACCAGGGGTCTTTGAAGGCTTTTAGTGCTGTTTGCCCGCTCTTTGTTTGAAGATCAAAATGCACGCGATCATAAACACAAGGAGAACCGCCGATGCCGAATAGCGACTTAACGCCAGCCCACCGGAAGCAAGGGGTTTGTCGAGAAAGTCGCCAAGCGTAGCCCCAAGGGGACGCGTAAGAATGAAAGCAATCCAAAAGAGCAGGGTTCGAGAGATTTTTGTCCAGAAGTATCCGGCAACCGTAAGCGCCAGCAATCCACTGAACACGAACGCCCCGCCGACATAGCCAAGGCCAGCCGTACTTGCCGTCCAATCGCCCAAAGCAGTGCCCAAGGTTTGGGAAAACATGATCGTCACCCAATAGAATACTTCGGCTTTCGGTGAACTGATCGCGGTGGCCGACACGGTGCCAAGCGTTCGATGCCAGACAGCCAGAGAGGCCAATAACAGACAAAACAACAATGAGGATCCGCCTGCATAGCCAATGCCTAGAGAACGATCTGCAAAATCAGCTAATGTTGTTCCCACCGTTGTTGTGGCAATAATGGTTGTCCAGTAAAGAAACGGATAAAATTTCTCTGCTCTGATTTGAGCTATCACGGCAATCAAGAAAACTGCCGCAAAAATTGCCGTCCCGACGAGATAGCCCAGATTCATCGACATGGATACAGCGTCACCACCTGTTTCTCCCAATGTGGTGGCGGCGATCTTAATGATCCAAAAGGCCAATGTGACTTCAGGAACTTTGCTTAAATTTGTTTTCAGTGTCGTGTTCATAATCTTGCCCTTGGCGCCGATGACAGTCTCAGAATAAACCATAACACAAAAGGCTTAAATGACCTTCCACGAAATCCAGTTTCCGACCGACATTGCTTATGGGGCGCAAGGCGGCCCGCAATATTCGACGACTGTTGTGGCGACGGCATCCGGTTATGAGCAGCGTAATTCCGTCTGGGCTGCTTCGCGCATGTCGTGGAACGTGGCGACTGGCCTCAAGAACCAGACGCAGTTGGATACGCTGATCGCGTTCTTCCGCGCGCGTAAGGGGCGCGCCTATGGGTTTCGTTTCAAGGACTGGTCGGATTATCAGGCCACAAGCCAATCGCTAGGCATCGGCGACAGCGCTACAAAAAACTTCCAGCTTGCTAAGAGCTATGTGTCGGGGCCGTCCAGCGAAACGCGTCTTATCAAAAAGCCGGTGGCGGGAACCGTGGTGCCTTATCTGGCTGGCGTGGCACAGACTGCCGGTTGGTCGGTTGATACCACCACCGGCATTCTTTCTTTTCTTGTGGCCCCCGCTTTTGGCTTGGCCATAACTGCCGATTTCCAGTTTGATGTGCCAGTGCGTTTCGACACCGACAGCATGGCCGTGACGCTGGAGCAGCTGAACCTGAGCCAGTGGCAAAGCATTCCGATTATCGAAATCCGTGTCTGATCCATGAAAACAGCTTCAACTCAACTTGCTGCGCATGTTGCGGGCGAGACCGCCACGCTTGCGACCTGCTGGAAGGTCATGCGCCGAGATGGCGTCGTGCTTGGCTTCACCGATCATGACCAAGATTTGACGGTGGACAGCCTCCTGTATCAAGCCAGCACCGGCTATACGCGCTCGGCCATTCACACGATCTCGGATTTGTCGGTCGACAATCTCGATATCGAAAGCGCTCTCAACAGCGACACGCTCAGCGCCGATGATCTGCGCGCCGGTCTGTGGGATGGGGCCGAGATCGAGATATTCTTCGTCAATTGGCAAAATCTGACGCAAGGCAAAATAATCCTGAAACGCGGCACCATAGGTCATGTCGAGTTGCAGGATGCCGTGTTTAAGGCTGAGCTGCGCGGCATGACGCAGCAGTTGCAACAGCAAATCGCCGAACTGTTCACGCCCGATTGCCGTGCTGATCTTGGCGACAGCAGATGTAAGGTCAATCTTGTCGCTTTGACGGTGATCGGCACAGTCACGGCGGCCACAGACCGTTATGGCTTCACGGACAGTGCGCGCGCTGAGGCGAACAACTATTGGAACGGTGGCCTTGTAACTTGGGCAAGCGGAGCCAATCAGGGCCGCAAGATGGAAATCGGGTCCTTTAGCGGCGGCGTGTTCGCGCTCTATCTGCCGATGCCGGGGGTGATTGCCGTTGGCGATGCCTATAGCTTGCAGCCCGGTTGCGACAAGAGCTTCACGACCTGCAAAAACCGTTACAACAATGGGAACAACTTTCGCGGTGAGCCGTACATCCCCGGCACCGACACCGTTTACAACTATCCGGACAGCAAATCATGATCACGCGTATGGCCGCGGTGGCCGAGGCCCGTTCGTGGCTCGACACGCCGTTTCGCCATCAGTCCTCAATGAAGGGCGTCGCTTGCGACTGCATTGGTTTGGTCAAAGGGGTTGGATTGGCGCTTGGTTTGGTCGACTACGACGAGCTGTCGGACAAGGCGAAACCTTACCTTAACTACCGCCTTTTGCCAGACAGCAAGAAAATGCGCGAAGGCTTGGCCACCTTTTTGGTGCCAATTGCGGTCGGCGAAGCAACGCTGGCCGATATCCTGTTTCTGGCATGGACGAAGGAACCGCAGCATGTCGCGTTGATCACGGATTGCGGCATCATTCATAGCTATTCCGGCGTCGGCAAAGTCGTCGAACATAGCTTGAGCGCCGACTGGAAACGGCGCGTTACCTCGGCTTACCGCTACCCATATTTTGCAAAACAATCATGAGACGGCATACCATGTTCCCTTGCCTCTTCCATGCTGAACCAGATAGCCGTTCTTAATCAACAGGCCGAGGTGATCCTTGATCGTGCCGCGAGCTGCGCCGGTTACGCGGATGATGTCTTCGACCTTGATCTGCCCTCGTTCCTTGGCCAGTTCGTAAATTTGCAACGAAAGTTCTGGGAGTTGACCGAGAATCTTTTTCTCGCGCTCGACCTTGGCTTCGAGTTTGCGTTTTTGTTGTTGCAGGCTGCGTAAGAAGAACATGACCCAAGGCTGCCAATCGGGTTTATCCGTCCGAATGGTTCCCTGCGTGCGCCGCAAGGCCAGATAATAGCTGTCCTTGCTTTGTTCGATCACGCTCTCAAGAGAGCTGAACGGCACATAGGTGTAGCCTGTCCGTAATAAAAGAAGCGTTGTTAGCCCGCGCGACAACCGTCCATTGCCGTCCTGAAAAGGATGAATTTCAAGAAAGACGACCACAAAAATGGCGATCACCAGCAGCGGGTGGAGCGTCCGCTTGGCGAGAGACTCGGATGTCCATTCGACCAATTCCGCCATAAGGCGGGGCGTGTCAAAAGGCGTCGCCGTTTGAAACACAACACCGAGGCTTTTGCCTTTTTCATCGAAGGCTTCGACGTGATTGTTCAGCTTCTTATATTCGCCGCGATGACGTTCGTCTTTTGACGCATAGCGCAACAGGTCGCGGTGAAGTTGCTTGATGTGATTTTCGGTCAAAGGCAACACAGACCAGGACGCGAAAATCGTTTCCATAATGCCGGCGTAACCGGCTACTTCCTGTTCGTCCCTTGTCTTAAAAGACGAAATTTCGATTTTGGCGAGAAGCTGCTCGACTTCACGGTCAGAAAGGTTGCTACCCTCAATGCGGGTGGATGAACCGATGCTTTCAATGGTGGCAACGTGGCGCAATGCCGACAGACGCTCAGGCGCAAGAGTGCCGAGCGCACGCCACGCACCTTTGAACTCATCGAGTTCGCCGATGATGTCGAGCATCTCCGGTTCGATGGTCAGGGTTTTGATGTTGATTTCAGCAGCCATAAGTCCAGCCATATCCAGCCACAAAACTAAGGTAGCCGATACTCGGCCATAAGTCCAGCCATATCCAGCCATAAATAAGGTTAAAAAATGGCCATTCTTGCCCTCGGTATCGCCGGAGCCTCTCTGACTTCGGCAATTGGCATCGGCGCAAGCGTCGGTTGGCTCGGCGGTGTCATCATCGGCAATCTGCTGTTCGGGCAGAAAGCGCCCACGCAGGAAGGTTCGCGCGTCAGCGATCTGTCGGTGCAAAGCTCCACCTATGGCAAGCCGATCCCCATCGTTTACGGCACCATGCGTTTTGCCGGAAACGTGTTCTGGTCAACGACGCTGAAGGAAACCCGCCACGTGCAGCACCAGCGCGGCGGCAAAGGCGGTGGAGGCGGCGCGACGCAGGTCACCTACAGCTACTCCGTGTCTTTTGCTGTCGGCCTCTGCGTCGGGCCGGTGTCGACCATTCGCCGTATCTG
>CAIQVS010000449.1 GCA_903875345.1 uncultured Pseudomonadota bacterium | reverse complement strand
TTATAGAGGTGTTGCACTTCGTTTGTGAGTTCAGGGAATCCAGCGCCCCCGCTTTCTTCAGGGGGCGCTTGATGCGAAGCATCAAAACGCCGCAAGAAAGCGCTTACCGCGTTTTGCCGCTTCGCGGCAAAGGACGCTGATGAAAGCGCGTCCTTGGATTCCCGGCTTGCGCCGGAATGACACGTGTTTTTTATGATTCCCGTTACACTCAAACCCGTAGCTCGGGTTTGGTTAACGCTGACGAACGAGACAGGCAAATGTTCCCGCGCTATGCTCGGCATGCTATCGGAGAATGAACATGCGCGAAGTCGTTTTTGATACCGAGACCACGGGGCTTGATCCGCTGTCCGGCCATCGCGTGGTCGAGATCGGCTGCGTCGAATTGATGAACCATGTCGCCACCGGACAGACCTTCCATGTCTATCTGAACCCGCAACGCCCGGTGCCGACCGAAGCCTCGATGGTGCATGGGCTGACCGACGAATTTCTCGCCGATAAGCCGGTGTTCAGCGAAGTGGTGGACACGTTTCTGGCGTTTGTCGGCGAAGACGCGCCGCTGGTCGCGCATAACGCGTCCTTCGATATGGGCTTTATCAATGCCGAGCTGGTGCGGATCGGCTTTTCGGCGTTGGCGCGCAGCCGCATGATCGACACGGTCGCGATGGCGCGGCGCAAATTTCCGGGCGCTCCGGCCTCACTCGACGCGCTGTGCAAACGCTTCAACATCGATCTGTCGGATCGCAAGCTGCACGGCGCTTTGCTCGATGCGCGCTTGCTGGCGGAGGTGTATCTGGAATTGCGCGGCGGACGACAACCCGATCTGGCGATTGCATCGGAAGTCGCGGCGACCGCTGCGGTCGTCGAACAACGCCTGCGCGAACATCGGCCACCGCGCCTTCATGCTCCAAGCGACGAAGAAACGTCGCGGCACGAAGATTTCCTGCGCCAAATCAAAAACCCGCTGTGGAAACGGTCGGGCTAATCTTCTAGAGTCTTTCAGCAAATATATGGTAGGACAAAGAGCGAAGAAAGAGCGGTGGAATCCCCCTCCCGCGAGCGGGAGGGGGGCAGGCCGGTCTTTCCTCAACATAGTTTTCCGCAGTTTAGTCGAAGCGGACGATTAGGTTAAACTTGAGTCAAGCCCCGTTCAGAGGATCATCCCGTGAAAGCTTTGTCCGTCGCCATCAAGTCCCTCCCCCACGCCGAGGCGCTGGGGCTTCCCGCCTACGCGACGGAACTGTCGGCGGGCATGGATCTTTGCGCCGCCATCGCTAATGACCTGATGGTCGAGCCCGGTCGCCGCGTTCTGGTGCCGACGGGATTGTCGATCGCCTTGCCGGAAGGCTATGAGGCGCAGGTGCGTCCCCGTTCCGGCTTAGCGCTCAAGCACGGCGTGACCGTCCTCAACAGCCCCGGCACAATCGATGCCGATTACCGTGGCGAGATTCAGGTCATTCTCGCCAATCTCGGCGCCGAGCCCTTCACGATCACGCGCGGCATGCGCATCGCCCAGATGGTGGTCGCGCCGCATGCGCGCGTGGCGTGGCAGGAAGTTGAGGAACTGTCGGCCACCGAACGCGGCGCGGGCGGCTTCGGCTCAACCGGCGTCAAGAGCGCGGTCAAGTAACCGATCCGTCGCAGACTTCGGCTCCGGTGGCCTAAGGCAACCGCTTTCTTGCAACCAAGCCTGAGCCGCAGGAGACAGCGGAGGGCCAAAGGTAAAAATGAAAGGCGGAGCGTTCCGCTCTCTTGCGATTCCCATAGTTTCCGCATCGCTCGGCACATCATCTTGCGTCATGATCAAGATGGCCTCTTCCGGATTCCATCTGCCGAAGAAAATAACTCCGTATGCCCCACGTTCTTCGACAAATTGCCTAATGCCTGCGTCTCTTACGCCATCGTAAAGCGCCGCCTTTCCGGCAAAGGATAAAGATTCCCACTGTTTAAAATCCATCTTCTTCCCCTAAAAATTTGTAATATCTTTTCTGCGTACGACAATACTTCAACGTTTTTTGATCTTCAAGACTTCATAAAAATGCTTATTTTCATCATTTTTACCTTGGTAAAATCACTTACCCCTGCTTTCAAGCAGCCGATCCGTCGCGCCTTCCAGCTCCGCTTCCAACCGCTTCATCATCGATTGCCGGTCGAGTCCCGGCGCAATCGGCGGCAGGAATTCGACCGTGACGACGCCCGGTTTTTTGACGAAGCTGTTTTTCCCCCACAGCAATCCCGAATTCAGCGCCATCGGCACAACCGGCAAACCCAAATCTTCATACAGCGCCGCGACGCCGGTTTTATAAGGACGCTTGTCGCCCGGCGCGATGCGCGTGCCTTGCGGAAAAATCACGATCTTGCGTCCGGCCTGCGCCGCTGCGCGCGCCGCTTGAAGCATGCCGCTGACAGCGCGGGAGCGCGCGCTGCGGTCAATCGGGATCATGCCCGAACGCCGCAGATACCAACCCCAGACCGGAATCGAAAGAAGCTCTTTTTTCAGCACGATCGCCGGATCATTAAACAGCAGGTGAAGCTTGAACGTCTCCCACGCCGATTGATGCTTGGCGGCGATGATGCAGGAGCCCTTCGGCACATGCGCGCGCCCGACGATGCGGTAGGTGATGCCGCCGATATGCTTTTCGATCCACGCGACTTGCGCCAGCCACAGATGAACGACGCCGAGCATCAATCGGCGCGGCAGCAGAAGCCCCCACAGCATGACGAAGCACATGAGCGCCGTAACGCCGAAAAAGACGAAATTGAAAACCAGCGAGCGCAAAACAATCATAAACCGAACACCCTCAACCGCAGCGCCGCCCAAAGAAATTTATTGTATTCCGTGACCAGCAAACTGGCCGTGCCGGAATGTTTCCACCATCCCTCCAGCTTGACGCTGTCCGGCTGGATCGGATGGGGAATGATGACGGTATCGGGCAAAGCCGTATGAAAAATCAACAGGCTTCGCGGCATATGGTAATTGGCGGTGACGAGGCGCAGGGAACGATACCCCTCCTCCTTCATCCATGTCCGCGTTTCCTCGGCGTTGCCGAAGGTGCTTCCGGCCTCATGCCCCAAAGCGATGCAGCAATCGTAAAGGTCTTTCGACACCGGCAGGTGATCGAGCGTCAGGCCGGGATGGACGCCTGAGATCAGAAGCTTTTTGCCTTGTCCCGATTTCAAAAGCTCAAGCCCGACGCCGAGCCGTTCGCGCCCGCCGGTCAAAACGACAATCGCATCCGTCGCTGGAAGACCGGCGCGGAGAGTCGGCTCCTGCAGCGCTTTGACAGAACCGACAAAGGACAAAAGCCCCGCCATCCACAGGGCGGCCAAAACGCCTCCGGCGACGATTGCATAACGAATGAAACGAACCCGGTTCATGGCATGGCGTACAAGGTGTTGAGCGCGGAAACGCGCGCCGTGAAAAAGGCGATGGCCACGGTAACGATCGGCACCAGCGCGACGGCAAGCCCAAGCTCGACCCAAACCGTCGGCGTCACCGCCAGAAGATCGGCAAAATGCCGCAGGAAGAACAGCAATCCACCGGCGCTGAGCAGCGCCAAAACAAATCCGGCAAGCGTCGGCGGCCACGATATTTGACCGGCATGATAGGCGAAGTGCCGCGCGATATCGTCGTCGGTCGCGCCCATGATGTGCAGAAGGGAAATCGCGTCGCCCTCGGCGGCCATGATCGTGTTGCAGAGAAGATTGACGGCCAACGCGAGCATGAGCGCCGTCAAGACGATCATCAAGGCGGCGGCGGCGACAAGGCCGTACACGAAATGCGACAGATCGGCCAACCACGCCGCATGGTCGTCGATGCGAACGTCCGGCACGGGTCCTTTGATTTGCTGCCGAATATCGTCGGCGGTCAGGATGCTGCCCGGCGCGCGCTCGACATCGATCAGCACCGGCAAAGGCAGGGATTTCAAAAGTTCAGGCTGCGTGATCCACGGCTTCAGCAGACGCACCGTATCCTCATCGCTGATCTGGGCTATGTTCTTGATCCCCGCCATTGCGCGGAGGATACCGAGCGTTTGCCGCACGCGGTCGGCTTGCGGTGTCGCCGTCTCGTCGCCGACCGGAGGAATTTCGATCGTCAACCGGCTCGCGGCGCGGGCGTCCCACGTCAAGGTCGCGGCGGACAGACTCACTTCCGCGACGGCGGAGAAGGTCGCCAGATAAACCATGATGCCGACCAGCGCGGAAAACATCCAGCCCAGCCGATGTTGCCGAAAAGAGGGCGCAAAGAAATTCGACGGAAGCGGCATGGTTCAGGCTGCCTTGACGATGGGCATTGTCAGCTGGCCGTTCTGAAGCCGCAAGGCCGGTTTGTTGAAACGCTCGACCAGATGTTGTTGATGGGTCGCAAGAATGACGGCGGTGCCCATCTTGTGAAGCTCGTCGAACAGGTGGAAAAGCTTGACAGCGTTTTCGTCATCGACATTGCCTGTCGGCTCGTCTGCGAGCAGCATTTTAGGCCTGCCGACCACGGCGCGGGCGATGGCGACGCGCTGTTGCTCGCCGCCCGACATCTCGGCGGGATAGGCGTTCAGCCGATGGCCAAGCCCCACCCACTCCAGAAGCTCGCGCGTGTGTTTTTGGATGTAATCTTCGCTGGCGCCCGCAAGGCGCAACGGCAGGGCGGCGTTTTCAAGCGCGCTCAAGTGCGAAATAAGCCGGAAATCCTGAAACACGACGCCGATCTGGCGGCGAAGCGCGGTTAATTCGGGACGCGGCGCGGTGGTTATATCCTGTCCGAACAGGTAAATCCGCCCCGATGTCGGCTTTTCGGCGCAATAGGTTAGACGCAAAAGCGAGGATTTGCCCGCGCCGCTCGGCCCCGTCAAAAAGTAAAACCCGCCTGACGGCAAAGCAAAGCTGACCTTCGCCAAGACCTGATGATCGGTCTGGTAAGACAGGCTGACATGGTCGAATTGCAGAAGCATCGTGCCGAGGGGCTTTCTTTCGGACCTTTGTTGATTCCGGCGCATCATAATGACATGGCGCGTCACGTCCAGTATCGCTTTTCTTAACCGGCCTCTGCCTCTATAACAACCCGATGATCCTGGAATGCCCCCTTTGCCACACGCGCTATCTCATTCCGGCAACCCTGTTCGCCTCTGGCTCGCGGCAGGTGCGCTGCGCGCGCTGCGCCCATAGCTGGCGCGCCGAATTGCCGAAGGAAATCAATGTCGTCGCGCCGCCGCGCGAAAAACCGCAACCTTTCGACGCCACGCCGCGCGCGCCTCTGCCTCCGCTTCCGCCCGGCTCGAACCTTCCGGCCTTGCCGCAAAAGAACGTGTCGAAAAAAATTCAGATCGCCATCGTTGCGTCGATGTTTGTCGTCACTTTTGTACTGACATTCTGGTTGGTTTTCGGACGCCAATTAATCGTCAAGAACCACCCGCGTCTGGAGGGACTCTACGACGCCATCGGGCTGCATATTTATTATCCGGGCGAAGGGCTGAGCGTCGTCGGCGTTCGCTCCGAGATGAAATACGAAGAGGGCATCACCAAGCTGACCATCACCGGAAAAATAGCGAACGAAACCGAAAAAATGCAGATTATTCCTGATCTTAAGGCCTCCGCTATCGGTCCGGACAGCGCTATTTTGCAAAGCTGGCAGATTGACGCGCCCACCGCTACAATAGACCCTCATGGCGAAGTGCCGTTCCAGTCCATGATCAACGCGCCCAAAGGAACGGTGGAGCGTATTAACCTGAATTTTATCGAGCCGAAGGATGCCTCCAACTGACATCATGCCCGGAAACGCGGCAGCGCGCGTTCTGGTTGCCGAGGACAATCCTGCGGTGCGCGAATTTATCGTTCGCGCCCTTATGTCCGCCGGTTACAAAATCACGGCGGTGACGGACGGCCAACAGGCTTTGAACAATTTGACGCAGGAAAAATTCGACGTTCTCGTGACCGACATCGTCATGCCCAATCTTGACGGCATCGCCCTCGCGCTCAAAGCCGTGCAGTCGTTTCCCGACCTGCGCATCGTCATGATCTCCGGCTATGCTCAGGAAAGGCTTCGCGCCCATAATCTTGACGCCCTTGTGCATCGGATTATCGCCAAGCCTTTTTCGCTTGAAGAAATTTGCGAAGCCGTCAAAAGCTCGCTTGCCTTTCCTCCAACCGCACCATGAATGGTTCCCTTGCAATGTCGATCCGTCCCGTCCGCAAAGCCGTGTTTCCCGTCGCCGGTCTTGGCACCCGCTTCCTTCCCGCCACCAAGGCGATGCCGAAAGAAATGCTGACGCTGGTCGACCGTCCGTTGATCCAGCATGCGGTGGACGAGGCGCGCGCCGCCGGAATCGAGCAATTCATCTTTGTTACCAGTCGCGGCAAAGGCGCGCTCGAAGATCATTTCGACAGCAACTACGATCTGAAACGCACGCTTGAAAAGCGCGGCAAGACGCGAGAACTCGGCATCCTGCAAACGACCGAGATCGATTCCGGACAGTTGTTGTTCACGCGCCAGCGCGAGCCGCTCGGCCTTGGCCACGCCATCTGGTGCGCACGGCATCTCGTCGGCGACGAGCCTTTCGCGATCCTGCTGGCGGACGACGTGGTCTTGGCGCAAAAGCCCTGCTTGCAGCAAATGCTCGACGCCTATAATCAGGTGGGCGGCAACATGGTCGCCGTCGTCGATGTGCCGCGCGAGCAAACCAATCGCTACGGCATTCTGGATGTCGAGACGGACGATGGCCGCCTCGCCAAAATCAGGGGATTGGTCGAAAAGCCTGATCCCGCCGTGGCGCCCTCGACCCTGTCGATTATTGGCCGGTACATCTTGCAGCCCGAAATTTTCCACGAACTTGAAGCCAAGCGCGTCGGCGCGGGCGGCGAGATTCAGCTTACCGACAGCATGGCGCGGCTGATCGGACGCCAGTCTTTTCATGGTTTGCGCTACGAGGGAACGCGCTATGATTGTGGCGACAAGATCGGCTTTATCGAGGCCAACGCCGCGTTCGCGCTGGCGCATCCCGATATGGGAAGCAAGGTGCGTGAAGCGCTGCAGAGAATCATAGGTTCGACGCGATGACGCAGGACAAAGACATAGCGCCCAAACCAGACGGCAAACTGCACGTCGCCATCATTATGGACGGCAACGGACGCTGGGCGACCTCGCGCAGCCTGCCGCGCACGATGGGGCATCGCGCCGGTATCGAGGCGGTGCGCAGGACGCTGGAAGCGGCGCGCGACCAGTCGGTCAGTCACCTGACGCTATACAGCTTCTCGTCCGAGAATTGGCGTCGGCCTTTGATGGAAATCGAGGAGCTGATGAAGCTGTTGCGGTTTTATCTGCGCAGCGAGCTTGCGACCCTGCACAAGGAAGGCGTGCGCATCAAAACGATCGGTGATCGTCGCGCCTTGCCGCCGGACATCGTCGATCTGATCGAACATGCCGAAGAGATCACGCAGGACAACAAGGCACTGACCCTTATTCTGGCTTTAAGCTATGGCGGGCGGCAGGAAATTACGTGGGCGGCGCGCGGTTTGGCCAAGGCCGTCGAACGCGGCGAGCTTAAAGCCGATGCGATTGACGAACATCTGGTGCAATCGTTCCTCTTTACCGGCGGCATGCCGGATCCCGATCTCGTGATCCGCACCAGCGGCGAGAAAAGAATCTCGAATTTCCTGCTCTGGCAATCGGCCTATTCGGAATTTGTCTTTATGGATGTGCTGTGGCCGGATTTCTCCGCCGCGCATCTCGCCGAGGCCATCGCCGAATACCGCCGCCGCGAACGCCGTTACGGAGATACGGTTGCCCGCGTTTGATCCAAGCCTGTTCCATTCGGTCAATTTCCGTCAGCGGCTGATCTCGGCTCTGGTGCTGGTGCCGCTTGTGCTGTTGACGGTGTATCATGGCGGGTGGGGGTTCGCCGTCGTGGTGACCGTGGTCACGATGCTGGGATTGCGTGAATGGCTGCGTCTCGTCGATCCCCTTGTCAAACCGCACGTTGCGGCTTTTGCCTATCTGTCGCTGCTTGTCGCGATGGGCGTCGGCGCGGCGCATTCGCCCGCGCTCGGCCTGATGATCGCGGCGCTTCTCGCCGTCGTCCTTTTCGTCATGGCGGCGCGGAGTCACGAAGAAACCGCCGGCTGGATCATGGCCGGAATCCCCTATATGGCGGGCAGCAGTCTCGCGATGCTGTATTTGCGCATGACGCCCGACAGCGGCTTGGGGCTTATGTGCTTTCTGCTTGTCGCCGTGTGGGGAACCGATACCGGAGCCTATATCGTTGGCCGTCTGGTGGGCGGGCCGAAGCTCGCGCCCGACATCAGCCCCAACAAGACCTGGTCGGGTCTGGTGGGCGGCATGGCGCTCGCGGCTTTGTCGGGTTTCGGCGTCGCGGTTGGATTTCACGCGCATCACGCCCTCGTCGCCCTGCCGCTGGCGCTCTTTCTGGCGGCTGTTGCGCAGGTGGGCGATCTGTTCAAATCCTATTTCAAGCGGCGCGCCGGGGTCAAGGAAAGCGGCGCGCTCATCCCCGGTCACGGCGGCGTGCTGGATCGCATCGACGGGCTGGTTTTCGCCGCGATCTTTTTGGTTTTCTTCCAAATCGCGCTCGGCGAACACATGAAATGGTGGTAGTCAAAAAGCAGAAGACGGAAGACAGAGATCGGAACGAAACCATGCGCCTATCAGCCCAACCCCATGCGAAAAAGACCGGAGCAGCGCAATCCCGCCGCCGCGTCACGATTCTCGGCTCGACCGGCTCGGTCGGATGCCAGACGCTTGATTTGATCGAACGCGCGCCGGAAAAATACCAAATGGTGGCGCTCACGGCCAACAAGAATGTCGGCAAGCTCGCGGAACAGGCGCGGCTTTTGAAACCGGAGTTGGCCGTCATCGCCGATGAATCCCAATATCTGGCGCTGAAAGACGCGCTGGCCGGAACCCGTATCGCCGTCGCGGCGGGCGCGCAGGCCGTCGTCGAGGCGGCGGAGGCCGACAGCGATTGGGTCATGTCGGCCATTGTCGGCGCGGCGGGCTTGCCCGGAACGTTCGCGGCGGCGCGACGCGGGGCGACGATCGCCTTCGCCAACAAGGAAACGCTGGTCTGCGCCGGACCTTTGATGATGAAGCTGGTGGCGGAATGCGGCGCGACGTTGCTGCCGGTCGACAGCGAACACAACGCCATCTGGCAAGTCTTCGATTTCGAACGGCGCGAGGCGATTGCGCGACTCATTCTAACGGCCTCCGGCGGGCCGTTCCGCACCGCGACGCGCGAGGCCATGAGCCGGATGACGCCGGAACAAGCCGTCAAGCATCCCGTCTGGAGCATGGGCGCGAAAATCTCCATCGACAGCGCGACGCTGATGAACAAGGCGCTGGAGGTGATCGAGGCGCATTTCCTGTTCGCGATGCCGCCGGAGAAAATCGACGTCGTCGTGCATCCGCAATCAATCATTCACAGCATGGTCGAATACGAAGACGGCTCGGTTCTGGCTCAAATGGGAACGCCCGATATGCGCACACCCATCGGTTATACCTTGGCTTGGCCGGAACGCATGGCGACTCCGGCGGCAAAGCTCGATCTCGCCAAGATCGGGCAGATGACCTTCGAAGCGCCCGATCCGGTCAAATTCCCGGCGCTGCGTTTCGCGTGCGAGGCGATGCGGCGCGGCGGCACGGCCAGCGCGGTGATGAGCGCCGCGAACGAAGTCGCGGTGCAGGCGTTTCTTGATAAGCGCATCGGTTTTCTTGATATCGAACGCATCGTCGAGGCGACGCTGAACGCCCTCCCCGCCGCAACCTTGACCGACCTCGATGTCCTGCGCGACGCCGACCAGACCGCGCGGCGGTTCGCGAACGAGCAAATCAGCAAAAATTGAATTGCGCCATCTGACGCTGGAACGCTTCGGCATCGGGGGTCAATCGGTCGCCGTAACCGCGCATGTGCTGCACCGTTGATTTGATTTCAGGTCCGGCGTCGTCGCGCCCGTCGAGCGTCGAGAGCGACAGGATGTCGAGCGGCGCGAAGACATCGCGCAACAAACAATTAAACGCATGCAAGCTCTCGTCGCTTTCGGGAATGTAGAGCCATTCATTCTCGTTGATCATCTCCGGCAGTTGCAGGCCGACGGCGGTGTCATGCGCGATGTGGCGGTGCGGCAGCGCATTGAGGATATTGAAAAATTGCCGCGCCAAAAGATGCCGTTTTTCGGACATCGTACGATTTCGCCCGGCACCTTGATCGGGCGGAGAGCGCAGAAAGGAAATATCGACCAAACGCATTTCATCGGCGGGAGAGAACGTATAAACGCCGTTTTGAAAACTGTATTCGCCCTGCTCCGGGGATTTCTCTTTGTAGCGTAAAGGATCGCCCGTCATCGCGTCGCTGACACCCAGATTAGCGACCCAGTTTGTAAGCGCAACACGGTGTGGCGCGGTCGGCACGACGAAAGTCTCCGTCACCGGACGGACGCCGCCGCCGACGGGACGGTACAGATCGCGCGCGCCGAGCGTCATGCCGACATGCGGCAAGGCGGTACGGAAATCCCATCGCCCCGCCGCAAGATCGGCATCGTTTTCCTGATTGATCTCGGCGCTTTGTTCGTCGAGGTAAAGCATATGGATGATTTGCGATAAACGCTTCTGCAGCCGTTCATCAAGGATCTGCAGATCGTCCCTGTCGCTGTCGGCGCAATAACCGCCGAGCGTAGCCAACACGATCCGATAGCCGCCGCCACGCATGCTGCGGTTCAATTCGTACAGCGAGCGCATCAGGTAATCCGCCTGCATATTGTAAATCTTGTAATTGCCGGCGTCCTGCAGCAACTCGAACTGCCGCACCGCCGCCCATTCCGCCGGAAAATTTTCGTCGCTCAGAGACGCGCCGGAGGCCAGTAGCGTCTGCAGCTTCTCCTTAAGCGCGGCGGGAAACCACACATCGATCGCCGCGCCCTTGCCGAGGCGCTGCATCCAGGAAAAACCCATGGTAATGCGCCGTCCGGCGGCATGCGGCGATTGGAACATCCGGTTTGCGCCGGAGGATTTCGAAATCAGGGATTGGGAAAGCCGGAAAGCGCTCGGACTCGACGCTCCCGGCGCTGATCGGGCGCTGGCCATGTTACTCTCCCTTCGCCGGTATGAGCCGGATCAGGTTCGACGGGTATCATCTCAGCCCCAAAGCGCATCATGCGCCGAAGGACACCCCGGGTTGTGAAGAAAGTCTATTTCAGACCGGAGAGCTTGTCAAAAAGGACAGACGGCAAGCAAAGCTCTTTGCTGATAGCGGTTTAACGCATGGCGATGCTCGTCATTTTTATGCCCCGCTGTGAGTTTAACGAAGATTTAACCTTATTTTGCAAAGTTAAACAGGCTTATCGCCTTGCGGTCAGTGACCTTTCTTGTCGGCATTTACCGGAAGTTAAGGTTTCTCCGGTAGCCTCAAAGGCTAATTCAACCGTTTTCAACACCTAAGGGGAGAACCTTATGACAAACGTAACCAAGAAATTATCCGGCCAGTCCTCGGCGCAAACGCGCAGACATGGCTTCACATTAACAGAAATCGCCATCGTCCTCGGCATCATCGGCCTGATCCTCGGCGCGGTCTGGAAAGCGGCTTCGTCCGTGTATCAGAGCGCCAACGTCACGACGCTTCAGCAGCAAATGGGTGTTTATCTCGCCAGTATGCGTACCGGCTGCGGTTCGAGTTGTAGCGCCGCTCCTACAGTCACGGCAGCGCCGCCACAACTTGCTGGCACTACGTATGCTGGGGCAACGAACAACGCCGCTAACACCGGCTTTTCGGTTGGTTGGACGGCTATTCCGAATACAACCGCCGGGACAAATTTCTGCCTGAACATGTCCACCGCCATCATCAATATCGGCGGAAGTATAGGCGGTACTGTAGCTGAGGCAACGAATGGTGCGCCCAACGGGGTCCCGACTTGCGTCGGCGCCGCGCCCAACGGCGTGTGGACACCCCCGACCACTCCTGCTGGTGAGACTGCGGTTGCAGGACAAAATGGTACATGCAGTGCCACCAACGTTGCTACTCCTGCCGTTTATTTGTTCACGTACACTGCGTCGCATGTTTGCGCGGAGACAACGAATGCTCTCTATGCCTTCTTTAACTACAGCTTCTAATCCCTGTTAAGCGCAGATAAAAAGGCCGGGGCAAAACCCCGGCCTTTTTTATTGTTTTTAACTATGCGCATGATAAAATGTTGCCGTGGCTGATGTGACGAACGAGCTTATCTATGAAATCCTGAAGTAGATTCAGGCTGATGTTGCGCAGATGAAGTCCGTACAGGCCGATCATACGCGCCAGCTTATCAGGATACGCGAGGACATCAACAATCTGCGCAACGACGATTTGCGGCTGGAATCGATGCAGCTCGGCATGGACGACAGGCTGCAGCGCATTGAGGCTCGCTTGAATCTTACCGACGCGTGAAATCAACCCTCGGTCGTCATGCCCGCGAAGGCGGGCATCCCGTTTGTTTTTCTCTGAGATCAGAATGATAAACCCCGTTATCGGGGTTGGCTTAACAGAAAATGGGATGCCCGCCTTCGCGAGCATGACGACATTGGAGCGTGCGATTCTCTTTGAAAAGAAAACGCTCTAAGGATACAAAAATCCTCATTCCAAAAAATATTACGCCGTAAACGGCGGTTTCGCCGTGAATCCCGCCGCCAGTTCCAGCGCCGAGGCGGTTTTGAACAAGGTTGACTCGTCGAAGGCGCGGCCGATCAGCTGTAAACCCATCGGCAAGCCGTTCTTGGCCAATCCGACCGGCACGACGATGCCGGGCAATCCGGCGAGATTGAGCGGGACGGTGAACACGTCTTCCAGATACATCTGGATCGGGTCGTCCTGTTTCTCGCCGATCGCAAAAGCGGTCGAGGGTGCGGCGGGGGTCAGAATCGCGTCGCAGGATTTGAACGCCTCGTCGAAATCATTGCGGATACAGCGGCGGACTTTTTGCGCCTTGATGTAATAGGCGTCGTAATAGCCCGCCGACAGAACGTAGGTACCCATCAGAATCCGCCGCCGCACTTCCTTGCCAAAGCCCGCGCCGCGCGTATTCTCATACATCTCGTTCAGGCTCTCGCCCGGCACGCGCAGGCCGAACCGCACGCCGTCATAGCGCGCGAGATTGGACGACGCCTCGGCGGGAGCGATGATGTAATAAACCGGCAGGGAATATTTGGTGTGCGGCAGGGATATGTCGATCACTTCCGCGCCCGCGTCGCGCAGCATCGCCGCGCCCTTTTGCCAGAAGACGTCAAGCTCGGCATCGATGCCGTCAATGCGGTATTCGCGCGGGATGCCGATCTTCAGGCCTTTGACCGATTGCCCCACGGCGGCAGTGAAATCCGGCACCGGCAGATCGACCGAGGTCGAATCCTTCGGATCAAAACCGGACATGGTCCGCAGCATCAGCGCGGCGTCGGCCACCGTGCGCGTCATCGGTCCGGCCTGATCGAGCGACGAGGCGAACGCGACGATGCCCCAGCGCGAACAACGCCCATAGGTCGGCTTGATCCCGACCGTACCCGTCAGCGAAGCGGGCTGGCGAATCGAACCGCCCGTATCGGTTCCCGTCGCCGCCATAGCGAGCCGCGCCGCAACGACACAAGACGAACCGCCGGACGATCCGCCCGGCACCAATTGCCGCGCCGCTTTGGCAGGATCGGGGCCCGACCACGGATTAATCACCGCACCAAAATAACTCGTGATGTTGCTCGACCCCATCGCAAATTCGTCGAGATTGGTCTTGCCGAGCATGACGCATCCGGCATCGAACAATTTTTGCGTGACGGTCGATTCATAGGTCGGGGTAAAAATTTCGAGGATATGGCTCGCCGCCGTCGTGCGCACGCCCTTGGTGCAATACAAATCCTTGATCGCGATCGGAATGCCGTCCATCGCTCCGGCCTTGCCGGCGGCGCGACGCGCGTCGGATTCCCCGGCCTGCCGCAGCGCAAGTTCAGCCGTTTCGGTGATATAGGCCTTCGTGCCGCGCGCGGCGTCCGTCTGCATCGCGGCGATATGCGCTTGCGTCAATTCGACGGAGGTAAAATCCTTTGCCGCGAGTCCGGTCACGGCTTCGGTTACGGAGAGATGGGTAAGCTTGGTCATGGTTGAATCCTTCTGATGCGCAACGGCTTTGTGCCCGCAGCCTATTCGATAACCTTCGGCACCGTGAAGAAATCAGCCGTCTTGGCCGGAGCATTGGCCAGTATGTCCTCCGGCTTGCCGCCGTCGGTGACGACATCCTCGCGCCAACGCAGCGCCAGATCATTGACATTGGCAAGCGGTTCAATGCCCGCGACATCGACTTGGCTTAGTTGCTCGATCCAGTCGATGATTTTATTCAGCTCGCCCGCGACATGGGTCTGCTCCTCTTCGGGAATTTTAAGCCGCGCCAGATGCGCGATGCGCGAGACGGTTTTGGTGTCAATGGACATGAAAATCAGGGGTCAGGGGTTGGCGATTAGAGGCTGGAGGTTAGAGGCTCGGTAGAGGGGATTCAAGTTGGAAAGCCGCTTAGCTTTAATCTCCTCCTTGACAATCTCCTCCTTGACTCTCGAAAAGAACCAAAGTAGAACATTCCTGTTTTGTTCTTAACCATTTGGGGTATGCCATGTTGACCCGCAAACAGAAAGAGCTGTTGCTTCTCATCCGCGACCGGCTCGAAGCTGAGGGCGTGCCGCCTTCGTTCGAAGAAATGAAAGCCGCGCTGGGGCTGCGGTCGAAATCGGGGATTCACCGGCTGATCACCGGACTGGAGGAACGCGGCTTTATCAAGCGTTTGCCCCACCGCGCCCGCGCTCTGGAGATTTTGCGGTTGCCCGAAGGGTTGGAAACACGCGGAGCGACGAAATCTGCCGGACAGGGCGCACCAAAGCTCCGCGCGCTTTCCGACGTGGCGATGCCCGCTCTTCCCGCAATTGCCGCTGCCAACCAAATCCATCTGCCGCTCTATGGCCGCATAGCGGCCGGCACGCCAATCGAAGCCTTGCGCGATCCGACATCAAGCGTCGAAGTCCCCGCCGGGTTGCTGGCTTCAGGTCGCGGCGCATCATCCAATGCCGAACATTACGCGCTCGAAGTTTCCGGAGATTCGATGATCGAGGCCGGGATCATGGACGGCGACAAGATCGTGATCCGCACCTGCGACGCCGCCGAAAACGGCTCCATCGTCGTCGCTCTGGTCGATGAGAACGAGGCGACTCTAAAATATCTGGAACGGCGCGGCGATCAGGTTGCCCTTATTCCCGCGAACCGGAATTATCAGATACAGCTGCTACCCGCGCCACGCGTCAGGATTCAGGGGCGTCTGGTGGGCTTGCTGCGCAATTATTGAGCTTCTGTTTCACAGGAAACCGCAATTTCGTCGATGATCGCACGGAGGCGCTTGCGCGTTACGGCGTGATTAACGCCGGTCGGGACGACATAATCCGCACGACGCCGCTTTTCGGCATCCGGCATTTGATGCGCTACGATCGCTTTATATTTCTCCGCCGTCATGCCCTTGCGATGCAAGACTCGCGCGCGTTGAACGGCTTTCGGCGCGGTTACGCATAACGTCACATCGCACCGCTTCTCGGCTCCGGTTTCAAACAACAGAGGAATTTCCAGAACGGCCATAGGACATTTTTCACGCCGCGCCGCGCGAAGAAAATTCTGCTCGGCTTTGTGAACCAGCGGATGAAGAATGTTTTCCAGTGCCTTCAGCTTTTCCCGATCACCGAAAACCAGCTTGCCCAAAATGCGTCGATCGATGGCGTCGTCGCGCACGGCTTCGGGAAAAATTTTCGCGACTTTCTTGACCGCCGCACCGCCCGCGCCCAATAGGGCATGAACGGCTTCGTCGGCGCTGTAAATCGGCAGACCAAAACTTTTCAATGTCCGCGCCACGGCGCTTTTGCCCATACCGATGCCGCCGGTTAAACCCACAATCAGCATATCCTACATTCCTTCCATAACGTGGCGGCGCAGCTCCGGCGTCACGGCAGGATCGACGCCAAAGAAGGCCTGAAAGGCCGGTCGCGCCTGATGCAACAACATCCCTAACCCGTCGATCACGGGATTGCCGCGTTTCTCTGCGCGTTGCAAAAGATCGGTTTTCAACGGAACATAAACCATATCGGTGACAAAGGCGTCCAGCGGCAGGGACTCCAGATTAATCTCCAGCGGCGGTTGCCCAACCAGACCCAGCGAGGTCGCGTTGATCAGCAATCCTGTATGTTCCAGCGCCTGCGGATTATCCCAGCTGAAAACTTCGATTTTTGGCACAGTAAAGTGCCGCGCCAGCGCCTCCGCCTTATCCTGCGAGCGATTAACGATGCGAATATGTTGAACGCCCATATCGGCAAGCGCAACTAAGGCGGCGCGCGCCGCGCCTCCCGCGCCCAGTAAAGTCACAGGACGATGATCGATTTTATAACCGCCTTCACGCAAATTTTCTGTGAAGCCGAAAACATCGGTGTTGCGTCCTAGCAAAGTTCCGTCCGGCTGAACAAGAACGGTATTAATAGCGCCAACGCGCCGCGCCAAAGGATCGACCGCTTCGACGACGCTCAAAGCCGCTTCCTTATGCGGCACGGTCAGATTGACGCCACGAAATTTTTGAGCGGACAAATATTTCAGAGTGGCCGTCAGATTCTCCGGTTCCACAGGCAAGGCGACGTATTCCCCATCAATTCCGTACTTCCTTAACCAGAACCTGTGCAAACGCGGCGATAGCGAATGTTTTACAGGCCAGCCGACGACCCCGGCCTTGGC
>CAIQVS010000448.1 GCA_903875345.1 uncultured Pseudomonadota bacterium | reverse complement strand
ACTGATCTCCACAGCGTCATTGAAACCGTCAAAAATGCGTTTGGTGTCTCTGTAGGTGCAGCACCGGCTCCTGATAGTGATGAGCCAAACAAATTGGAGCCCGCCGTTTCGATCAAGAAATCGGTAACCCCGGACGCGATCATCTGCCTCCAGTGCGGAAAACCATTCAAATCCCTCAAAAGACATCTTCAAACGGGACACGGCCTGTCCCCGAATGAATATCGCGCTGCTTTTGGGTTGAAGGCGGATTATCCGATTGTAGCCCCGAACTATGCAGCCCAGCGTTCCACTTTGGCCTTGCGCGCCGGGCTTGGACGAAAGGCCGCTGAATCGCGTGCTGCCAAGAAAGTTGCCGTGAAAAAGCCGGGTGGAAAAAAGGCCGTGGTGCAAACAGCGGCGGCGGAATAAGCTGGTCGATATGAGGAGGCCCGGCGATGCCGGGCTTTTTTTGTTCAGGCGATGGGAAGAATTTGGCGAAAGCCTTTGACCGCTCTTGTGGTTTCGCATGGGATCACGAACGCAGCGGTGGAAAATCCGTCGAGAGCGGGACTTGCGTCGCAAGTACCAACATTTTCGGAGATATCCGCGCTTAATACCGAGCGCATAGCTCTGAACTTGGCCTTGCCTTTAATAATCCACTTTATCCTTTAATTTCAATGGATTCCCCATGAAGCTCCTCAAAGAACGCTCCCGCGATGAATTGGAAGCTGCTCTCCTCCACCTCGACGAAATCATCGAACAGGTCATGCATGATATCGAAAAGGCTCCGGGACCGGGACGGCAACCCATTCTTGACCTGTTCCTCCATGACCGTGAAAAAATCAAAAAGGAATTAAAGAAGCGTGGCGACGCTTGAATATGCGATAATCCAACGGCGGACTGCGGGCGCCGAAATAGAAACCAAGATCGGCAACCACACGTTCCGCGCCACCGGCATCGCCGCCTATCTCAAAAATGGTGGCACGTTGGAAAAGGCCGCAGCCATGGCGAACCATTCATCGACGCGGACCATATGATCGGCGCGACGATGAAGTGAGCCTCCATGGAAAGTTGTGAAATTGGTGAAAGATCGTCAGACGCGCCGCTGCATCGAGAACACCCGCGTCTGCAAGTCGAGCATGGCCGTGGCGAAGCTCGTCGCATTATCGGCGAACTCGCCCCAGAACGAAGCTACCGAGGGCGCGCGCGCCACAAGCCTGCCAGTCATCTCGTCGGTCTCGAAGCGCAGGTCGGCGGAAAACTTGCACGCCAGCGACTGCATGGCGACATTGCGCGCCAGACAGGACATATAGAGCGCATCGGCGCGACGGTTGCGGGCGGCACGCACGATGCGCGACATCAGCTCCGTACCGACGCCGCGACGCCGCCACGCCAGTTCGACGCTGAACGCCGCTTCGACCGAACCTCCAATAATGTTGTTGCCCACGGCGCGCAATTCTCCGGCGCCGCGCATCGTCCCATCGACATAATAGCCGTAGATGACGTCGTCGATGCCGAAACAGCGCTCGGCGTAACGACTCAGAAACGCGTCATTGACCGCCATCGCAAAGCGGTCGAACCGGCTTTGGGCGTCGAGGCGCAGAAGATGCTCCCGAAAGGCGGGCAGATCGGCTGGCCATAA
Organism: uncultured Pseudomonadota bacterium; assembly: GCA_903875345.1. Classification (GTDB taxonomy): domain Bacteria; phylum Pseudomonadota; class Alphaproteobacteria; order UBA9219; family UBA9219; genus CAIQVS01. Next base: position 783 of record CAIQVS010000448.1, on the reverse strand, counting down.
CCTGCGTATGACGCCGCCATGGATCATGATATGTTCCAAGAGCATTTCCTTCAATGAAGCGGCTTTCCAGCCGCTGTAAAAATTCCGACCCAAGAATGTTTTCCATTTGATCGACATGTATGCCGCACTGCAACATTGCGGCAGGGTCGGAATTTACTCACGCCGTCGTGCGCGACCTTTGCTCGACCGATGCGTTGATCCGGCGGCGATCTGCCGCGCCGAAATCGCGACCAAGAGCAATCACACGTTCCGCGCCACCGGCATTACCGCCTATCTCAAAAATGGCGTGATGCTGGAAAAGGCCGCCGCCATTGCCAACCATTCCTCGACGCGCACCAGCCAGCTTTATGATCGGCGGCACGATGAACCGCGCCTCGACGAGATCGAGCAGATCGTGATTTTTTGTGTCGCGCCGACCGTCTTGCTCGTCATGGGATTTCTGCTGCGGGGTCAGTTCAGGCATTTCGCACGACATACACGCATCGCGTCTGGTGAACGAAATATAATATGGCGCTGCCCCGGCTACGGCTTGCCAAAATAGCGGTAGTTAAAAGAATATATGATCCGGGATTGCTATTGCAACCGCCGTGGGCTCAGTTTCAAACAAAATTCTTCGGCCATTCCTTTTACATAAAATCAGTATATTCCGAACTTGTCGTAAGGGAAAATGGCGTGGTAGCAGTGATTAAATCGTTACCACGATTTGACGGAAAGGAATATAGACTAAAAAATGTCGATCCAACGACCTATAGCGACAATTCACATTATCGACGACGATCCCGT
>CAIQVS010000447.1 GCA_903875345.1 uncultured Pseudomonadota bacterium | reverse complement strand
CCTCGGCCAGGACGCGATAGATGGCGTTGGTCGTGTTGTAGACGGCCACGTCGATGCTGCGCACTCCCGTGCCCGTCTGTTGTGCCAGCCCGGCAATCCGCCGCAACAGGCCACGATCCTTTTGCCCTCCGGCCTTACGGTTTCCGCGCAAAATCCAAACCTCTCGTCCGGCGCGCTTTCGTCGAGCGCGACCGTTGCGTCTTCGCAGCAACCGCCGCCCCTGCCCGTAACGATCGGCACGGTTTTGTCGGCCATCACACTGCCGTCGAACAGCCCGATTCCGGCAGGGTTGTCCTCCGCGCCGCCGACGGAAAATACCTTTTCCGCGCTCAGCACGTTGTCGCCTTCGGAGGCGGAAGCGCTTGCCGTGACCGCAGGGGAACTCCTCGCCCAAGTGGGCGAGGCCGAAATCTCCCTCTCGCTTCTGAATTCCGTGGCAGCGCGACAAGCCATCGTAAACGCCGCAACGGCGACGGGGCAACCCGCCGCGCCTGTTGCATCTGCTACGCCTTCGCCCGTTACCCCGAACGCCACCGCAGCAACCGCATCCGAACCTTCACCGCTTCCATCGTCCGGCGCGCCAACTCCAGCCAATCAACAAAGCGTTTCCACAACGGCGGCGACGACGGCAACCACGGCGCAAACGACAACGCCCCCCTCACCGGCCACGCTCCCTTCTTCACCGCAACCCTCAGCGCCTGTCGCAACGGCTTCCGTTTCCCAAGCCCAGCCCGTCGTCAACGCGCTCGTTCCCGGACAACAAATCGGTTTGCGCATCGACGCGATCACGCCGCCCAACGCTCCCGCCCAACCGGCAGCGCCGTTGGCGGACAACCAGATCGCCGCGACCGTGACCGGCAAAGGAACGAACGGCGAGCTGATCCTGCAATCCGGCGACAAGGCTTTTTACATACGGCAACCGACCGATTTGCCCGTCGGAACGAACTTGGTTCTGACGTTGTCGGCGATGAAAACCGATGCGCCGACGATTCTCGCCGACGCGGACGGCGTTACGTTCTCTTCGTTGCAACAGATGATGGCGGCGCTGGCGCAAATCGACCCGCCGCTGGCGCAGCAGATCAACGCCTCGGTCATGCCGCAACCGAACGCGCAGTTGCCCGGCACATTGCTGTTCTTTCTGAACGTGCTGCAGCAAGGCAATCTGCGCAGCTGGATCGGCAACCCCGCGCTGGACAGGCTGACTCAGGCGGGCAAATTGGAGCTGATCAACCGTTTCATGCAGGAGATAGCGCCGCCGTCGCATACACTCCACGACGCCGTTGTCGGTGAATGGAAGCCCTACATGATCCCGATGCGCATCGATCAGCATTTCGAAGCGATCAACCTTTACGTGCATCGCGACAAGCGCGATGGATCCGAGCCTCATGACCCGCAACGGCGCGCCGTCTCGCAAATCCGCTTTTTGATCGATATGAATATGAGCCGACTAGGCTCGCTGCAGCTCGACGGGCTGGTGCGCCCCAGAAAACTGGACATGATCGTGCGCAGCGAACATCCTCTGCCGCAAGGCTTGTCGCAAGATTTGCGTGCGATTTATACCAACACGCTCGACGTTATGGGCTATACTGGCGGCATTATATTCCAGACTGGCCGCCAGAATTGGCTGACCATGCAACGCAAAGGAACCTCGCGTGAAATTTAAACGCCCACCCGGCGACCATCCCAAGAAACCATTTCGGCACGGCAAGAAACCCGCTCCCGCACGTGGAGCGCCCGTCGGCAAAGATGCCAAAGACGGGCCGCGCCGCATCGTCGGCGTGTTGCAGAAAACCCCGCGCGGCTGGAATTTGCAATCGACCAACCGCCGCGAGCGCGGCGATTACGTTCTCCACGCCAAGACCAACGCCGAGCTTCAGGAAGGCTACCTCGCGGTCGCGGAAGTGACATCGACGCGCCGCTGGGGACCGAGAGAATGCAAGCTGATCGAAGTTCTGGGACATGCCGACGCGCCGCGCGCCGTCAGCCTGATCGCGATTGCAACGCATGAGATTCCGAACCATTTCGACCGCGATGCCGTGCGCGAAGCCGAGGACGCCCAACCGGTTACGCTGGAAGGACGCGTCGATTTGCGCGACATTCCACTGGTGACGATCGACGGCGAGGACGCGCGCGATTTCGACGACGCGGTTTTTGCCGAACCGGACGCCGACGGCGGCTGGCACCTGATCGTCGCCATCGCCGACGTGGCGCATTACGTCAAGGCGGGCAGCGCGCTCGACCGCGAAGCCTACAAGCGCGGCAATTCCGTCTATTTCCCCGACCGCGTCGTGCCGATGTTGCCGGAGGCTCTCAGCAACGAGTTGTGTTCGCTGAAACCGCATGTCGAACGCGCTTGCATGGCCGTGCATCTGTGGCTCAACAAACTCGGCGAACTGACACGCTGGCAATTCATGCGCGGCGTGATGAAATCGCATGCCCGTCTGACCTATGAACAGGCGCAACGCGTCATCGACAATCACCCCGATCACGTCGCGCCGTCGCTGATCCCCACGATCCGTTCGCTGCATGAGGCCTACAAATGCCTGATGCAGGCGCGGCTGGCGCGCGGTACTTTGGAACTCGACCTGCCGGAGCGCAAGGTCGTCATCAACGATCAGGGACAGGTGCAGGCGATTCAGGCGCGCGCGCGTTTCGACAGCCATAAACTGATCGAGGAATTTATGATCACCGCCAACGTCGCGGCGGCGGCGCAGCTGGAGGGCAAGGGCGGCGTGTGCCTGTATCGCGTGCATGACAAGCCGTCGGAAATCAAGCTGACGGGACTGCGCGATTTCCTCGACAGCATCGGCATCAGCCTCGTTCCCGCCAAGCAGTTGCATCCGCGTTTCCTGACTCAGATTCTGGAGAAGCACGCCGGAGGGCCGCACGCGCAAGTCATCAACGAAGTGATGCTGCGGTCGCAAGCGCAGGCGATCTACAGCCCCGACAATATCGGACATTTCGGCCTCGCGCTCGCCAAATACGCGCATTTCACGTCGCCGATCCGGCGCTATGCCGATCTCGTCGTGCATCGCGGCCTGATCCGCGTCTGCAATCTCGGCGGCGACGGCTTAAGCGATGCGGACATCGAAAAACTGGACAACATCGGCCAGCATATTTCCGGAACCGAGCGCCGCGCCGTCGCCGCCGAACGCGACGCGACCGACCGTTACACCACTTTGTTTATGATGGATCGCGTCGGCGCGACTTTTCCGGCGCGGATCAGCGGCGTGGCGCGCTTCGGCCTGTTCGCGCGGCTCGACGAAACGGGCGCCGACGGCATCATCCCGATCAACAGCCTGCCGCAGGATTATTATTTCCACGACGAGAAACGGCAGGCCTTGATCGGCAAGCGCTCGCGACGCGAATTCAAGCTGGCGCAACCGGTTCTGGTTCGGCTCGAGCAGGCGGATCGCCTGACGGGGGGAATGTCCTTCACGATCATTGAGGACGAGAGCGAAAGCGACGGCTCGAAGAACCGCCGCGACGCTCCGAAGAAGCCAAAACCCTCGCGCGAGAAAAAAACCTCGCGCCGTCAACGGCGGGGCAAGCCCGCCAAACCGACAGAAACCAAAGCTCTGTAAGCCAGCACTACGACTAGTTGGCAACCAAACACAATGCTACCGCCGTGACATCAACCGTATCTTAGTCGGTATGGAGGAATACACGGTGAAATGCTTAGTCCGTAGTTTGATGCGACAGACATAAATTTTTCTCTGTCCTGCACTGTCTGAAAGTCCAAAAAGTAGTCCGTATTCGTTAGGTTCTTGATATTTAGACAATAGCCGTTGTACTCGAAAGTGACGGTGCTGTTCGGCGGTACGCGCACACAGTCGGCTTGCTTTGCTACGCACGAAGTTTCGGGGGAAGCCTGTGCCGCCGCTACACTCAGCGATGCTGCAAGCATCAGGGATAAGCACAAATTCAATAGAAATTTCCTGATCACAACCAGCTCCATGTCTTAAAAGCACCAATTCTTAAAGTAGATGTTGTAAGCCATAAGTCCTCTTGCCTGTGCATAATAGACTGAACAAAAGTCACCGGGCAGAGGGGCAGGAGTCATAACGCTATTGGAGGAATCATTAGACGTTATAATTCCCGATTTAGCCAAGAACCAATTTGATCCGTCAAAACTATCAAGAATATCAATTACTGATTGAAACGGACTACCCCACTGCGTGACACGTGTACCCAACATCTGGAATATCTTGATGCTGGGGACGTAGGCAATCGTAAACCCGGTATAAAAATTTGAGGAATTAACAATTTTGATGGGTTGGCGGGGGCTGGGAGTAAAGCCGGATACCCCAAGGTCATACCGCATTAAGGTTCCGTATGTGGTGTCGTTGGCATAAAGGATTACGTGTCCCCGCGAATCGACCGTAGCGGACGGCATCCAAGCGCCGTCGATCAATAATATCGGGTTGCTCCAATTTACGCCATCGTTGGCCCAAGACGTTGAGACATAGATTTTGTTATTGGTGGTATTATACCCTGCTGAGGAATCGTTCGCACTCTTCACACCCGTCATATACATGACGAGGTAATCCAAGCCACCGTTATGGACCTCAACGACCGTGGGATCATTCAAAAGACCACGCGCGCCCATTCCGACATTCGGCGGATTAAGTACTAACTGCGGGTTCGGACAATTGCCCGGGGCGG
>CAIQVS010000446.1 GCA_903875345.1 uncultured Pseudomonadota bacterium | reverse complement strand
TGGATCCTTATACACTTCGCATTATGGCATGAAAATGACCGCTCCGGCCAGTCCCATTCCTGAACGTACCCTTGTGCTGGTCGGTATGATGGGGGCCGGTAAAACGGTCATCGGTCGCCAATTGGCGGCAAGGCTTGGCTTGCCGTTTGTCGATTCCGATGCGGAAATCGAGGCGGCGGCTGGCATGACGATCGCTCAATTCTTTGAACGGTACGGCGAACCGGCCTTTCGCGAGGGGGAGCAACGCGTTTTGGCGCGCCTTCTCGCGGGACCGCGTTGCGTTTTATCGACGGGCGGTGGCGCCTTTATCAATGAGGAGACCCGCGCCTTGATCAAGGCCGGGGCTGTGTCGGTGTGGATTAAGGCCGATCTTGAAACGTTGGTCAGGCGCACCGAGCATCGCGATGACCGTCCTTTGCTGCTTGGCGGAGATTTGCGTCAACGTCTAGCGGACTTGCTGGCGCAGCGCGAACCCGTCTATGCTCAGGCGGACATGGTGCTGATCAGCGATGATCGACCCTTGGACGATACGGTTGAACAGCTTCTTGAGGCGCTTCGGGACACGATGAAACAGGTGAGGGTATGATGGTTGAGTCTTCGTCCGATGTTATGGCGCCGCCGGTTGAGACGCACACGGTTTCGATCGATCTTTCGCAGGCGAACAGGACGCCGCCCTACGATATCGTGATCGGCGACAATCTTTTTGCCAACGCTGGCGAGCTGATTGGGCAACGGCTTAGCGCGAGGCGCTGCCTTATCGTCACGGACACCAACATTGCGCCGCTTTATCTCAAGCGGCTTGAGGCCGTTCTTGACGCTTCAGGGCATACGCTGCTGCCGTCCGTAACGTTACCCGCAGGGGAATCAAGCAAGGACTATGTTAACCTTCACGTTCTGCTCAATCGCATTCTGGCGGCGGGGATCGATCGCAGCAGTTTGATCATCGCTCTCGGTGGCGGGGTGGTCGGCGATCTCGCGGGGCTCGCCGCATCACTCGCCATGCGCGGCATCGACATTGTTCAGATGCCGACAACGCTTTTGGCGCAGGTCGATAGTTCCGTTGGCGGCAAGACCGGCATCAACACCGATGCCGGCAAGAACACGGTTGGTACTTTCTATCAGCCGCGCCTCGTCATTATCGATGTTTCGGCACTCGACTCCTTGCCGTTGCGGGAGATGCGCGCGGGCTACGCCGAGATCGTGAAATACGGATTGATCAAGGATGCCGCGTTTTTCAACTGGTGCCGCGCGCATGCGGGCAAGTTGCTGAATGGCGATCGCGCCGCGCAGATTCATGCGATCGCGGCCAGTTGCAATTACAAGGCGCAAGTCGTCATGGCGGATGAGCGTGAGGCGGGCGAGCGCGCCTTGCTGAATCTCGGCCATACCTTCGGCCACGCGATGGAGTCGGCGACCGGGTTCAGCAATGCCCTGATGCATGGCGAGGCGGTCGCCATCGGCATGGTTATGGCGTTCCGCTTGTCGGCGCAGCTGGGGCTTTGTTCCCACACCGAGTCGTATGACGTGCGCGACCACATAGCATCCGTCGGCTTGCCGGTGAAGCCGCCTGCCTTGGCGTGCGGCGTCGATCAGCTCATGGCGCTCATGGCGCAGGACAAAAAAGCCGTAGCGGGCAAGCTGACTTTGGTTCTGGCGCGCGGCATCGGGAAAGCCTTTGTCGCCAAGGACGTGCGTGAAACCGAAGTTCGCGCCGTGTGGGCGGAGTTTCTCTAGCAAGGGTTCACACCTTATGAGACCTACGCGCATGTGCAAATCTGTTCTGAAGGCGCGTTCCTCAGACTGACCGAACCGCCGACCCATTCGCCACAGGGTTGCCAATGATGAAGCTAGGGGCGGGCTGCGGCTTGGGCACGAGCGAGGCCGCGATTTGCCCGTCCATAAGGCTGACGATGGGGGGTAATTTCCCTTGCCCGTGTCCGGCCTTCGCGTGTCCGTCCTCTGTCGCGGCGCTGCGGAAATATGCCATGATAAAGACGCGTACCGCCGCAGTCAGGGATGTGCCCTTTGGTTTGGCTTGGGATATGGCGGTACAGATTTGATGCGTGGTGTAACGTTCACGCCGCCCGATGTCCTTGAGTCCCGACCACATGGCGGGTTCGAGTCTCAAGCTGGTTCGATGCTTGCCGACGATGACGTTTTTGCTGACGAGGGTGCTGGCGTGGCGGCAGGGGGCTTGATTCAGGCTTACATCGTTATCCTGATGGAGAGGGGTGTTCATGTTAACGTCCTCACACGTGTTATGTGAATCGCATGCACTTATAGGTTGCATATAATCATACACACGTAAGAGTTTATCAATAAAAATAAAAACAAACAAAAACAAATAGTTATCGCGCTTTTTATAACGAATGCGCTAGCAATATAAATATATTGCTACCTATGATTGTATTCATTGGGCGAAAAAACTTTCAGGCTCAACGCATGGATTTGTTCCCGTATTTCGGTTTGCAGGACATCGTTTATGCTTCTGTGGCGTTGGAGCGGGCTTAACCCTGTGAACGCTTCGCTCACAATGGTTACGGTGAAATGCGATTCGGGCTGACCGCGATGTCCGGCATGACCAAGATGGCGTGATGAATCATCCTGTATGTCCAGAAAAACAGGCGCAAACGCTGCGCGCAGTTTTTGCTCGATGAGCGCGGCGATTTTTGCGTCGGACATGTGAGTTCCCCTATGAAAAGACTGAATTTTCAGGTTTTGCGCCGTTGCGTGTCAGGATATGATAAAATCGGCGAGTTTGCATGGAAAGAGATATGCCCCCGTTTGAGAACACAGGATATGACGACCGCCCCGTCCGGGTTCGGTGTTGCGACAGCCCCGGATGCGCCGCATCGGGCGATTACCGGGCGCCGAAAAACCGCGACCTCAGCGGCTATTACTGGTTTTGCCTTGATCATGTGCGCGAATACAATCGCGGCTGGGATTTTTTCTCTGGCATGAATACGGTGCAGATTGAGGCCTACAATCGCTCGGCCTCCGTCTGGGAGCGTCCGTCTTGGCCGATGGGGGAATGGCATCAACGCGAACAGCAGTTGCGCGATGCCATCCGGCGCGAATTTTTCTCCGATGGCGCGGCGGACGTGTCGCCTTCTCCGCCGATGTCGAAAGCCGAGCGCGAGGCTCTGGCCGTTCTTGAGCTAACGCCGCCGGTTTCCTTCGCCGACATCAAGGTGCAGTATCGCTTGCTGGTCAAGCAGCATCACCCTGATGCGAACGGGGGCAGCCGCGTGGCGGAAGAAAAGTTCAAGGGCATCAATCAGGCTTTCACCGTTCTGAAAGAGATCTATGAAGGCGACGAATTGTGACCAGCCGGACTTTCTCTTTGACGATCGGCGCGACACGTATTAGGCTTCCGCAATAGATTCGAGGGATCATCAGATGACCGACAGCACCGTTACCCGCGCTCAACTTGCCGAGGGCGTCTATCAGGAAGTTGGCTTGTCGCGCAATGACTCGGCGCAGCTTGTTGATGTGATTCTTGATGAGGTCAGTCAGGCCTTGATTCGCGGCGAGATGGTCAAGCTTTCCTCCTTCGGCAGCTTTCAGGTGCGCAGCAAAGGCCAGCGCGTCGGGCGCAATCCGAAAACCGGGCAGGAGGTTCCGATCCTGCCTCGCCGCGTGTTGGTGTTCCGCGCCAGTCATGTCCTCAAGGACAAGATCAACCGCGCGTTGTCGGGCTCTCACGCCGAGGCTAAATCATGAGCGCGACGGTTCCGAACGATTCCCTGCCGGCTTCTTCTTCGCATGGACCGGCGCCCTATGCCCTGCGTCCCGTCGAGATGAAATCACCGGCAGCTTTCCGCACGATCAGCGAAGTGGCGGGCGATCTCGCCGTGCCGCAGCATGTCTTGCGTTTCTGGGAAAGCAAATTTACGCAGATCAAGCCGCTCAAGCGCGGCGGCGGTCGTCGTTATTATCGCCCGGAAGATGTTCAGCTTATCAGCGGCATCAAGGACCTGCTCTACAATCAAGGCTTCACTATTCGCGGCGTGCAGAAGTTGTTGAAAGAAAGCGGCTCGTCCTTTCCTTCGGCGCGTTCGATGGTTCCGGACCCGCAGGTTCCGGCGTCGATTTCGGCTTTGCATGCCCCCGGTCCGGTGGCGCGTCAGGCTCCGCCTCCCGGTCTTTCCCCCGAAAAACGCCGCGAGATCGAGGCCGTTCTGGTTGAACTTAAAGCTTTACGTGAACTTCTGCGCCAGAGCGGGGTTTAGGGCTTAATTTCCCTACAATTTCACGTTTTGCTTGACTCCCCTGTGTTGGCACCCTAGGTTGCCCGCCTGATTACAGACTTTAGGAACATGTTATGAAGATCGCAAACTCGCTCAAGGCTCTGAAAAAGCGCCACGCCAATTGCAAGATCGTGCGCCGCAAGGGACGCACCTACGTCATCAACAAAACCAACCCCCGCTACAAAGCGCGTCAGGGTTAATTTCCCCTTTTACTTGGTTTCGGACAGGGCTTTCCCGACGTTAGCGATAACGTCCGTCCAATCCCCTGTCGCCTTTTGCCGGAACAGGCGGGCGGTCGGATACCACGGGCTGTCCTCGCGTTCCGTCAGCCAGCGCCAGTCCGGCGCGAAGGGCAGCAAAACCCAGACCGGCTTGCCCATGCCCCCCGCCAGATGCGCGGTCGCGGTGTCGCAGGTAATGATGAGATCGAGCTGGCCGATGATCCGCGCTGCGGCGGCGAAATCCTTGATGCGCGGCGCGAGATCAATCACCGGATAGTTTGGCAGTAATTCAGCGTCGCCGGATTTCAGATCGCGGTTCAGGCTGAAGAATTCCACGTTCTTGTTCTGAAATAATTCAGCAAAAACGGGCAAGGGAATCGAACGCTTGGCGTCATTTGAATGCAGCGGGCTTCCGCCCCAAACGACGCCAATTTTTTTCCGCCCCTTGTTCGGCAATCGCGTCGCGTCGTCCGGCTCCAGCAACGGCAGATAAGGCATGGTCGCGGGGATCGTCTCAAGCGTCGTGCCGAAGCGATAGGGCAAATCGAAGATCGAGGCGTAGCAATCGAACGGAGTCAGCACCGCGTCATGCACGATGACGCCGTCGACGTAAGGCGATTGCTCCAGCAACGGCTTCAAGGCCGGATGGATCGACAGCTTGACCTTCGCGCCCATCTCTTTCAGCAAAGGCAGATAGCGGCAGAACATCAGCGTGTCGCCGAACCCTTGCTCGTCGTTGATGAGAATGGTTTTGCCGTTCAGATCCTCGCCCTTCCACAGAGGGGGCTTGTAAGGCGGGCGTTTCAGATTCGCGATGCATGTGTAGCGAGCGCGGTAACGCACGAAACCCCGTTTGTATTGGCCGCGCAGCAATTCCATTAAGGCCAGATGCCAATGGCGGTTGCCGTATTCGCTTTCGGCGACTTCGCGCGAATCCTCGTCGGTAATGACCTGCGCCGCGACCTCGATGGTCTTGCGGAATGTCGCCTCGGCTTCATCGAGGCGATTCAGCGATTGATAGGTCTGGCCGAGATTGTCCCATATATCGGCGCGGTTAGGTTTCAACGCCAGAGCGCGTTTGTAAACCTCGATCGCTTCTTCGTACCGGTTCAGGCGGCACAGCGCGACGCCATACCCGAACCACGAGAAATGGCTGTCCGGCATCAGGCGCACGCATTGCTCGCCCGCCGCGCGCGCCAGTTCGTAATCCTTGGCTTGCTCGGCGATGTTGCAGAGCGTCCTCCAGCCTTCGCCATAACGCGGTTCGATCGTCACCGCTTGCTTGGCGGCGGCCAGCGCTTCGTCAAAATCTTTCTCATGCACGAGACTGAGCGCAAGGTTGTTGTAAGCCTCGGCGTAAGTCGGCAACAGACGAATCGCTTCGCGGTAAGCGGCGATAGCCTCCGTCCATTGATCCATCGCCCTGAGCGCGTTCGCCATATTGTAATAGGCTTGCGGCATGTCGGGTTTCAGCGCGATGGCCTTTCGGAACGCGGCGACGCCTTCGGGCAGTTTCTGCGCGGTGGTTAGAATCGTTCCGAGGTGAAAGGCGAACAGCGCCGATTGCGGGTCGCGCGCCACCGCTTTTTCGGCATAGGCGATGGCATCGTCGTGCCGTTCCGTCGCGCCGAGGACGAGTCCCAGCAACGACATCGCGTCGGCGTGATCCGGCTCGGCTTGCAACACGGCGCGGTACAATCGCTCGGCTTCGTCGAAACGGTTGGCTTGATGGGCTTGCAGGGCTTGTTGAAGTTGGGGGTTCATGAGGTTTTCATAACCGATTCGACTTTTGCCAACACGTCGCCCCACGCGCCGCGCCGTTGTTGCCGAAACAGGCGCATCGTCGGATACCACGGGCAGTCCTCGCGCCTAAAACCCCAGCGCCAGTCGGGAGCAAAAGGCAGAAGGACATAGGTCATTTTCCCCATGCCTCCCGCCAGATGCGCCGCCGCCGTGTCGCAGGTGACGAGCAGATCGAGCTGGCCGAGTATCCGCGCCACGTCGGCAAAATCATGAATGACGGGAGACAGGTCGGTCACGCCGTGCCGCGCGAGCAAAGCCCGGTCGTCGTCGGTCGTCTCGCGCGTTAGATTGAAAAACCGGCAACCAGGTGCGGAAAAGAGCGCGGCGAAGGCGGTCGCAGGAACGCTGCGCATCGTATCGCGCGGGTTGTGCGGCTGCCCGGCCCAGATGATGCCGACGCGGCGTCCTTCGGTTTGCGGCAGGCGCGTCGCTTCATCCGGTTCAAGCATCGGCAGATAGGGAATCGCGGCGGGTATGGAGTCCGGCGTCGTGGCGAAACGATAGGGCAGATCGAAAATCGGCGCGTGGAAATCGTAAGACAGTTTATCCAGCGCCGTGTCGGTCGAGATCATTTCATCCGCGCCGCTCCAGCCGGAAAAATACCGCGTCAGCGCCGGATGGGTTTGGAAAATAATTGTCGCGCCTCTGCGTTTCAGCTCCGGCAGATAACGCGCCATCATCAGCAGATCGCCGTGGCCTTGCTCGGCGGTGATCAACAGGGTTTTTCCTTCGAGCGATTCCCCGCGCCACAAAGGCTTTGCGCCGTCGAAGCGTTTCCAGTTCGTGCCGCCCTTAAAGCGCGCGCGGAAATGGGCGAAGCCGTTCGTCCAATCGCCCGTGGCGAGTTCCAGCAAAGCCAGATGCCAGTGCAGGAGATTGTAAGCATCCTCGGCTTTATCGTCCGTATCCAGATTCGTGTCCGTTCGGGCAATCGCCTCGCGGATCGCAGCTTCGGCATCGTCCGGTTGGCCGATCAGCTTCAAACTGACGCAGAGATTGATCCATGCGGCAGTAAGCGACGGCTCAATCTCCACGGCGCGGCGATAGGCGTCGGCGGCTTCCTCGTCGCGCATCATCTGGTTCAAGGCTAACCCGTGTCGCAGCCACGCCCGCGCCATCGTCGGCAGCAACCGCGCGGCCTCGGCGCTGGCCTTCAGCCCCAATTCATGTTGGCCAAGGCGACCGGCGCATTCGCTCAACATCAGCCACGCTTCGCCAAAATCGGGTTTGGCCTCGGTCGCCGCAGCGAATTCCCGCACCGCTTCGGCCAAGCGGCCCTGCTGGCCGTAGATCACGCCGAGATTATGCCGCGCGTCGGCACGATCCGGTTGCTCCTTCAGCACGACGATATAAAGCTTTTGGGCTTCGGCCAACTGTCCGGCGCGATGCGCGGCGATTGCGTGTTCGAGGAGGTCGGTCATGTTTGAGCTTTATCAGTTTTCATCCCTGTCGCCAACTGCGTGATTCAGTCTCCACCCCACGCTCCAAGGGCGCATGGCGCGACGAGGGCGGGCGTCGGCGATTCGCATTGCGTCGCCTTCGAAAAAGACAGCTTTCGCGCCGCGATGCCAGAAGGTCGGTTCGTCGATAATGGTCGGCGCGCAGTCGCGGTTGCGTGCAGGAGGCGATTCCTCCGCAGCGCAGGACAGTCGCGCATCGCAACGTATCAAAAACGGCGCAATCACGGTATCGGCTTGCTCGCAGTCTTCCAGCGCCGCCGTTTCCAGTTCGGGAAAAGCGATGATGTGATTGCCTCGGCGATAAACGCATCCGGCCTCGTCGCAGCGCAAGGGGTTATAATCCGGCGGCAATTCGGTCACATCGACCAGCGGCACGTTGCCGAGCCTCTGTTGCCATTGTCCGGTTATGAAGCTGTCGTGATCGAGGTTGGAGACAGCCAATCGCCCGTCCTCCAGCCGCACCGCCCATTCTTTGCCGTCCGGCGCGATCATGATGTCCGGCAACGGGGTATAGAGCGGGTACAACGCTCCGAGCAGAATCGGCAGCAGACCCAGATACCGCCAACGCAGCCGCCACAGGCACAGCCACAACGCTCCGCCGACGATCATCACTAACGCCGCCCACGGCATCGCGGGCAGGTAGAAAATCGAGTAAGGCCAACTTGCGACCGTTTCGGCGATCTTGATCGTCAGCCAGATGCCCGCGCCCGCGCCGTCGATGAACCAGCCGTCGGCGTTGAACGGCGCGGTGACGTAGGCGAGCAGGATGTTCGGCATGACCCAGAAACTCGTCAGCGGAATCGCCAGCATGTTGGCGATGAAACCGTAGAAGCTGAAAGTCTGGAAATGATAAATCGCGAACGGTGTCGTCGCCGCCGTCGCGATCAGCGAGGTCATAACAATCGCGCCCATGTGATGCGTGAAATTGTTCAGCCAGCCGGGCATGACGAATGTGTCGCCCGGTGAAATCGCCCATGCGAAAGTTTTCTCATGCGTCGCGATCAGGCAGAACACCGCCGCGAACGACATTTGAAAACTTGGTCCCAGCATCGCGTCCGGCGCGAGCAGCATCGCCAGCGCCGCCGACAGCATCACGAGCCGCATGGCGTTGGCGCGGCGGTCGGCGACAATCGCCAGCATCGCTATGCCAGTCATTAGCATAGATCTCAACGTCGCCGCCTGCGATCCAACCAGCAAGGTGTAGAACAGCGTCGAGAGGATCGCGCCCGTCGCCGCCCATTTCTTGATCGGAAAGCGCAGCGCCACCCAAGGGATCAGCGCCAGCGCGGCGCGCAACGGAAAATAGATCAGAATGCCCATGATCGTGACATGGAAACCGGACGTGGACAGCAAATGCGCGAGGCCAGCGATCCGCATCGCTTCGATCACCGGTTTTGAAATCGCGGTCTGCTCGCCGTTCAATCTCGCGGCGGTCATCGCGCCGACATCGCCCGACAGCTGCGCATAGACATGCGCGGCCAGCGTTAGACGCGCGCGCTCGAACATCAGCATCATGTCGTCGCGCCACGATGTCGGCGGATGCGGATCGGTAATTTCGATATGGCTATAGGACCAACCGAGGCCGCCAAGCTGTTTGAAATAACTCTGCCAACGGAAATCGTTCGCTCCCGGCATGACGGGATCGCTGAACGGTCCCACTTGCGCCCATAATTTGATCCGCGTTCCCGTCGGCGGAACGTCGCTCAGGTCTTTGTTGTCGCATTTGACGCGCAGCTTGACCGGCGTGCGTTCGGGGGGGATATGTCCGATGCTGAGGTCTTTCAGCGTCAGCCGCACGCCCTCCGGCATCACTTCGGTATAGATCAACCGACCCTCGACCGGAGCGACGCTGGTCTCATAATCCAGCATCGGCGTGTAACTCAACCGCGTGTCGAGCTGCGAGACGTTAAATCCCAGCGCGAAAGTCAACAGCACGACAGCCGGAATGAAAGTTCCCAACCAATGCCGTGCGAACCACGTCGCTAATATCAGAGCAGGGGTGGCAGCGAGCGCGTACGAAGAAGGCTCGAACGGCAAGGCGAAATAAACCGCGATGCCGATTCCCATGCCGACGGGAACCCATAAAACCCAACGGTCGCGTTCTTGCGCCAGATAATCGCCGAGGATACGGAGGGGGTTCACGGAGGGATGGTCACGGTGTAGGTTGGACGGACGATTATCGATGAGCAAAGCGTGTCAGCTAGAATGTAAGAATGCAAGTTGAAGTAAGAGCGGTGCGATTCCCCTCCCCTTGCGGGAGGGGTTAGGGGTGGGGGAGTGAGGCTTGGGGCGCTGGTTTCGGATTACAAACATCGTTCCAGCCTGTCGCCCCCCTCCCTAGCCCTCCCCGCGAGGGGGAGGGAATACCGCCGCGATTTCCTCAACAAAATTTCTTATATTTTAGATGGAATGATTTGCTCATAACACCTTGCGAAGGTCTTTGCCTATGCCCCCTATCGTCCGTTTTGCCCCGTCGCCCACCGGTTATCTGCATATCGGGGGAGCGCGCACGGCTTTGTTCAACTGGCTTTATGCCAAGCACACCGGCGGCAAATTCCTGCTGCGCGTCGAGGATACCGACCGCGAACGTTCGACGCCGGAATCGGTGCAGACGATTCTGGACGGGATGCTGTGGCTCGGCCTCGATTGGGATAATAAAGATTACGGCGACCGCCATTATTATTCGCAATTCGCCGAGCGCGAGCGCCACGCCGAAGTCGCGCGGCAGATGGTGGCGAACGGCACGGCCTATTATTGCTATGCCACGCCCGCAGAACTTGACGCGATGCGCGCCGAACAAAAAGCCAAAGGCTTGCCGCAACGCTATGACGGACGTTGGCGTGATCGTTCCGCCGCAGACGCGCCTGCCGGAGTCAAACCCGTCATTCGTTTGAAAGCTCCGCAGACGGGCGAGACGACGGTGCATGATCAGGTGATGGGAACGATCACCGTGCCGAACAGCCAGCTCGACGACATGGTTCTGCTGCGCGGCGATGGCACGCCGACCTATATGCACGCGGTCGTGGTGGACGATCATGACATGGGCATCACGCACGTTATTCGCGGCGACGATCACATGACCAACACCTTTCGTCAGGTGCAGATTTACAGGGCGATGGGGTGGGAGATTCCGGCCTTCGCCCATCTGCCGATGATTTTGGGGCCGGATGGCGCGAAGCTATCGAAGCGTCACGGCGCGCCCGCCGTCAGCGATTATCGTGATCGCGGTTATCTGCCGGAGGCGATCCGTAATTACCTGCTGCGCCTGTGTTGGGCGCACGGCGACGACGAGATCATTTCGACCGAGCAGGCGATTGAATGGTTCGATTTCGGCGGCATCGGCAAATCTCCGGCGCGGTTCGACTTCGCCAAGCTCGGCAGCGTCAACGCGCATTACATCAAGCAAGCCGACGACCGGCGTCTGGCGGAACTCGCTGAGCCTTTCATCGCCCGCACGTTGGGGAAGCCTCTGACTTTGGCGCAGATGGATTTGCTAACGCGCGCGATGCCGGATTTGAAACCTCGCGCGCAGACTCTGGTCGAAATCGCCGAAATGGCGGTGTTCTATTTCCATGATGGCGCGTTGCCGATGGACGACAAAGCGGCGAAGCTTCTGACTCCGGAGGCCAAGCAGCACCTCGCTGTGCTTGCCGAACGCATGACGGGCTTGCCCGATTTTACCGCCGAGGCGGTCGAGAATTTGTTCCGCTCCTATGCCGAGGAAAAGGGATTAAAGCTTGGCGGAGTGGCGCAACCGTTACGCGCGGCGCTGACCGGCTCGACCGTCTCGCCGCCGATCTTCGGCGTGGCGGCGTTGTTGGGGAAAGAAGAAAGTCTAAGGCGAATCAAAGGGATCGTTGGTTAATATTCTCTCTTGTCCTGCCCGCCGGACTCGGTTAGCCTTCGTTCAACGCAGAGGTAAGAGAATCTGCGATTCGGTGTGACAGGATGTTCGCCGCTCTGCTCCCAGGACGGGTGTTTCGATCTCTTTCATCGGAGAAGCAACGTCATGGTTGATGCAGTCGCCCTCAATACCAATAAAATTTCATCTCCGTCACAGACTCCATCGCCTGCTGTCAAGCAGAAGGTCAGCCAGTTCTTTGCTCAAACGCTTTTGGATCAGACTCAGGGCGTATCCAAATCGAGCGACGCGACGCGCTCCCTGACGACGCAGGGCTCCAGCAAAGCGGCGGGATTCTCCACCAACCTGCCGCGCGGCAGCCTAATCGATATCATCGCCTGAGCGTAATTAGCCGTCGCCCTTCGGCAGGCGATACCAATCCACCAGTTTTTCCAATCCCAGTTGCAGGCGCGGAACGTCGTTCGATTTCAGCTGTTCGTCGAGGCAGACGGTCGCGACCACGGCTTCGCTGTAAAGCAACCCTAGCTCGCGCACGGCGTTGCGCCAGCGTTGATAGGCCGATTCCTCGAAATCGTTGCGGTCGTGGTTGCCATAAAAATAATCGGTCGCGGTACGCACCGGGTTATAGCCGCCGATGACGTGCGCCGCCAGACCGGCGCGCTGAAAATCCAGTTTGAGCTTGAACGCGGCTTCGCTTTGGCTTTTGGACAAAACGCCGCGCAAAACGAGAACATCGACCAGATGCTCTTCCGTCGCGCGGGCGGCGAGAATGCCCGGCTGGTCGGTGTGTTCCAGCGTCCGACCGGAATGTTGCCAGCGTTCGGTGGGGCCGTAATCGCCGAGATGCGCTTTTTTGCGGAAACGGCGGTCGGTGGCGACGGGACGGCGGCGGCGTTTGATCGGCATGAGGGGGCTCCGGAACAGGGGGAAGGGAATGTTTCACGTGTAACCAAAACGGATACCATCGGCAAGAGAAAAGTAACCATTTTGTACTTTTATTGGGGATAAGTTTAGGGTAAGCTGCGTAACGCATTGAGGAATCGTCATGAATCGCATCCGGGAATTTCGCGCCGCTCGCGGCTGGAGCCTGCAACGGCTGGCCGACGCCAGCGGCACATCCAAAAGCCAGATCGACAAACTGGAAAAAGGCGAGCGCCGCCTTACGGTCGATTGGATGGTGCGGCTTGCCAAGCCGCTGGGCTGCGACCCGCGCGAATTGATGGATGCCGAGGCTTTGGGAGCTGCCGTCGCTGCCGCTTTGTCCCCCATTAATCGGGAACTCATTCCTGTGCGCGGTGCGACGTGTGGCGGGGAAAAGCAGGACATGTTTTTGGCCGCCGCTCCTATCGATCATGTGCCGCGTCCCTATTATCTGGCGCATGCCCGCGACGCCTATGCG
>CAIQVS010000445.1 GCA_903875345.1 uncultured Pseudomonadota bacterium | reverse complement strand
CTAACCCGACTTTCGCAGTTCGAGCAGGCAAAGCGGCATAAGTTCTTTAGATTCAGTAACGGCTATAGCCAGGTCTTCACCACAAAATCGCTTTAGCAAGCAGGAGAAGAGAGGCGGTCTGAAGCGACGGGGCGGGAAGTAATGCGTGGAGGAGGCTGTGCCGGCAGTTCAAGCTGAAGCTTTTGCAGAAGCAGCGACAGGTCTTTCTCCGGCTGGGTATAACGCGGCATGATCAGCCAGCGCTGATCCACCGTCGGCACCCAAACATCGATCATTTGAATCGAGGATAATTTTTCGAGCACAGCGGCAGGAGTCAAGCCGGGCGCATGTTCGGTCAGCCGATGTCTCAACGTCACCTGAAGACAGTACGCCAGAAACGCAACCAGGATGTGCGCATCCACGCGATGTTCCAGCCGATGATATACGGGGCGAATGCCCAACTCGCTTTTCAGGCAACGGAACACAGATTCAATCTGCGTCAGTTGCACGTAACGCGTCCACAACACGGCCGGGTCTTCGCCGCTGACGTTGGAACGCAGCAGATAGTGGCCATCGCGCAGTTCAGCGTCTTTCAGTTTCTGCTTGTCCACGCTGAAGCGGAACGATTCGCGCGTCACCAGTTGGCGTGGTCCTGGCAACTGGATTTGCACAAAGCCGAAGGCGCGGCCCGCTTCGGTCTTGGCCGCGCCGATACGCATCAGCAACTGATCGCGTGCCGGCAAAGTGCGGCGCATGGCGCGAAGCTTGCGCAATAAACGGACCAATCGCTTGCGGCGGATCGCTATCTCTTTCAGGTGCCGGCCTTCGCTCTTGGCCAGCACATACAACTCACCGTCTTGCTCGAACAGTTTCACTTCCACCGAGTCACGGACCTTTTGCCATGGTAAGTCGAGCCACTTCTTTTCATGCTGGCCGATCTTGCTCTTGGGGGTTCCTACTAAGTAGGACACGGGCCGCTCTGGATTGCGCATCTCCGCCAGAATCGCCTCGGTAGGGATACCGCGATCCATCACCCACATACGTTTGGCTTTGCCATAGGTGGTTTCGATCTTGTCGAGAAAGCCGCGCAACGTGGTGCGATCCGAGGTGTTGCCGTCCATCACTTCATAGGCCAAGGGAAACCCATCGATGGTGACCACCAGCGCAATCACCACCTGCAGGCAGTCGGGACGTCCATCGCGGCTGTAGCCGCGTTTGGCTTTCGGATTCTCTTCCATCGCCCCTTCGAAGTAGGTGCTGGTCAAGTCGTACAGCAGCACTTCGAAATCAGCCTGAAACAGATCCGCCCACTTCTGCTTCAGCCATACAAATAGATCCTGCTTATGCTCCAGCAGTCGGTCCAAGCAGCGATAGAGACGGTCTTTCTCGGCTACTGCAAAATCCACGCCCAGCAGTTCATCCATCGCGCTTTGCAGAAACCAATGCCTGTGTACTTGCAGTTCACTGCCCGGGGCGATCAGCCGGTTCACCACCAGCAACTGCAAGACTTTTTCCCAACTCACTGTTTCGCGACCATCCGGCAATCGCTGTTGCCAGAACTGATCCAACTCCAGTTGCCGCCATAGATCGCAGGCTAGCCAGCAGTTGCCGAAAGCCCGTGGGCGCCGCAGTTCCAGAGCGCTTAACTTCACCTGCAGGGTGTCGATGGCACCGACGGGAAGTTCACGGTCATCGGGAAACAAACTCAGGTTCGTCGAGCTTTGCCGATCTTCATCGAAGACCTCCAGCGTCTTGCGCCATGCTGACTCCTGTTTGTCGTTGACTTCGCCCAGGTACAAGACTGTGCGCTGTGCCGTCTTGCCAGAACTCAGACGCCGGTTCTCCACCACGCTGAAATAGCGGTGCTCTTTCCCGTCTTTCTTCCGGCTTGTGCTTCGCAGAAACATCGAAGCAGCAGAATGCCAGATAACTTGTCAGAAAGATAGTGGGTAGGTCTTCACCGCAGCGGTTTTCGGAAGGCTGCGGTTGCAGCGTATGGAGTTATCGCTAGGAGGACCCTCAAATTCGCCACAAAACCCATTTAGCTGCGAAAGTCGGG
>CAIQVS010000444.1 GCA_903875345.1 uncultured Pseudomonadota bacterium | reverse complement strand
TATTAAACTTTGCCATCGGAGAGGCCTCCAACGCCTCTCCACCCTTGAATCACAAGCCGGTTAACAAAGATTCAATGCCTCTTTCGCAACGAGTCTAATCCGTTTTTCCTGTCCCAAGTAACGGCAGTTTGTCGAGTTTTATGAAACGGCGAGGCAGAGATAGTTCCGTAAGTCCGTGTTGGCGGAAATAAGGCGATAGGCAATCAAGTTCAGCTGCCGAGCAGTCCGTCAGAAGAACCAGCATTTCGCCTTTGCGCGGGTCAGGAATACTAACAACGGCATGAGCGAATCCTGGCCATAAGGCATTGAGTACGGCCTCCACGGCGGCTAGAGAAATCATTTCACCGGCAATCTTGGCGAAGCGTTTGGTACGGCCCTTGATCGTGACAAATCCATCGTCATCGACAGCAACGATATCACCCGTGTCATACCACCCCTCCGGCAATGGATGTAACGTGCCGGGAGCTTCTTCTTTCATATAGCCCAACATCACATTGGGGCCTTTGACGAAAAGCTGTTTACCGCTGTCAATGCCCGCGACCGTTTCCAATTTGATCGTAAGGCCGGGCATAAAACGCCCAACGCTTCCTGCGCGATAATGCATCGCCGTGTTGACGCTGAGGACGGGGGCGGTTTCAGTCGCGCCATAGCCTTCGAAAATCCGTACACCATATTTATCGAACCACACGCGACGGGTTTCGTCTTTCAGCCTCTCGGCGCCAGCGAACACATAGCGTAGCGCGTAAAAATCATAGGCGTTAGCAAAGCGAGCATAGCCAGAAAGGAAAGTATCGGTTCCAAAAAGTATGGTCGCATTGGTGTCATAGATAAGTTCCGGCACAATACGATAATGGAGTGGCGAAGGATAAAAGAAGACCTTGATCCCGGAAAGCAAGGGCAGCAATGTTCCACCCGTTAAGCCAAAAGCGTGGAACATCGGCAGACAGTTGAACACAATATCCTGCGGGCCAAAATCGATGCGGCTGGCGAGCTGGTAGCGGTTGGATAGGATATTCTTGCTGCTAAGAACGACGCCTTTGGGTGTGCCTTCCGAACCAGAGGTGAACAAAATAACGGCAGGATCATCGGGTTGTGTTTTAGACGACAGCCTTAAGGCCAGTTCGGGCGCGTATTTTGCAAACAAAGCATAGGCCATATCCGATACGCCGATGCGTTTCAGTAAATCTTCCAGATAAAGGATATGGATTCCGGCTACCTGCAACGCCTCTGTCATGGCAGTTAGCTTGCCAGCTTCGATAAATTGCCGCGAAGTGATGATGGTATTTAGTTCTGTGGCCTTGCAGGCACTGAGAATTTGTCCGGCCGCTGCCGTGAAATTGAGCATCGCCACCACACGCCCCAAGGCTTGCATGGCGAAGAAAGTCACCGCCGTTGCCGTCATGTTCGGCAGCATAAGACCAATGCGTT
Organism: uncultured Pseudomonadota bacterium; assembly: GCA_903875345.1. Classification (GTDB taxonomy): domain Bacteria; phylum Pseudomonadota; class Alphaproteobacteria; order UBA9219; family UBA9219; genus CAIQVS01. Next base: position 5,372 of record CAIQVS010000444.1, on the reverse strand, counting down.
TTTCATCCTTCGCGGTAGCGCGACTGATAAGACGGGCTAACAGAAAACTACGCGCAATGAAATTTCCATAAGTCATCGGCTCGCGCTTTGGATCTTCGATAATGATGTGTTCGCTGCCGTGAATGCAGCGCGCCTCCACAAGGTTTTTCATTAAAGTTGTGTCGATGGGACTGCTGTCGAAAATCATCTGCGACATCAGATCGTAAAGCTGCGCTCCGGCCAGAGCGCGCCTTTTGCGCCCCAACACGCCCTCCGGAAGGTCAAATGTGCGTGGTGGCAGGAAGGTTAAAGTGATTTTTGGGAACAAGCGAATGCGAACTTTGCCTTTCAATCTCGAAAAAGGCGAATATTGCGCTCCGTCAATGCGTATAGGCAAAATCATCGCGCCGGATTTATCTGCGATCATGCCGGGGCCTTCATAAACTTTCATCAGCGATCCCGTCATGGTTAAACGACCTTCGGGGAAAATCATGATCTTTTGGTTTTGCTTAAGCCGGTCAATCAGTGTTTTTGTGGCCATCGGATTGGTGGGGTCGAGCGGAAATGTATCGATGAGCTTCAAGAACGGCTTTATCCAAAAGCGTTTCGCGATGTGGCTATTAATTGCAAAGCCGACACGCCCTGGCAGAAAGGCCGCATAAATGGCTGCATCAAGAAAAGACGTATGGTTGCCGACAATCAGAACCCTGTCGCCCGCCTTTACCCAATTCTCCAGTCCGCGCACCTCTACGCGATAAAGCAGCTTCAACAGTGCGCCAATAAGCGAGAACGGCAGAAGCTTGCAGATATAAACCGCGACGCATGCGTTCATAAGAGCTGCCGCGAGAAACATCTGTGGTATGCCAAACCCAATTTTTATGAGGGCCATTGCAAATCCAGCTGCTGCGGCCATGAACAACGCGTTGATGAGGTTATTGCTGGCAATGGCGCGCGCACCGTGTTCATGATCGGCGCGGACCTGTAGCAGCGCATAGAGAGGCACAATGTAGATGCCAGAGCATATTGCTAATCCCAATAGATCGAATAGAATGTGTTGGCCAAAAGACTGATGCAAAAATGCAGTTACACTTAGCAGCGATCCGTCAGAAGGCGGAGCAGCGTTAAGGCTCATTCGGTAAATGTCCAGCACGAACAGTGTCATCCCTAACGCGCCGAGTGGCACAGGTGTCGCTCGCACCAGTCCTTTGATCAGCCTCGTGCATAGTAAGGAACCCACGGCGATGCCGATGGAAAAAGACACAAGGAATAGAGTCACCACATGCTCGTCGGCACGTAGCACATCCTTGGCAAAAGGTGAAAATTGCGCCAAAAACAAAGCGCCGATGAACCAGAACCACGAGATGCCAAGAATGCACAAGAATTCGTCGCGATGACGGCAACTATAACGGATCATAGCTATAGTTTCGGTCAATGGGTTGAGTTTCAGATTCATGCTGGGAACTGGCGCGGGCGCTACAGGAATTTTACAGCTTGCGGCATAACCAAGCACGGCAACGACGATCATCAGCGCCGCAATGCATGTTGTCCCGGTTGGCGTCAAAATGAGAACACCTCCCAGTATTGTGCCGGTCAATATCGCCAGAAAAGTTCCTGCTTCGATATAGCCGTTGCCTTTGACAAGTTCGTCTTCTTTCAGGTGCTGCGGCAGGATGGCGTATTTTACGGGGCCGAAAAAGGTAGAGTGGACGCCAAATCCAAACAAAGTAAGCAGCAATAGTGGGAGGTTGTTCAGAGCAAAGCCTATACTGCCCAGAAGCGCTAAAGCAATTTCTGCCAACTTGACGGCTCGCGCTACCAACGCCCTGTCCAATTTGTCTGACAATTGTCCCGACAAGTAGGAAAAGAGTAACGTCGGCAATACGAAAAGCCCGAACGCGAGATTGACCAGTTGCGTTGCATGAGCGTTATCATTCACGACGATTTTATATGTCACTAGGATGACCAGTGCGTTTTTAAATAGGTTGTCGTTAAACGCACCAAAAAACTGCGTCACGAATAGAGGCAAAAAGCGCCGTGAAGATATCAGGTTGCTCATAACATGCTCCAAAAACTTGACATTAGATTGTTTATAGCACATAATTAAACACTGTTCAATAGAATAATGAACGGTGTTCATTTATGGAGGCTATGATGGCGCGCCGCAAAGACCACACGCCGGAACAACTCAAAACGCTCATACGTTCTGCAGCTGAAAAGTTAATATATAAGAAAGGCTTGCAAGGATTGACGGCGCGGGCTCTAGCTCAAGAAATCGGCTATACACCCGGCACAATTTATAACACGTATCAGGATATGGATGCTTTGATAACGGACATTAACTATGAAACTTTGGGGCGGCTTTATCAGTTTTGTCAGGAGCGCGTTTATGACTTGCCGATGGATTTCTCAAAAGTCCGTGCCTTGGCCTACGCCTACGTCGATTTTGCCCATAAAAACCAGCGAGCGTGGGAGAGTGTTTTTGCAACAGCTCATAAGGGCGATAAAACTCCTCGATTACCTAAAGATTACCAGCAGCGCATTCTGAGTCTCTTCGAACATATAGAAATAACGTTGAAAGAATGCCTGAATTTTCCATCAGATCGGGCACGCATTACCGCGCGCTTGATGTGGGCATGTCTGCACGGGATCACAGTCCTGACGTTAGATGGACGATTGAAACTGGTCGGCGTCGAAGAACCGCATGAGATGATTGATGATTTGTTGACGAAATATCTGCATCATGACGTGCGTTAGAAAGCCATGCCGAAACGCAATAGCTTGCCAGACTTCAATCATTCCGACAGGTTAGGCTGAAAGAAGTTTATTCGACCAAGGGGGAGGCACATAATCTTGATGTCGCGCTTTCCAGTCTTGATAGGCAGCGATATCTTGCTCTTGGCTGTGAGGGACAGCTCGCCCATCGTCGTCGATCAGGCCTGCATCAATCTGAGCGGCAACGCAGTGCCAGTAACGATCCACGGCTGCAGCAAGCGAAGCTTCATCGTCCCCGGGACGGCGCAGAAGATTCTCGCAAAGCGCCCGCGCATACGGCTCGATATTGCTTGTCGATGCAGGTTCTTGTTGTTTGGTCATAAATCACATCCATAGCCGAGGTCGACAGCCGCTGCTTGCCGATTTTCTAAAGAAACGATAGCACAGTTGCGCTACGAAAGCATCCAGATCCGCTCGTGTCGACTCAGTTTATGACTTTAAACAAGGGACAACTTACTCGTTGCCCTTGCAAAGCCTGCGAGCCGCCACCTTAATGCGCGTTCCTAACCTTGCTTCCCATCCAGCTTTTTTTAAGCTGCATTCCCAGACATCGATTACGCGCCAGCCGCGCTTTTTTAAATCGATCTTGTTTTCCCTGTCCCGCGCCACATTGCGCTCGATTTTGACTGACCAATACTCGACGTTGGTTTTGGGAAGGCGATCGCCGCTCTTGCAAGAATGCCTATGCCAGAAACATCCCATGACGCGAATGACGGCCTTGTATTGCAGCATGATTATGTCGGGTCGTCCGGGAAGATTTCCATACGTCCTGTATTTGATCTTTCTCTTGCGAAGGAAGGATCTGACCAGCAATTCCGGTTTGGTGTTTTTTGACTTTACTGCCCGCATAATTTCGGAGCGAGTGAGCGGCGGACATTTCGCTATGCCTACTTTCGGTTTCGCGCGTTTCGGCTTCATGACCGCTTGCGCTGAGCTATGAAAAGCTCGTCGGACGGTCGCCATTCTTTGGCGAAACTGTCCGCTCGCTTTAGCCATTCAGCAATTCTGCGCTCCGGCTTGCAGCCCTCGCCCCAGTACTCCACAAACAGGGCATTTTCCAAATATCCCGCCGCCGCGACCATCTCAGCTTCAATATCTTGGAGCGCTCGTAGAACGTAATTGCCGCCGCGCGTTCCATTGGCTCTCATGGCGACGCTTCCCGCTGAAAAAAGGTCTCTCGCCTGCGGACAAAGGACGCCATGATAGGTGAGGATGTACATGGTCACGTCGTTGTATTTGTTTTTCGAGCGCGACGGCTTAACGATTTGCGGACACAGAAGGGAAGCTTCAGCCCTCAGCTTTCTTTTTTCCGCCTGCGGCAAATGCATATACAAGCGCACCTGCAACGATAGAGAGTGCTCGGACTCCGGCTTGTCCTCCAGCCACCAGAGATGCTCGCCTTCCTTCAACCGGCTGCGGGCGTATTCCCGGATGCGCTTCATTTTTTCTTCCAGCGAGGAAACGCGAAAATCTTCGTAGGCCACGCCCATCTGCCGGAAAAGCGATTTATGCGTGTCAATTTCCACCTCGAAACGAGGCACATGCGACGTTCTTACGTGCATGACGCAATCCTCGTAGCGCCCCCATTTCACAGCTGGGCTTCCGCCCATTTTGCCAAAGATGATGTAGATATGCTTCACGTTATGATCGCGAGTGCTCTCAAAAACGCTGTTCGCGACGCTGCGCCATGTGTCGTTCGTCGTGAACTTCACTTCGACGCCATATTGCTCGGTGACGATGTCAGGAAAAACATACGGATGAGGATCGAAGTTAACCGCGACCTTTCCAAGATCGCGCAGGGCTTCCCTTACTCTGTTTTCAAAATCTTTCGGCTTCTCAAAAGGCTTTGATTTGGATTCAGCCGTCAATTGATCCGTGACGGCGCTCAACAGCGCCTCAAATTCTTCTTTTGTCATGATTGCGGCCTACCGATCCCCAGCGTCCAAGATGCGTAGGATTGTAAGGCCGCAGTTTATGGCTGTCTACACGCCGATGGCGCACGCGGAAAATCAACAGCGTTAGTCTTCAGACCGCTTCAGGGCGTCGATCACGGCTTCCGCTATGTGCCACGCGAGAACAGGCGGCACCGCGTTACCGATTTGACGCTCGGTTTCCCTAAGCTTTGCGTCAAAGATAAAATTGTCAGGGAAGGTCTGGAACCTTGCGGCCTCTCGCATGGAGATGCGCCGCTTCAGCTTGTAATGGAACTGAATATTGCCGTGGCATTCCGCGCGCATGGTGTGCGCCGGGCGGTCAGACCGAAGCTTGCGGTTTCCTTGCTCAGAGCTTTTCGCCGCTTTGCTCCAGATGTGGCTGAAAGCGGGGTCTTCGGCGATGTTCTCCAGATCGCGGATAGCGTCCTGCGCGGTGATCCATTCTTCTTTTGTCCGAGCTGGATCTGGGGGCAGGAACTCCCCAACGTTTAACGCTGTGCCGACAATGAAGACGCGCTCCCGAAGCTGCGGCACGCCATAATCAGCCGCATGATAAAGTTTGTACATCACGTTATAGCCAAGGCCTTCAAAATCCCTGAGGACTGTTTCCAAGGATTTCTTGTTGTGTTGCATCAACAAGCCCTTAACGTTTTCCGCGACGAATATCTTGGGTCTGGTACGGCGTAT
>CAIQVS010000443.1 GCA_903875345.1 uncultured Pseudomonadota bacterium | reverse complement strand
CCAGCACCATGACGCCGCCACCTTCGCCGAGCACGAAACCATCGCGATCGCGATCCCAGGGACGCGAGGCCGTTTGCGGGTCGTCATTGCGGGTGCTCAATGCTCGCATTGCAGCGAAACCCCCAATACCTAATGGTGACACCGTGGCCTCGGAACCGCCGGCGACGATAACGTCGGCGTCCCCGTATTCGATCATCCGTCCAGCCTCGCCAATACAGTGCAAGCCCGTGGTACAGGCTGTAACGATCGCGATGTTGGGACCCTTGAAGCCAAATCGCATCGACACATGCCCAGCAGTCATATTGATGATCGAAGCGGGCACAAAGAACGGCGAAATACGGCGCGGACCACGGCCTGCATACTCGATCTGGGTGGCCTCGATCATAGGCAAACCGCCGATGCCGGAACCAATGACGCAGCCAATGCGAGTCGCTTCTTCTTCGCTCAGGGCATCACCGGTTGGCAAATTGGCGTCTGCCACAGCCTGTGCCGCAGCGGCGATTCCGTAATGGATAAAGGTGTCCATCGTGCGCGCTTCTTTGGAGGACAGATAGCTCTCCAGATTGAAATCGCGGACTTCGCCGGCGATCCGGCAGGAAAAGGCGGAGGCATCAAATTTGCTGATGGGTCCGATTCCAGATTTGCCGGCCAATATATTGGACCAGGCTTCTTCCACGGTATTTCCGACGGGACTTACGCATCCCAAACCAGTAACAACAACGCGACGACGGGACATAGAGTGCTACAAAGTCCGGTAAATCAATAAAACGCTGCAAGGAGCAGCACCGACCGACCATAAAAAAAACGGGGCCTGACTTCAGCACCGCTGCTGAACCATCAGGCCGAACTGACAAGACGTTTTTAAGTTCGCCCGATCAGGCTTTTTTGTGCGTCGAGGCGTAATCCACGGCATTTTGAACCGTGGTGATTTTTTCAGCGTCCTCGTCCGGAATTTCAATTCCGAATTCGTCTTCCAGTGCCATGACCAACTCCACGGTATCCAGGGAATCAGCGCCCAGATCGGCCACGAAGGCCTTTTCATTGGTGACTTGGGACTCTTCCACGCCGAGTTGCTCGGCAATAATTTTTTTGACGCGTGCTTCGATATCGCTCATGGGTTCCCTCTAAGGGTTGTAAAAGAATCCGAGATTTTACCCGTGCCAGAGATGGTTCTCTATAGGGGCGGCCGAACGGACCAATCGGCTGGAAAACAAGCAGCGACGGCTACCGCTCACATATACATTCCGCCATTGACATGCAACTCCTGCCCTGTCACGTAGGCAGCCTCGGGAGATGCCAAATACACAACGGCGTGCGCCACGTCAGACGGCTTACCGAGATGGCCCAGTGGAATTTGAATGAGCAGCGCCTTTTGCTGGTCCTCGGCCAAGCCGGCCGTCATATCAGTTTCGATAAAGCCGGGGGCAACGCAATTCACGGTGATGTTTCTGGAACCGAGCTCTCGGGCCAGCGCCCGCGTCATACCTGCCACACCCGCTTTGGCTGCTGCGTAATTGGCCTGCCCCGGATTACCTGACGCGCCAACTACCGACGTGATGTTCACAATGCGGCCATAGCGCTGCTTCATCATGGTGCGCATCACCGCACGGCTCATGCGGAACACGCCCTTCAAATTGGCGTCCAGCACTGCATCCCAATCGTCATCCTTCATCCGCATG
>CAIQVS010000442.1 GCA_903875345.1 uncultured Pseudomonadota bacterium | reverse complement strand
TTTCCTGTTCTGGATAACCAACAATATCGCAGATCAGGCCGGCAAATTCCCTGATCGTGTGCTCTTCGCCAGCGCCTATATTGAAAATCTCATTATCGAACTTGCCGTTCAGATCGAGAAGAATTCTGATGAAATCATCCGTATAGATAATTTCGCGTTTCTGATGACCATCGCCCCATAAGACCACAGCTTCCCCGAACTCCTTACCGCGAATAATCTTGCGAATAAGGTCGAAAATAAAGTGCATCTGCCTTCCGTCGGTGTGGTAACCGGGGCCATACAAGGTCGAGGGTATAGCGCATAAATAACGGAGCCCAAATTGCTTGTTAAGCGCACGCACGCCTTGATAAAGCATGCGCTTGGTCATGGCGTAGGTGTAAAGACTTTCAATCGGTTCACCGCTCATAAAATTAGCTTCCACCAACGCACCGTCCGGCGCGTAGGCACAACTCGTGCCCATAAAAATCAGTTTGGCTTGAGGTTGTTGATCCGCCCACCACGCTAAAAGATTGGTGTTGATATATTGATTGATAATCCATTGCTCACCGGGGTGCGTGAGACAGAAATCGCCTGCTTGCGTCCAGGCCGCAAGGTGGAAAATCTGGTCGTATTGAACGCATGAAAATAACTTGAGACTTTCCGCGCGCCGCAAATCGCAGTTGCTTGAGGACAGGCGCACAACCTCGTCGCCGCCGCCCTCAAGCGATTGACAGAGGGCTGTGCCGAGAAAACCTGAGCTTCCGGTGACAAGGATTTTCATGCGCTGATTTTGGGGTTAACGGGGAAATAAAACTCAACGCCCTCATCAATGAGTTTCCGGTTATTGGCAAGAATTTCATTCTTAAAGTTCCAAGCCAAGACGTAATAAATGTCCGGGCGCTGTGTTAGCTCATCTTCGATGACAACCGGAATGTGCATTCCCGGTGAATAAAGCCCCCGACGCAAAGTATTCTTTTCAACTAGGCATTCGATGAGGTCTGGCCCGACGCCAAAATAATTCAGCATCGTGTTACCCTTGACCGGGGCACCGAAGCCAAAAATACGCTTGCCCGCCGCTTTGTTACAATAAAGGTAGGCGCAATTCTCGTCCTTCATGTTCTTGATGCGGCGATTAAAATCGATGTAGGCCTCGATTTTATTGCAACCGGATTCCTGCTCTTCGTAGCGCATTTGCGTCAGACGCTCCGTTACCGGACGTGCGCCCTTGTGATTGATAAAGCCGACGATGGATCCCCCATGAATAGGGGACAGATAAGCATCAAACATTTCCATGCCATGACGTTCCAGCAATATTTCGATGGTGGCCAACGTGTAATAAAGCAGATGCTCGTGGTAGATTTGATCAAAGGCCATATTTTCCATGATTGTCTTCATATAAAGAAACTGAACGACAAAGACCCCCTCAGGCTTTAACCCTTCGCGGATGGCCTCGCAGACCGAATGCAGCTCTTCCAAATGAAAAAAGACGCCAGAGGCATTAAAAATATCAAAATGCCTGTTTATGTCTTTCATAGTTTGCTGATTAAAAAATGCATTCAGCGTCGGAACGCCCGCATCGTTGGCTATACGCGCCGTCGTCTTAGACGACTCAACCCCAAGAACATCATAGCTTAACGCCTGATAATGCTTAAGCTGGGTGCCGTCGTTGGAGCCAATATCGAGAACAGATTTATGTGCCGCGTCTTTGAAGAAGCGCTGGTCAACTTCAGTGGCTATGTTACGAAAATGGTCAGAGAGAGACTGCGTCACTCCGGACAAGTAGGTGTGATCGCCAAACATGACCTCTTTTTTGACAGTAAAATCGAGTTGGGCGGTTCCACAATCGCGACAATACGCGACCCGCAAGGAATAAAAGGGTTCCTTGCCGATTTCGTCCCGTCTCAGGAAATGATTACACCAAGGTTGTTGCCCCAAATCGATAACGGGCTCGATATGCCTTGAATCACAAACCCTGCATATCATGGGACACCTGTATCCGCTCAAATATTGGAATAAATGCCATTACGCAACATTGTATATCCGCAGATAAGCTCCTTGATGCCTTTATCAAGTGACCAATCGGGCGTCCACCCGGTCGCCTCAATTTTGGCGTTCGACACGACGTAGTCTCGTTTATCCATGTCTTCGCCGATGGGCGCCTCAAGAAAGACAAAGTGCGGTACATGTTCCTTAATCTTCGCGCACAACTGAAGTTTCGACAGATTGGCCGAAGAAAGACCGAGATTATAGGCCTGTCCACGCATTTCATCGTAGTGATCAAGACTATGCAAAAAGGCCTTCACGACATCGCGAATGTGAATGTAGTTCCGACGAAAATGACCTTCGAAAATGATAACCGCACGATCGGTCACGGCGCGCCAAGTTAAATCATTGACTAGAAGATCGAGCCGCATGCGCGGCGCCATGCCGAAGACTGTTGCCAGCCTGAATGAAATTCCGTTACCGCTATCCAGAATGGCTTTTTCGGCTTCAACCTTGGTCGTTCCATAAAGCGAAATGGGATTCAACGGCGTTTCCTCGGTACAGAACTGATTCTTATCTCCGATGCCATATCCGGAATTCGTCGTCGGATAGATAATTCTTTGTGACACATTCGCCTGCTTGACCAACATCCGGATAGCGTCGCTGTTAACTGTTTGCGCGCTGAGGGGATCTTGCTTACACAAAGGCGCTCCAACCAGAGCAGCAAGAGGAATGATAACATCGGCCTTGGCAAGAAGTGATTTGACCAATACCTCATTACGCGCATCGCCTTTTACCGGAACAAAACCGTCATACGAACAACAGGCCGCAAGAGACGTATCGCCGCGCGGAAAAAGATCGAGTACCGTTACCGCATGCCCCGCCTCAAGAAGTCGTGGCACAAGAACAGAGCCTATATAGCCGGCACCACCCGTCACAAGTATATTGAGTTTATCCATCGATGAACGTCCTCTCTTTCAATTTTCTTGCAAACAAGGGGCTATGAAAAGTTTATCTTTTCTGTCAACTTCACGCTAGGTCTAAAGCATGATTTTGGTGAGTGTTTCACGAGTTTGTCATGGTTATCATACGCACCCCCCTTCGCATATCTTTTCTTGGTGGTGGTACAGACCATCCCATATGGTTTCGCGAACATGGCGGCGCGGTGCTTTCAACCTCAATCAACAAATACATTTACCTCCAAATACGCCAACTGCCATCAATTTATTCGTTCAATTTCCGCATCGTCTGGCGGATCATAGAAGAGATTGAGGAAATCAAGGATATTAAGCATCCTGTTGTACGCGAGGTGCTGCGCCACTATTTTCCGGATGTGCCAAAACGTTTCGAAATTTCATACAACGCCGATTTGCCTTCGCGCAGTGGCCTTGGCAGTTCTTCAGCGTTTACCGTCGCGTTCCTTCAGGGGCTATGGGCTCAACAAGGCCGCCTAATTTCCCAACCCGAACTCGCGCACGAGGCGATCCATGTTGAGCAGGATCTGCTCAAGGAACCGGTCGGTTGTCAGGATCAGGTAGCCGTCGCTCATGGCGGCCTTAACAGAATAGACTTCTCACAGGATGCGACTTTCCGATTGACGCCCTTGCCCTTACCTCTCGGCAGGAAAGAGGCGCTGGAATCGCATATGATGTTTTTCTTCACGCATTTCGAACGCGAGGCCGGCACCATTGAAGCGTCAAAGATACGAAATTTTGACAAAAAGAGTCGCCATCTTTTTCGCATGCAGCATTTGGTGGACGAAGGGCAGGCGCTTCTGCTCAATCCGAACGAACCTATTAGTCGCTTTGGCGAGTTACTGAATGAGGGCTGGAAGCTCAAACGCGATCTGTCCGAAACGGTATCCAACTACGACATTGATCAGGCCTATGAAGCAGCAATGGCAGCGGGCGCTTCCGGCGGCAAGCTTCTCGGCGCCGGGGGAGGAGGATTTCTGTTATTTATTGTAAAGCCTGAGTTGCAACCCAAAGTGAGGGAAGCCCTCAGAAATATGATCGAGGTTCCTATTCGCTTTGAGCATCGCGGCAGCCATATAGCGCTGTTCGATCCGGAATTCGATCCTGTAGCGATCGACAGCGGCCAACTGCGCGACCAGCATCCAAATCAGATCAAATAACGCCGAATAAACTGATCGGCCTGCGTGAGGCTTTCAGGCGTACCGATGTCAATGAAGGGCGTATTCTTTTCCGCGTGAAAAACTTTCAGGCGCTTCCTTTCAATAATCAGTTTGGGAATGATGTCATATTCCATGCTGAGAGGCGTGTTTTCAGGAAACGGCGCTATTACAGCCTTGCGAAACACATATAGCCCAGAATTTATTTCCCCTTCTCCGGGCTGTTTCTCCCGAAACCCCGTTAACAAACCACCAGCATTAAATTGCAACGCACCATAACGGCTGCAATCTGGCATCGGCACGCCAATAAGCGCACCGTTCAGTGATGTATCTTTAAAGCCATTAAGAAGCTGTGGCAAAGGGAACAAGAGCAACGAATCGGCGTTCGCTACAAGGATGTCCCCGGCACATAGATCCAGACACGCGCGCACACCACCACCTGTACCAAGCGGCTTTTGTTCATGGTGCACACGCCACTTAACACCTGACATAATCTCCGCATCGCGCAACCATGTTTCAATTTGAGCGCCCCTGATGCCCCAACGAAAAAACAAAGCTATCTAACCCCTGCTGCTTGAACCAAGCAATCAACCAGTGCAGAAAGGGTTTTCCCTCCACAGATGACAGGCATTTGGCCAAATCAGGATGAAGGCCTGCCAGACGCGTGCCTTTGCCTCCTGCCAGCAATACGACCGTTAAATCAGACATCGAATCCTTGTTGAACAGATTGCTGGCTTGCGCCCGCTCGACAAAATTTGTCCGCGCCACACTTAATGAAGTTACATACTAGACGCAATTCGCAAAATAGCGATTAA
>CAIQVS010000441.1 GCA_903875345.1 uncultured Pseudomonadota bacterium | reverse complement strand
GGACATAAGGCACTCCATGGAAGAGGTTATTTGCAGCCATGTGATTTTTTGAATTGGCCAGCGCGACGATGGTATCCGCGATGGCCACGTGATCTTCGCCCGCGATCTCGGCAATGATTTCCCATTGGCCAGTGGCTTCGACATAAACCTCAATTTCCGAATGATCCGGCTGGTGCTGAACTTCCCAGGGGTGAAAAGCCACAGCGTTCTCCAGCCCAGGCATTGGCCAGACGGAAACCTGCAAACCTTTCGTTTTGTTCATTCCTGTCATGCCTTCTCCCCCCATGTCTCAAGCTCGTTGATGGCAATCAGAAAATGTGCGGTGTCCCAGTGCACGACGACTTCGTGAGGCGTAAAGCCTCGCGCGTTCAGATCCTGCGGCATGCAACCGCCGTTTCGGGCGCGCACGTCCATGATCACCATCGCCATGCGGCCTGCCGTCGAAAACTTCATGTCTCCGTTTGACAAATCCGCCACGACAAGTGAGCCGACCGTATTGCGCATGACACGTCACCATTGTCGTGGCCTTGGTCGTTTGGCTTCGGCCAGCTTGCAGGCCTGCGGCCAGTAGCGCGCGATGTCGTCAAGCGAGAAACCGAGGCTGCGCAAATGCGCAACGCCGCATTCCCCCTTCTGCTGAAGGCGCTCGACGATGGCGTCCGCCATGCGCTCGGCGACATGCATTTGTTGGTTGGTTTCAGGAGACATGAGCAGCGCGGTCATCATGCGTGTGTCTCCGCATCTTCAATTTCCGCTTCGACCAATTTCAGGATGCGATCGGCAATGACGGATGCAGGGCCGGAAGAATAAAACTCGCGTTGCTGTGATCGAATTTGCCGAAGCAAAAGGCGGTCGTAAAACCGGACAAGCGTTTCGCGGTCATTGGGAAGTTGCGCTGAGCCTTCAGCGACAAGCTCGGCCTTGTATTGTTCGATGGCGATGTCGATTGATTCCGGATCGTTTTCAGGGCTGGAGGAAGTGTCCAGGCAATAAGCCTCGATCAATTTGGCGAAACCGTTAATGCGTTCGGTAGGGTTTTCGCCTTTATCGCCCTTCAGCATCATGCCCGCAAAAGCGAGGGCTGTACTGAGCGTATGGAGATCGTCGCGTGTCATAAACGCCTCATGGCTGGCGATATTTCGATGTACCCAAATGCCTATATTTACGTTGCGTTTTCCAAAGTAATTTTCACGCTTTCCTGCCGAGTTTCTTGGCGCTTTTTGCTGTCGTTTGAGTCACAAAAAAATAGTGCCAGCAATTCTGGAGGTTTCTGCGTTTGCGCAGGCCTCACTTAACCGCCGCGCGTTGATCGCGGCCATGAAGACCGAGATATTTCACGTTGACGTTTTTCAGTTTGGCCGGAATCTGAAATTGCGATGCCCCGTCACCAGCGGACACGACGGTTGCAATTTCCCATAGTGCGAGAAAATCTTCGCGCCAGCAGTCGGCAAAGCCGGGGATCTCAATAATGACAAAGCTAAAATCGCGCAGCCGTTTGTTGAGAGAAACAAGCGCCAGCTTGTCGCCATAGACATAATAGCTCTTCGCGCCGAGCATGATATGCGGTGGCACCATGCGAACCTGAAATGGTGGGAGCGCAATATCTGGTGTGCCTTCGCTGAGCAGCAGGCATTTGACGTCAACCGCGTCACTCAGCAGCTCCAGTTGCTGTGTCTCGGATGTATCGGCAATCCCACAGGAACTCATCAAAGTTGCTGGCGATCGCGCCATAACCAGCACTTCTTCACCTCTTGCACGCGCTGTTTCGAGCAAATCTTGGAAAAATTCCTCGCAGCTGTTTTGCGATTTGATGACCCGAACACCTTCCGCCCGGCGTTTGACGCCGTCCCCTTCCGTGAATTCAAGGCCATGTATCTCGAACGCCTTGCGCACCTTAACCGCGCTATGCAGGGAAATGTGCCCGGCCTCAAGGCTGCGAACAGTACTTTTCCCAAGCCCGGTGACTTCGGCCAGATAGTCCTGCGACCAGTCCAGATAGGTTCGCGCGGCTCTAATCTGGCTTGCTGTGATCGGAAGGTACATGGTGAACCTGTTTCGGCTAATCCAAAAAATTCGTCGCGCATAGAGCGTCAAAGGCGCGCTGGAAACGCGCTTCGTCATCCGTGGCGATGCACTCGTCCTGAATATGAGCGAGCCGCTCCATTTCCCTAAGCAGCGCATCGGCTTGATTGCGCCCATGGCGCGCGGCGATATCGGCGTATGTGACGGTGTTCATGATTTGCCTCGTTCTTACGCTGCTTTCCGGATTTGTATTCTTTGATCGGTCTCATCAATGAACCGATCCCAGCGCTCTTGCAGAGGCAACAGATAGTTCGGGCAAAGCCCTTTCTGCCGATCCCAGTAATCAACGATGGTCTGAAGGAGATCCTCGCTGTGGCGCTTAATCATTTCGTCAAATCGTTCGTTCATAATTGCCCCCTGCTATAAGTGCCAATATTAGGTAATCATTTTAGCGTTAGCTATTTGAATTCGCTGTGTTTTTCCTTTTAAAACAAGCTTTTTCTTCAAAAGCTAAGGACAACATAAATCAGAATAGAGGTCGAAGGCAAAAGAAACATGTGCATAGAAAGCTATATAACATTGCATTCTGACAAGTGCTGACAGCGTCAAGAACCCATAAAGATACCAATTATGGGTAACTTATTGCAAATGGATAGCAGTGTTGCCGAAAATTGGGCCAAACACCCCTTGTTTTTCTGGCAATCATTTTTTGAAGCCTGTTTCAGGAATGGCTCGGTCATCGGAGCCACTCGCTCATGCTGCTTGCGGCGCTGGTAGGAGATACCCAAGCGTTCTTGAGCCAACGGTCATTTTACGTGAAATACCCGGCAACGATTGCTGTGCGGAGGACAAGTCCAGTGCGAATCTAAGGGCTTTTATGATTTCTTCGGCATTCCCTGCTGACCCAATTCCCAGTCGTACCATGTTGGCGGGAATTGCAACTTCGTTTGTTGCGCATCTTGGTATGCCTTCCCTGTGACGAGGATTGCTTGCGAAATGTTCTATGGTTGTTACGGCTGCCCCAAATGTGCCAGCCAGATGCAAAGGAAAACCTGACAATGTGTTGTTTGAAATAATCGCTTCCAGCCTTAAACCTTGATTTTGGTCTTTAAGAAGAAAAGTGATCTGTCCGCCAGAAATTCCCTGAAGTCGTAGCGGATCCGGAAAGTTGACCTGCGCAATGTCAGGATGTTCCCTGAGAAAAACGACAATCTTTTCTGCTTTTTCAGAAACAGTGCGTAGACGATCCTTTAATGACAGACTTTGATCATAAATTATTTCCGCTGCCGGGTGTCCCAGCATATGTCCATCGTACGCCACCCTAAGACCAATTGCGTTCATGATATCGGCATTATCGCTAAAATAAGCCCCCCCCATCGCAAAACCGTTTGAAGGGTATTTGCTTAACGAGACGACTTCAACGTCGGCACCTAGCGCACGAGCATTTTGGAGAGGCTGAAGCGTGGTGTCCAAAACCAGTTTCGCACCGCCTACATGAGCTAGATTAGAGAGTTTTTTTATGTCCAGGACTTCGAGAAACCAGTTGCTCGGATTGTCTGCATATACAACTGATGCGCCCCTATTTTGGGCGAGAGCGCTCTGCAGTTCGGCTACATTGGTCATGTCGCATGTCACTATCTTCCAATCGAAATCCTGAGCCATTTGGAGCAAGCTTCGATGCACTTCGTAATAAATTCTTTTGTCACATATAATGGTTCCTCTTTTCGGCACTAAGGCCTTTATAACTGATGTGCTAGCCGCTAATCCGCTTTCAACAAGACCTACATTTTTAACGGCAAACAGATCTCGATAGAATTGGGCTAAGTGGGCAGTTTGCGAGCTTGAATGCCGCTCATAGAAATGCCCTTTTTCTTTATGCCCAACTACCGCCCTACGTTTTCTTGAAGTTGCAAATGCTGGTGCCACAAGCGCGTTTCGAACCATCGTGAAGCTAGGTTTATTGCCAGAAACAAGCGCCTCCAATTCATCATCGCTCGGTGGTAGTCTTGCTTCGATTAAATAGGCCTGTTTGTTTGTTTTTTCAGCCCAAGCTGGCGTTCCATATTCGTAATGCCACCAATTGCTCTGTGTCCTTGCAAATCCGGCTTCTTCCATAATCTGTTGGAGCAGTTCCCGGTTTGCAGCTGCTACTTCTGGTGCATACCCGTCAAGTTTTTCATTCCCATAGGCGTATCCCATTGGCAGAAAATCGCCACCTTTCATTAAGGCGACATTGACAGCCCCGCCTGTACGGTGTGACAGAATTTCTGCTTCCGATGCCGCCCAATTTGTCCAAACTGATAGTATAGCGGGATCTCGTGATGATTCTGTTCGCAGCGCATCAAGGATGACAAGATCAAAGCCACGCTCTTTCGCCGCCCTAGCGGCTTGCTCGATCTTTGCCGCGGCTCCCTGTTCTAAAAAAGGGTGATCGAGCACATCATCCAGGCCATGCTCGCTTAAGCCGAGCATGCGGCTATAGACTCCCTGAACGGGAACAATCGGCCCTGAATGGGACACGGCAATTCACCTAATTAAAGTTGGTTAAATTGCCTGATACGAAACCTATTTAGCTGCTACAAACATTAATATGGCTGTCCTTCACCCATAACTGTGCATTTTGACAATGCGGATATGCCATAAACGGAGCAATTATTGCTGCAATTTTGTAATTAAGCATCTGTTTACGATAGCCGTTGTATAAATTATTCCAATAAAAACTTGTCATGATGACAACGTGATTTTATGCCCACTGGAACACAAATACGCGCGGCACGGGTTCTTGCTGGTTGGGATGCCCAGAAGCTGGCTGAGCTTTCCGGCATAAGCCGCAACGCGCTCACTCAGATCGAACGAGGCATCTATCGCCCCCGTCAACAAACTGCCGAGAGAATTGTCAATGCGTTCACCGGAGTCGGCATCGAATTTATTGACAACGATGGTGTGCGCCGCTGTCCTCAAGATATCGAAGTCTTTGAAGGGCACGAGCGCTTTAATGCCTTTTCAGAATTCATTTATACGCACACAGAAAAATATCCGACCGACATTTGTATTGCCTGTGCCGATGACCGCCTCCATCACAAGTTCCGCAAAGAACCGGAAATCTACCGCGAACGGATGCGAAAACTTATTGAAGATACGGGCATTACATGCCGCGTTCTTGTTGAAACCGCCTTTGACGCCACATATTCGGCGGTGCGATTGTGGCCGCATCAAAGCAAAGTGCCGATGTCCTTCTACGCGTTTGGCCAGAGTTTGGCCTTGATTTCTTTCGTTCATCCGCGTCCGCCCTATGTCGTGCTACATAAATTCAGTCCCTTCGGCGACGGTTTTCGTCAACTCTTTGAAGATGCGTGGCAAGTGGCGGGGCAAATCAAAAACCTATAAAAGAAGAAAATCCTACGGTTAGTTTTCAGGGGATATGACCACGCCGAAATTCTCTCGTTTTCATTCCGTCCCCCAAACTAGCGAGGTATTGATCTAGACAATAACGGAGGTCGCCTCAAACAGCTTGAAGTTCTTGCGGGGGCATGACGTTAAGTTCACGCGCCAGACGCAGTAGGTTTTGAACGACATCCTCGTTGAGAGGAACCCCTTGCTCCGCGCATTCCCGCATCCGTGCATCGGAACGGTCTCCCGGCAGGCGGATCGGCTTTTGAGGATCCGTGAGAGGGCAGGCGCGCACAAAATCGATGTATTTTTCCGCTTCGCTTTGCATGTGCGCCAGCCCGGCGAAGAATTTCGGGTTCCAGAGGGTCAATGTCAGGCTGTTGTTGAGCTTAGCGTCTTTCGTTGGCGGCGGCGCATGGCCTCCGGACAGACCTGCTACCAGAAGGTCGATGAACATCGAAAGGGCAAACCCCTTATAGCCCTGATCGCCGCCCATGGGCAGGATCGCGCCATGCGGTTCGGAGAAGATGACAGCTGGATCGGTCGTGGGGTGGCCTTCGGGATCCTGCAGGCACCCGGGCGGGACTTGCGTTTTGGCTTGATGCGCAACGCCGATCTTGCCGAAGGCGATCGCGCATGTCGACATATCCACGGAGAAAATTCTGTTTTCGGTCAGGGGAAAGGCGAAAGCCAGCGGGTTGGTGCCGGTTACGGCCTGTTTACCTCCAGGCGGTGCGACGTAAAGAATGGGGCCATTGAAGGTGGCGACCAGTAAGGCCGCAAACCCGGCATGGGCGGCATGATCTACCCATTCTCCCAACCGCCCTATGTGGCCGCAATTTGCAAGCGCGGCGCAGACCACGGCTTGCGTTTGCAGCTTGGCCGTCATTCTTTCCAATAACGCCGGAATAACAATGGGCGCTACGCCGCAATGGGCATCGGCCGTGATACTGGAAGAGGTTTCCTGAACAACCTCGAGCTTTGCGTTGCTGACGACTCCTCCCTTGCGGAGAAAATAGATCGACCGCTCAACCCGAAACATGCCGTGCGATGTATGTCCCATCGTTTCGGACAAAACGAGAGTATGAGCCATGGCCTTGGCTTCTTCGGCAGCAAAGCCTCCCGCGGACAGCAGTTCTTCAACGAAAGGTCGAAGACGTTCGATGCGAACGTGTATGGGGTTCTTCATGGAGTTGTTCGACTTTCTTTCGTATAGGGCTGCCAACCGCAAAGTCTTATTTACAAGCGTATCACGACTTTTGCCCCTATTCAGCCTTTCCATAAATTTGTGATGACATAAGTCATCGTGGCCCGTGCAGTGCGCCGGGAGCCGGTCTTCGGCCTGTCGTGGGCCCGTCAAGCGTTAAGCGTTTAGCTTCCTCCAAGGTGACGTGAGGATTATTCAGAGCAAGTGAGACAAAATTGACCATGATGGCAGCGTAGAGTGCATGCGCACTAAAATTCGAGAGCGTAACTCCTTCCTTGCCGCGAAACTGAACGGTGTAGATAGGGGGAGGCCGTGGCCCTGAATAAACATCCCGGTATTGATCTTCTACATCCTTGTTAGGGTTTGGATTGAGGTTGGCCAAGGAAATCATCGCCGCAGAGACTCTTGTCCCCGTAACCTGTTCAAGAGTCGTAGCAGCAGGATCAAGAATATCGGCAATAGGGCGGCCATCGGGGATTTCGGTCGAGGAGTATATCGTGCAAAACCTGCTCTCAAGGCGGTGTTGCGCAAGGCTGGCCTTGTACGCTTCTTCATTCCTTGCAATGGCGTAGGCCAGGTTACGTATCTCCCTTTCGGTGAAGTTACCCGCCACACGTGGTTCGCCCAATAGGTCTTCCGATCTATTATCGACAGGGCTGACATGAAGTTGAAAGGAGCAGGTCTCGTTTGTCTCGAAAGAACAGCTCCCATCTGCCCGCCTGCTATTTTCGGCAAGAAGGGCGTGAGCGTCGATCAGCTCTTGCAAACCTTCTGTACCCCGCAACACTCGGGATTTGAGTTCAAATCCGTACCATGGTCGACCTTTGACAAAAACAGTGTTTTCCGTTCCGAGATCCCATCGCGTGTAGTGGTGCTTTTGCGCAAAAACGGCGAATGGGATCCCCTCATCGCCATACTTCTCTTTCCCCGCATTCTGAAAAGCCGGGGGGAGAAGTTTCCAGAGTCTATAATATGGGGCAGAGGAGTCGTCCCTTGAATCATACCCCTCAGTTTCCGTCCCAAACTGTACGTCTTCGCGAAGATAGTAAAACATGCGTATTTGAACTTCCTAAAATATCCCGTTCAGTATAAGCCATTCGGCTGAAAGTATTGCAAAAAATGTCTCTCGCACACTACAAGAACGATGTAGAATGCGGCTAAATTGTGTTTTCGTGCGCAAACACCATATTATGGAAACGTTATGAACGAAATTGAAAATATTCTTCCATTGTTTGTGTACGGAACTCTTATGGAAAGAGCAACCTTGGAGTATGTGTTGGGAAGAACGGCTATCAGCGCAAGGCCATATCGTCCGATTGTTGCCGAGGAAGCCGTGCTTCATAATTTTCAGGTTTTTAGAGGAGAGAAAGGCCAAGGATGGCCTTATATCGTTTCAAGGCTTGGCGCTCAAGCTCCGGGGTATCTGGTGTCTGGTCTTTCTGCAAATGACATATTTAAATTGGATAGCCATGAAAGTTTTTTTGACTCCACCACCGAAACAACACGCCCTCTATTCACCCGCGAACGTGTCACCGTCATTGCCAACGGGAGATCGATAGAGTGCGATGTTTATGTGCCTGTATTTGAAAACTGGCATAACCCAAACTGGCGCAACATGGTAGAAGCGGATGAGACAGGGCAGTTAGACCTAGCTGGAAGAAACGCTACACCTCCATCGGTGGATAAGCGTCATTTAAGTCCCCCCACAAAAAGCTATTGATGGGAGCGCCAAGGCAACAACTCGTCGATCTTGTTGAGGGGGGCTGTGAACCGCATGTGTGCAACATGTGCGCAAACCATGTGTGAAAGCGACAATTTCCGTTCGTAAACGATCAAAAATATGCAAAGAATTCAAAAAAGTGACTGAAAAACAGGGGCAATTTGGCTCTTTGCCAAGGTCGGGGTCGCGAGTTCGATCCTCGTCGCCCGCTCCAACTTTTCTCGGCCACGTCTGAGTGTCACTTGATTTTGAGATAGAAATCGGCCTAAATTATTACGTTATTGCAATTACTTAACCTATTTTTAGTGTGTGCTTCGGTGGGGTTATTGATGCAGCAATTTTATTGAATGTGATGGATTGAACAATATGAAAGAAACCCCAAAAACTTTCGGAG
>CAIQVS010000440.1 GCA_903875345.1 uncultured Pseudomonadota bacterium | reverse complement strand
CCTCACTCCCCCACCTCTAACCCAATCCCTACGGGCATCGAATGCCTTCGCATTCGATCCCGCGAAATCTTTCTCCGCTTCGCCAACTTTTCAACTGCGAGTATAAAAACGTTCCGGTCTCAGGCCGTCATCGCCAGCGCGACCGGACGTTGATGCAAAGCCAGATCGAGGTAATCCTCGACATGCTCGGTCAGCGTTTCCAGTTCGTTGGTGAAGAAATGTCCGGCGTTCGGCACGATGCGGTAATCGATATGCACGCCGCGCTGATTGGTCAGCTTGTGAACCAGTTTGGCGACAAAGGGTTCCGGCACGATTTCGTCATTCGCGCCGTGAATGACCTGTCCCGATGCCGGGCAGGGCGCGAGGAAGTTGAAGTCCAGCATATTCGCTGGCGGCGCAACCGAGATAAAGGATTCAATTTCCGGACGACGCATCAGCAACTGCATACCGATCCATGCGCCAAAGGAAAATCCAGCGACCCAAACGCCGCGCGCGTTGCGGTTGATGCCTTGCATCCAGTCGAGCGCCGCTGCGGCGTCGCTCAATTCGCCTTCGCCGCGATCATAGGTTCCCTGACTGCGACCAACGCCGCGAAAGTTGAAACGCAGGGTCGCGAAATCGCGCTCGGCAAACGCGTTGTACAGTTGATACACGATCTTGTTGTTCATCGTGCCGCCGTGCTGCGGGTGCGGATGCAGGATCAGCGCGAGCGGAGCCGTAGGCGACTTGCCGGGGCTGTAACGGCCTTCAAGGCGTCCGGTGGGACCGGCAAACAACACTTCGGGCATATAAACAACCTTCCCAGTTCAATTTGTTAATAGATCGTAACTTTTAGCTGCAAAAAACCCCGGAATCTGATACGATCAAATCGTGCCGAGTACTTCGAGCAACAGTCGGACACTATAGCACAATCGGGAAGGTTAATTTCAAGCAAGTAATTCAGCCTATTGTCAAAAGAACTTCATCAAGTACAATCACCTATAAGGTCAATAAAAACAGAAGCATGGGGGATCATCCTTATGTTGAATGAATTGTTAATCGCCGTCTGTGGATAAGTTTGTTTGCGGAAACAAGGCCTAAATCGGGAATAAAAACTGATGGCTTATCTGGATTACAACGCGACTGCGCCAATGAAGCCCGCCGTTCGTTCTGCGGTGCTGGAGGCTATGGAGCGTTACGGCAATCCATCCTCGGCGCATCGTTACGGACGCATTGCGCGCCGTCATGTCGAAGAGGCGCGCGCCTCCGTCGCGGCCTTTGTCGGCGTCAAGCCCACGCAAGTTGTTTTCACCAGCGGTGGCACAGAAGCCAACGCGACCTTTCTGAAAGGCGTAGAATCTTCCGTCTTCGTCACGTCGACCATCGAACATGACTCGGTTCATACCGCGACGCCTTATGCCGCGCGGATTCCGGTTCTGCCGAATGGCGTGATCGATATGGAAGCGGCGGCGCGGATTTTGAAGGAAGTTCCTCCGCGCTCGGTCGTGTCGGTGATGCTGGTCAACAACGAAACCGGAGTTATCCAGCCGCTTGCGGAACTCGCGCGTGCTGCGGAACGTTACGGACATTGCGTGCATACCGACGCGGTGCAGGCTGCCGGACGTTTGCCAATTGATTTCGCCGCTCTCGGAGTTCAGGCGATGACGCTCTCGGCGCACAAGATCGGCGGACCGCAAGGCATTGGCGCCTTGATCCTCGATGAGAAACTGACGCTCGCGCCGCTGCTGCAAGGCGGCGGGCAGGAAATGAATCGCCGCGCCGGAACGGAAAATGTCGCCGCGATCGTCGGCTTTGGCGTTGCCGTGCGTCTCGCCGCCGATGATTTGCGCGATATGCCGAATATGGGTTTGCTGCGCGATTATTTGCAAACGGAATTGCAGGCGGTTGGCGGCGACGATGCCGTGGTGATCGGCGAACATGCGCCGCGTGTAGCAAACACGCTTTGCCTTGCGCTTCGCAATGTGCCGAGCGAAACGCAGGTCGTGGCGATGGATCTTGCCGGGGTTGCCGTCAGCGCCGGTGCAGCCTGCTCCAGCGGCAAGGTCAAGGCTTCGCACGTGTTGCGCGCGATGGACTGCGCGCCGGATGTAGCAGGATCGGGATTGCGGATTTCGCTCGGATGGGACACGAAACGCTCCGACATCAACCGCTGCGTCGAAGCTTGGCGCGCGCTTTACCAACGCACATCCATATCATTTAAAACCAGAGCTGCCTGAAGGAGTCTCCTGCCTATGCTCAATATTGTCGGACTGAACGAATACGCCGCGCTTGCCAACGGGACTATCCATTGCTGGCTGTGCCAGAAAGGCGTCACAACTCGCGCCTTGTTCTGCCATCATTGCGGCACGATCCAGCCGGTGCGCGAGCTGGATCATTTCGCGCGCCTCGGCATCGAGCGCCGCCTCGATATCGACATGGAACATCTGGAGCATCAATACGCCGCGTTGTCGCGCACGCTCGATCCGCAGCGTTTCCTTATTCGCGGCATAGGAGAGCGCGGCTACGCCGCCAAGCAGATCGAGGCGTTGAACGCCGCGTACGACACGCTCAGCGAGCCGCTGAAGCGTGGACGTTACTGGCTGTCTCTTCACAGCCAAGAATCCGGCAAGGCCACCGAGCCCCATCCGGTCATAAAAGAATTGCGCAGCGATCTGGACCGCGCCGCCGAACCTGCCCAATGTGACCGTGTCGCGCACAAAGCCGGACACGCGCTCGAGCAGGGGATCATGGGATTGATGCAAGCCTTGCGTGGTCAGGACTGGCCGCGCGCGAATGCGCAGCTTCATGAACTCGACGGCCTCGAACATATCCTCGGCGCGGTGCGCGTCAAACGCGCGGAGCTGGTTCCGGCGGGGAAGGGGAGTTAGAAAAATTTTGCTTTAGGAAAACTACGAACCGGACTTTTCATAACCGCCCTACAGTCGTCTGACCCAATTTCTTAGCACTTCAACGGGAGATAGGGCGGGGGTGTCTTTGTCATACTCGCTCATGGCCAGCGTTGGTTTATCAGCTACAGCACCAAGCATGATTGCAATCAGTGCCTTGTATTCATCCCCTGCTGGGTCAATTTTGGAGATTTCCTCTTTAAAACTGCGGTAAAGCTGCATAACCCTTTGCTTGTGATTATATTCTTCATACAAACGCCTGTTGAGCCTTATTGATGACCAACCAAATAAGCTTATTGCTGATACGGGAACTGAAAGCACACCTCTCCAGATAAGTACGCCATCAGAAATTGACTTGCCATTCTCAGCCGCATCAAGAATTGGGTGTAGAAACCAGACGATAAATATCAGCGGAGCAAGAAACATTATATAGAACAAAAGAGATGCTGCTCCGCCTTGTAAAAAATGTCCAAGCCAATCAAGCTTTGGGTGTTTAGAGTCTTTGGCTCAAACGGCACAAGGCCGTATCTGGCTTTAGCATCAACATAAGCATAAGCAAGCCCAGCTGCTCCAGCGCCGGGTAACAAGGAACGAATTTCACCTTCTAAAGATTTTCTCGATTTTTCAAAATCTGCCGAAGAATTATCTAGAAGTCTTTGTG
>CAIQVS010000439.1 GCA_903875345.1 uncultured Pseudomonadota bacterium | reverse complement strand
GAGGGAAGGTGGAGGGAAGGTGGAGGGAAGGTGGAGCTCCTGCAGCAGGGAGGAGGTTCAGGGAAGGGGCTCATGGTGGCACACACAGGGAAGAAGCGTTTGCTGGACATAGCTGTCGGGCGCTCAAAAACAAAAGCTTCCGAGCTGGCCGATCACACCATGTGCCGCTTAGGCAAGTGGTACTATGCGCAAACGGAAGAGGCGCTGAAACACTTGTCGGCCTTTAAAGCTATCGAGGAGCCACATAAGAAAGTGCACGCATTCGGCATAGAGGCGGCTAAGTGCTTTGAAAACAACAAACTCAAACAGGGAATGGAAAATTACAAATCTCTCGAAGTCGCCTCGCACGAAGTGGTGTTAGCATTAAACGATTTGGCCAAGCAGCTTGGGAGAGTTTAATAAAAAGATGTCTCTTGAATTCTGGAACAATCGCTATGATGGCGAGCAATACGTATATGGCGAGAAGCCCAACGATTTCTTGATGGAGGCCGTAAAGCAACTACCCCCATCGAGCAGCGTGTTGAGCATTGGGGAAGGTGAAGGTCGCAATGCCGCTTTCTTGGCGAAGCGCGGTCACAAAGTTACTGCCGTTGATCAGTCGGAAGTCGGTCTGCGAAAAGCGCAGAAACTGGCGTTGTCTCAGGGATGTTCAATTGAAACGGCAGTCGCTGATCTAGAAGATTACCAATTTGGCGAACATCAATGGGATGCCGTTGTTTCAATCTTCTGCCATACACCAAACATACTCCGTATGAGCCTTTACCGTAGCATTAAGGCTGGCTTGAAAGTTGGCGGAATATTCATTGTCGAAGCCTATGCCCCTGAACAGTTGGCGCGGGGTACCGGCGGCCCAAAAGAAATCGACAACCTTGTTCCTCTTGAAGAGCTTCTGACAGAATTTTCGGATTTTGAAATTGTCCGAGCCCAAGCCACCACACGCTTGATCGCAGAGGGGCATTTTCATCAAGGACTGTCGGATGTAACTCAGTTCATAGGCAGAAGAAAATGAACCGTTATGCCTACTTCTCAATACCGAGAGCATTACGTATCTGCGTTGAGTTGCCAGCTATATCCGCAATGCTGACACTATCCAGCTCCCGCATAAAGGCATCAAGCGCGCGAAAGAAGGTTTTTCGCAACCGGCAGATCGGTTTCAGTTTGCAGGAGGTATCTTGAGCGCCAAAGCACTGAACCAGAAACATGTGATCTTCGGTCAGTCGGACAATCTCGCCGACACTGATGTTCGCCGGTGGCATAGCCAACTCGATGCCGCCATGGCGACCTTGTTTTGTGGATACATAGCCCTCAAACCCCAAGCGATGAACGATCTTAACCAGATGATTGCGCGAAATGGCGTGCCTTTCAGCTATGTCGCCGATCTTGGCCGGTTTTTTTGTGGCTGCAAGATACATCAGTATGCGCAAAGCATAGTTCGTTTGCTGCGTCAGGTGCATAATAAATCCTCTGCGTTTATTGACACAATAACATGTATGCCATATACATGTTCAGAATTATTTATACAAGTTCGGACTTTCCACCATGCCTGAACGCGCCCTTATGCCCAAGCTGTCTGCGGCCATAGCTATCAAGCTGGCGCTGCTCGCGGGGCTTTGGTTTTTCTTTGTCAAAGACTATCGAGTTCACATCGATACATCCGGCATGGCCGATCATCTTAACATCCCAGTAAATGAAGGAACTCATCATGGCTAGTGAACAACTTGTCGATCTCTCACGCCTGCAATTTGCTGCGACGGCCATGTATCATTTTCTCTTCGTCCCACTGACGATAGGCATGACGTGGATCTTGGTCATAATGGAAAGCGTCTACGTCATGACTGGCAAAACAG
>CAIQVS010000438.1 GCA_903875345.1 uncultured Pseudomonadota bacterium | reverse complement strand
TGTGTCAGCTTAATTTTAGAGAATTAACTTTGAAGCAAGAGCGGAGGAGCCCCTCTCCCGCTTGCGGGAGAGGTTGGGTGAGGGCGGGTGAGGATAGAAAATGCCTCAACATTTTGGTCCCGCCCCTAACCCCTCCCGTAAACGGGAGGGGGATTCCACCGCCCTCATGTCAAATTGAATTCCCGTCATTTAAGACGACGCAATCCACTAGATTGCCGTTCAAATCCCTGAATTTCAGCTTATCCAAGCTTCAATTGATGGGGGCGCGAGAACCAAGGCTACCACCGTACAACGGC
The DNA here is from genome assembly GCA_903875345.1 of uncultured Pseudomonadota bacterium. GTDB lineage: Bacteria > Pseudomonadota > Alphaproteobacteria > UBA9219 > UBA9219 > CAIQVS01. The sequence continues at coordinate 7,147 of CAIQVS010000438.1, read as the reverse complement.
AGCGCCCCAAGTAAAGCCGCCGCCCATAGCGTCGAGCAACACGATCTGCCCCTGTTTCAAACGACCGTCTTTAGCCGCCGTCGCGAGCGCAAGCGGAATCGACGCCGCCGATGTATTGGCGTGATCGGCAATGGTTGTCACCACGCGTTCAGGCGGCATGTTCAACTTTTTCGCCGTGCCGTCGATGATGCGTTGATTGGCCTGATGCGGCACCAGCCAATTAATCTGGTCAGGCGTCAGGTTGTTGGTGGCCAACGCTTCATCGACAACCTCGGACAAATGTTTGACCGCATGGCGGAAGACTTCCTGCCCCTCCATGCGCACATGGCCGACGGTTCCGGTCGAACCCGGACCGCCATTGGTGCAAAGCGAATTGTAATGATGTCCGTCCGAATGAAGATGCGTCGACAGGATTCCCCGATCCGAAGAGTCGCCAATGCCAGTTGAGGCCTCAAGGATTATCGCGCCTGCGCCGTCTCCGAACAGCACGCAGGTCGTGCGGTCGTTCCAGTCAAGAAGCCGCGAGAAAGTCTCCGCACCGATGACGAGGGCGCGTTTCGCCTGTCCTACACGGATAAAATTATCAGCAACCGCCAACGCATAGACGAAGCCGGAGCAGACGGCCTGAACATCGAAAGCAAAACCGTGCGACAGGCCGAGTGCGGCCTGAATCTTGACTGCCGTCGCGGGAAAAGTGTTGTCCGGCGTTGTTGTAGCAACCACGATCATATCGAGCGTATCGGCGTTTATTCCGGCATTATTAAGCGCATCGTGCGCGGCAGCGAGCGCAAGATCGGAGGTCGTTTCATCGTGCGCAGCGATATGGCGGCTGCGAATGCCGGTGCGTCGCCTGATCCACTCGTCAGAGGTATCGACACGTTTGGCCAGATCGTCATTTGTGACAATGGTTGCGGGCAGATAGCTGCCACAGCCGAGGATCACCGACCGGCGTGTCATGCGAGTCCATCAGCAGAGGGAGGGGCGATGGCCGCCTGAGTTTTATCGCTGGGCTGGGAGGAAAGGCCGTTCAGGCCGTATTGCTTCGCCAATTCTTCACTGATGCGATCATTAAAACGATGGTCGATCAGGTCGTAGGCGACGCCAATGGCATTGGCGAAGCCGACCGCATCCGTCCCGCCGTGACTTTTGACGCAAACGCCCTGAAGGCCGAGAAACATCGCGCCATTGTAATAGCGCGGATCAATGCGCATCTTCAGTTTGTTCATCGCGCCGCGCGCCAACAGATAGCCCAACCGCGCCGGCAACGACGACAAAAAGGTTTGCTTCAGAAAATGATTCATCAACCGCGCCGTGCCTTCAAGGGTCTTGAGCGCAACGTTACCGCTGAAGCCATCGGTTACGACGACATCGACTGTGCCTGCCGGAATATCGTTCCCTTCGATAAAGCCCTGAAAGACACCCGGAAACGGGCGTTCGCGGAGGATCGTCGCGGCGGTACGCACTTCATCGTGTCCTTTGAGTTCTTCCGTGCCGATGTTAAGCAAGCCGATCAGGGGATTGTTGACCCCAAGCACGGCGCGGCAGAAAATCGCGCCCATCAAGGCAAATTGCACCAGATTTTCGGCGTCGCATTCGATGTTCGCGCCCATATCGAGCATGACGGTCTCGCCGCGCATTGTCGGCACCAATGCGGCAATCGCAGGGCGATCAATGCCGGGCAAAGTCTTGAGAACGAATTTAGCAACGGCGAGCATAGCGCCGGTGTTGCCCGCCGACACCACGCTGGCGGCATTACCTTCGGCGACGGCGTTGACGGCCAGACGCATGCTGGAATTACGGCCTTGCCGCAGCGCCAGCGACGGCTTCATTTCACCGGTAATGACATCGGGCGTATGACGCAATTCGCTGCAGGCGAGCAAAACCGGATGACGATCAAGCAGGGGCTTAACCCGGCTTTCATCCCCGAAAAACAGAAAACGGACCTTGGGATAACGCTCCCGCGCGATGGCGGCGCCGTCGATGACGATATCGGGGGCGCGGTCACCGCCCATCGCATCGAGTGCGATCACGGTGCTGGCTGTCATGGGTTTCTCGCTCCCGATCGGGGAAAGGCTTGAGGGGCTTAGGCGGTCTTGGACTTGATCACCGAACGGCGATCATAATGACCGCATGCGGCGCAAATATGATGCGGCAACACCGGTTCACCGCAGTTCGAACACTCAACGGAGCCTGTCGATTTCAAGGCGTGATGCGAACGGCGCATGTTACGCACGGACTTGGATGTCTTCTTTTTAGGAACGGCCATGATACGATTCTCGCACAAAATAAAAGCGACACCCAGTCAGCGAGGCCGCGCAATTCGCCCCTTTCTAAGGAAATCGGCGGAAAATGCAAGAGGGAAGGTAAAATGAAACTTTACCATTGAACCGAATGGGATTCATTGGAGGGGAGGCTCAAGAAAGCTCACTTTTTTGCCTTTAATTCAACCAGTTTAGCCAAGGGACTGATATTCATAGCGTTTGTGCTATATTCGGCGTTCACGGGAGACAGTCCGGGCTTGCGTGGATAGGGATCGAGCGCGGCGCCGAAATGCTGCGCCACGATCTCGCCGAGGTTAATCACGCCGTCGATGATCGGCTCAACATCTTCTTCGTCAGGCGTGATCAGGTTGGAGCTTCCGGGATTAAAATCCGGTTCGTTCATGCATTGGACGTCGATGTCGCATTCGACCCGTGAGGATAAAGGCTCAAGCGTCACGACGCATTGTTGCACGACTTCGGCGGTCAAATGGCCGCTGACCTCAACCTGCCCCCTTTGCACAACCTGCACATGCAAGGCGGCAGTCAAACTGTCAAGGGACAACAGGCCGAAACGATCAGCCAGCCTCTGGCGCTCATCTTCCTTAGCGGTCAACGTTCGGTCAAGGCCGTCATCAGGAATTCGGTCAATCGTGAGCGGACGTGAGAATTCAGGCACAATATCAGGTTTTTTCATTTATATCCGCCCTTCAAACCGGCGTTACGAAAACAACATGCCCGGTGATTATATCGGACAGATCCTGTCGATCAAGCGCGGCAAGAGCTTGGCGGACATAATCGGCCATGCGCTGGACGTTTTCAGGCGTTGCCGGTGATGCGCCGTAAAGATTTCGTTGCAGGCTTTCCGCTAGTCTTTCGTCGGGTTCATTCAAGGCGCGCTCGTAAAACGTGATCCGGCCATAGAAAGCCTGAATCATCGGCTTGATTTTCTTGCCGATGCTCATATCGCCGACGCCCATCTCGCGCAGACACCGATCCATATCGGTGAACATCAGATCGAAAAGTTTTTGTTTCACGTCGCGTTGTTCCGCGAGTCGCCGCATAACCAAGAACACATGCAGCACCAGCAAATCAAAACGTCCATCAATCGTGTCCGGTATTCCCAGGGTTTGGTAAAATTCTACGCGGCGCGCCTGAGCGACGCAGGCGCGATAGAGGTCGGTCGTTGCCGAATCGGCGACAGGCCGGGACAATAACTGCGCAAGGTTTTTCCATAGCCTCATTCAATTCTCTTGACCCGAAGGGTATTCTGTTGCTTGCTAGGCCAAGTCATGCACCATGCTGTGTTCAACGGCAAGACTCAACGGCATCCTATGCGTCTTAATCCCCTTTTTTCGCTTCTGGCGATCGCTCTGGTTACGGCTTGCGAGCCGACGATTGCCAATCGCGGCAACATCCTTGATCCGGATAAAATGGCGCAAATCAAACCGGGGACGAGTACCCGCGAAGATGTGGCCAATCAGCTTGGCACGCCGACCGAGGTCAGCACCTTTGATGATAAAACATGGTATTATGTCGGTCGGCAGACTCAGCAATATTCCTTCCTTGATCCGGATGTCATTAAGCAAAAAGCCGTCGCTGTTCATTTTGACGATCAGGGCGTCGTGACGGCCATAAATGATCTTGATGTGTCGGCGGCGCAGGATATTACCCCTGTTGATCGAGCAACGCCGACTTTCGGCAACGATCACACCTTGATCCAGCAGATGCTCGGCAATCTGGCGCATCCGGTGCCGATGCAAAACAAGCAGGAAGGGCAGTAACGGGAACCACGCATGGCGGCGCTGCGCAGCTATACGATCCCCGTGACCCAGCCGACTTATGTGCGGGTTGGCATCAAATGGGATCCTCTGGAACGGGACAACATCGACGAGATTTACGGCTTAGGCTCCGCTGAAAACGCGCAGGCTCAGTTGGATAAATCATCGCGCCGCATCCGGACGTTTAAATGGGTCGGGGAGTTCTTTCGTATTTTCTTGCTGAACAAGCTTGCGGACAGAATCGACGGGTTGCGCGAGCAGGAATTGATCGTCAAAAAAGATATGCAGACATACCTGACGCAGAAAAAGGTGCGCTCTTACGATTTGGATTTGTGCTGCTTTTGCTACGATGCGAACGGAAAACTCGCGGGCTTTATCTCTCCGGTTTTTATGGGTGAGGAATATTTGCCGCAGGGGCATCGGGCTTTTCTGCATACGGGCGACGATGCGACGGGCATCGGCGACGCGTTCGATGAGGAACTCTTGGTTAATTTGCATGCCGTCGATGCTGGGATCCATGCCGTTTATTTCATCGCCGTCTCTATCAATCACGGCTTCGACCAAATCAAGGGCGGGTTCTGGTCGATCGTCAGGACCAAAGACGAAACCGAGCTTTTGTCTTTGGCGTTGCAAACCAAGCTTCGGCATCGTGTCCACGTCATGGCCAAGCTGTCGCGCGGCGATGGGGCTTGGACGCTGGATGAAATCGCCGAGTATTGCCCGCTCGATCCCGATGAAAAGATCGATTTGCACCAACGGGTTGATCGGCTTTTGGTCGAACATTATATGGTGTGGGGTGGGGGGGCAAAAGCTCCGGCCTGAATGTTTTCGTAATTCATGTTATCAAGCCTGAATTAAGAGAAACGAAAAGCCACATGACCTTCCCGATCTTCGCCGATGTCGCGCGCCCTGATTTCCGTCCCGAAGCCGGACGGAAATTTGTTCTCAAATCCGATTACAAACCCGCAGGCGACCAGCCGCAGGCGATTAAGGCGTTGGTCGAAGGTCTGCAAAAAGGCGAGCGCGAGCAGGTTCTGCTTGGGGTCACCGGGTCCGGCAAGACTTTTACCGCCGCCAAAGTGATCGAGGAATTGCAACGCCCGACGATCATCCTCGCGCCGAACAAGACGCTTGCGGCGCAGTTGTATGGCGAGATGAAAAGCTTTTTCCCCGACAACGCGGTCGAATATTTCGTCAGCTATTACGATTATTACCAGCCCGAAGCCTACGTGCCGCGCTCGGACACCTACATCGAGAAAGAAGCGATGATTAATGAGCAGATCGACCGTATGCGCCACGCCGCGACGCGCGCTCTGCTCGAACGCGACGATGTGATTATCGTCGCCTCGGTGTCTTGCATCTACGGCATCGGTTCGGTCGAGACCTATCAGGAGATGGTGCTGACGCTCGCCAAGGGGCAGGAAATTCCGCGCTCGCAACTGCTGGCGGCGTTGGTCGAATTGCAATACCGACGCAACGACATCGCTTTCGGGCGTGGCGATTTCCGTGTGCGCGGCGACACGATCGAATTGTTTCCGGCGCATTTGGACGACCGCGCTTGGCGCTTCATTATGTTCGGCGACGAGATCGAGGCGATTGTCGAGATCGATCCTCTGACCGGCGAAAAAGGCGCGACGTTGATCGCCGCCAAGATCTACGCCAACAGCCATTACGTCACGCCGAAACCGACGCTGGCGCAGGCGGTCGAGCAGATCAAACGCGATCTGAAAATCCAGCTCGATGCGTTTATCGCCGCAGGCAAATTGATCGAAGAACAACGCCTGCGCGAACGCACGACCTTCGATATCGAGATGATAACGGCGACCGGAAGCTGCGCCGGAATCGAGAATTATTCGCGCTATCTGACAGGCCGCGCGACGGGTGAGCCTCCGCCGACCTTGTTCGAATATCTGCCTGCGAACGCGATGCTGTTCGTCGACGAAAGCCACGTGATGATCCCGCAATTGCAAGGCATGTATAAAGGCGACTTTTCGCGCAAATCGACGCTCTCGCAGTACGGATTCCGCCTGCCCTCCGCCGCCGACAACCGTCCGCTGAAGTTCGAAGAGTGGGACACGATGCGGCCTCAGACCGTGTTCGTTTCCGCGACCCCGGGACCGTGGGAGCTGGAGCGCACGGGCGGGGTTTTCGTCGAGCAGATCGTGCGCCCGACCGGCCTCATTGATCCGCCGGTCATCATCCGCCCGACAGAAAAGCAGGTTGATGACCTGCTGTTCGAAGTGCGCGAAGTGGTCAAACGCGGAATGCGCGTTCTCGTCACCACGCTGACCAAGAAAATGGCCGAGGCTCTGACCGAGTACATGACCGACGCCAACGTCAAGGTGCGTTACATTCACTCAGATGTGGAGACGCTGGAGCGCATCGAGATCATCCGCGATCTGCGCCTCGGCGTTTATGACGTGCTGATCGGCATCAACCTGCTACGCGAAGGACTTGACATTCCCGAATGCGGACTCGTCGCCATTCTGGACGCCGACAAGGAAGGCTATCTGCGTTCACGCACGTCCCTGATCCAGACGATAGGCCGCGCCGCGCGCAACATCGAAGGCCGCGCCATTTTGTACGCCGACAAAATCACCGGCAGCATGCAGGCCGCGATTGACGAAACCAACCGCCGCCGCGAAAGACAGCAGATTTACAATGCGGCGAACGGCATCACGCCGGAAAGCGTCAAGAAATCCATCGGCGATATTTTGGCTTCGGTTTATGAACGCGATCACTTGACGGTCAAGGCAGGTCTGGCCGAGGAACTGAGTCTCGCGGGCAAGGATTTGCGCGGCCATATCCGCGATCTGGAAAAACGCATGAAGCAGGCGGCGGGCGATCTGGAATTCGAGGAGGCGGCTCGTCTGCGCGACGAAATCCGCCGTCTGGAAGCGGCGGAATTGGAATTGGCGACGGTGCGTGCAAGTGGTGGTAGGTTGGAAAACTGATTCTATGCAAACCCCAGATGAATCTAGGATCCAGACCCATTGGAACATTTACAAATCAAATGATTGGTTATTCCCTTCTGTTGGAAGCAACAGGAGGAAGAGATGAGCGGATTGTTTTGGTTGAACGACAAGCAATGGCAGAAGCTTGAACCCC
>CAIQVS010000437.1 GCA_903875345.1 uncultured Pseudomonadota bacterium | reverse complement strand
GTGTGCCGTCAAGGTCTTGATCTTGCCGCGTTGCCGAACCTCGAGAAAATCGACGTGCGCATCGACATGATTGATCCCGCTGCCGATCCGAACACGCCGCCCGTGACCGATCCTGAGAACGGAGGCTATGCGGGCGGCGCTCCTGGGCCGGACGGGCGGATTGAGCATGAAGCGAGCCTCATCATTCCAACAACCTGAAAGGCAAAACGATGAAAATCAAACCTGTCGAAGGACGTGACGTTCCCGATCCCGAACGCGGCGGACTTTTTCCGCCCGAAGGCCGTAACGTCGAGCCGACAAATTATTGGCTACGCCGTCTGGCTGATGGCGATGTGGTCGAGGTTACCGTCGAAAGCGCGGAACCTTCAGTCGAACCCGCTCCCGCAACCCGTCGCAGCCGTCAAGAGGAGGCCTAAGCCATGACCGTTCCGTTTAACAACATCCCGCAGAATCTTCGCGTCCCGCTCTTTTACGCCGAAATGGACAATAGCGCGGCAGGCTATTTTCAGGTCTCGCAACGCGCGTTGTTGGTCGGCCAGAAATTGGCTGCGGGGACAGGAATCGCCAACAAGCCCGTCATCGTGGCGAGCGAAAGCAACGCGATTGCGCTTTGCGGTCGCGGCTCCATGCTGGCGCGTATGTTCAATTTTTATCGCGCGAACGATCTTCTTGGCGAAATCTGGCTGATGCCGCTCGATGAACCCCCCGCTGGCGTGGTCGCCACCGGAACCATTGCGTTCGCCGGAACGGCCACGGCGGCAGGAACGCTATCACTATGGATTGCCGGCCAGCGCGTGCAAACGGCGGTCGCCTCAGGCGATGCGTCCACAGCCGTGGCGACGGCTGTCGCCGCCGCCGTCAATGCGGCGCTCGATTTACCGGTTACGGCTTCCGTTGCCACATCGACCGTCACCTTGACGTGCCGGTGGAAAGGCGATACCGGCAACGATATCACGATCATTTCCAATTATCGCGGCGCTGCAGGCAATGAAATCACGCCGGCGGGCATTACGCCCACCATTACCGCTATGGCCAGCGGCACGGGCGCTCCGGTTCTCACTACGGCCATCGCGGCGATGGGCGACGATGAATATGATTTTGTCGTTATGCCCTTCACCGACACGACGAGCCTTGACGCGCTTAAGACGGAAATGAACGACACGGCCGGGCGCTGGTCGTACGCGCGGCAAGTTTACGGCCATGTGTACAGCGCCAAGCGCGGGATATTGTCGGCGCTGACGACGTTCGGGGGCGCTCGCAATGATCAGCATGCCACCGTGGCGGCGATCGAAGCCAACGTGCCCACGCCGTGCTGGGAGTACGCCGCCGCCTACGGCGCGCGGAACGCGGTATATATCAAGGCCGATCCGGCGCGTCCGACGCAAACGGGCGAACTCACAAATGTGTTGCCTGCCCTGGCCGGACAACGCTTTACTCTCACGGAACGTCAATCGCTGTTAAATTACGGCGTGGCGACCAGCTACTTCGGCGGCGGCGCCGTGCGGATTGAGCGCGCGGTCACGACGTACCAGAAAAACACATGGGGCCAATCCGATCCATCGTATCTTGACAGCGAAACGTTGCACACAAGTACATATGTGCTTCGTTATCTGCGCCAACGCATCACAAGCAAATATGCGCGACATAAGCTGGCAAACGACGGAACGCGCTTCGGCGAGGGATCGGCGATTGTCACGCCGTCGATCGTCAAGGGCGAGTTGATCGCCGCTTACCGCGATCTTGAGGAGAACGGCATCGTCGAGAATGCGAACGCCTTTAAGGCGGCGTTGATCGTCGAGCGTCCGACGACCGATCCGAACAGGCTCGATGTCCTGTTCGCGCCGGATTACATCAACCAGCTTCGCATCTTCGCGGTTCTGGCGCAGTTCCGGCTGCAATTCTAACCCCCTATCATAAAGGAGACCGACGATGCCACGCGTTGCAGGTGTATGCTATATCAAGGTCGACGGCGATCAGCTTGAAGTCAAGGGATCGGTCGAAGTTCCGCTTTCGGACATCAAACGGGAAACCGTTATGGGCCTTACCGGAGCGGCAGGCTACAAGGAAACAGCGGAAGCGGCTTATGTCAAATTGACGGCTGTGTTCGTTCCGGGGTTTCCCTTGGACACGCTTAAAAACGGGACAAATATGACCGTCACCGCTGAGCTGGCAAACGGGAAGATTTACACGCTCGCGGGGGCCTATTTGACCGACGCGCCGGCGATTAAGGCCGATGAGGGCGAGGTCGAGCTGAACTTTGGCGGCATGCGTGGAGAGTTCCAATGAGCGATCCCATGATTGCCTTAACGCAACCGATTAAGGCGCACGATGAGACGGTTGAAAGTCTCACCTTGCGCCGCCCAACAGGAAAGGACGTGCGGGAGCTTGGTTATCCGTACAAAATCAGCGCCGATGAATCCGTCTCGCTGCAAGCCGACGTGATTGCCCGGTACATTGAGCGCCTTGCCGCCATTCCGCGTTCCTCTGTCGATCAAATGGACCCGGTTGATCTGAACGCGGCTGCATGGGCCGTCGCAGGTTTTTTTCTGGGCTCGGCGGCGAGCCCGAAAAACTAGTCGACCGCCTTTTCGACATCGCCTATTTCTGGCGGCTTGCGCCCGATGTTGTTTTGAACATACCCCTTGCGGAAGCGCTTGATTTTGAACAGCAGGCGCTTCGCATCGCCAAAAGCATGAAAGAAACCTGACATGGCGCAGCAACAGTTTCAGTTGAAAGCCCTCATCACGGCTATCGATAAGCTGTCGCCGGCGCTGAATCAGATCAAAAGAAACATTTCCAGTTTTAGGCGTTCTATCAAGTCGTTCGGCGACGGGGCTGTGCCTATGGCCGTGGGGTTGGGGGCGGCGGTTGGGTTGACGTCAAAAGCCTTTGCGGACTTCGAAGATGCCGGCGTTCGCCTCAAGGGTGCCATGATGGGCATGACCGGTGCGGTAGCGCCGGAATTTGCCAAGATCAACGATCTCGCCATGGAACTCGGCAATCGTTTGCCGGGCAACACGGCGGATTTTCAGAACATGATGACGGCGCTCGTTCAGCAAGGCATCGCGCCGCAGGAAATTCTGTCAGGCCTTGGCCAAGCTGCGGCTTATCTTGGCGTTCAACTCAAGCTTGCTCCGGAACAGGCGGCTGAATTCGCGGCAAAGATGCGCACGGCCACGGGCACGACCGCGCAGGACATGATGGCGCTGATGGATGTCATTCAACGCACGGCGAACCTCGGCGTGCGCAGCGACGACATGCTGCAGGGCTTTTCCAAGCTTACGCCCGCGCTAGACATGATGCGGATCAAAGGGCTTGCGGCCGGGCAAGCCATGGCGCCGCTGTTGGCGATGGCGATCCGCACAGGCATGCAAGGCGAAAGCGCCGGCAACGCTTATCGTAAGATGTTCACGGCCTTTTTCGACGCGAAGAAGCTAGCGTCGGTCAATAAAGTTTTGTCCGGAAAGGGCGTCGCGCTCGACTTTACGAACGGGAAAGGCGAATTTGGCGGCGTTGAAAAAATGTTCACGCAGCTGCAGAAGCTTCGTGACCTGACGACGGCTGAGCGTGTGCCGATCCTTAAAAAACTTTTTGGCGACGACGCCGAGACCCTTCAAATCGTCCAGCTCATGATCAGCAACGGCATGGCGGGCTACGACGCGATGAAGCAAAAGCTGGAAGCGCAAGCCAGTCTGCAAATGCGCGTCGAACAGCAGCTTGGTACGCTTAAAAGTCTCTTCGACGCGGCAATTGGCAATGCGCAAAATCTTATGGCATCGATCGGCGAAGCGTTTTCGCCGCAAATAAAAATGCTTGTCGAAAGGTTGGGGGCACTTTCGGCGTGGGGGCAGGAATTCTCGCGCAACAACCCCGAGTTGATTCGCGCTATTTTGTACATAGCCACGGGCTTTGTCGCGATTAAACTGGCCGCGCTTGGCGTGGCCGGCGCGCTTGCCGTCATGACTGCCGTTATGGGGATGAGCATTATCGGTTTGGCTATTCGTGGTCTGGTTCTTGGAGCCGGTCTTGTTATTGCCTATTGGGAGCCGATTTCCGGTTTCTTCAAAAATCTTTGGGACGGAATTACATCCTTCTTTGTCGATGGTTGGAAGGGTATCAAATACATCCTTTCGGAAATGATGGCCTTTATCGAGCCTCTGTTATCCGGCATGCGATGGATCGGGCAAAAAGCAGGTGGCCTCCTTGGCGGCGGCGCTTCACAGGCCTCATCGACGCAAGCCGCTTCGCCGTCGCTGCCTTCCATGACCTCACGCGGCCAGCGTCTTAACGGGGCTATTGCTGTGCGTTTCGATAATGCGCCGCAAGGAATGCGTGTTTCGAATTCAGGCACCAATCAATCCGGCGTCGCGCTTAATCCCGATGTCGGGTACAGTTCGTTTGCTCTGGGAACGCCCTGATGAGTTGGCGTGAAACCTTACGTGCCGCTACGTTTCGCGGTGTCCCGTTTGAGGTGGAAAGCGTTGACCTGTCGGCGGGCCGCCGCGTCGTCGTGCATGAATATCCGCAGCGTGACGATCCTTATCCCGAAGACATGGGCCGCGCGGCGCGGGAAATGACGTTTTCGGCCTTCGTCATCGGCGAAAATTATATGCTCGCGCATGACGCGTTACTGGCGGCGGTGGAAAAGGCAGGGGCCGGGGAACTGATCCATCCCTTTTATGGAACGCTACAGGTCGTCATAACGCGCTGCCGCGTCGCGCAAAGCCGGGACGAAGGCGGCATGGCGCGGTTTGATCTGGCTTTTGTCGAAGCGGGCAAGCTTGTTTTCCCCTCGTCCTCAATCGCCACGGGACAGAAAATTGAATCCGCTTCGGCGAACGTGATGAGCAAGCTCTCCGGTTTGTTCACAAGCCGCTATTCATTGAAAAATCTGCCGGATTGGGCGCGGCGCGTGGCTGGCGACGATGTCAGCAATGTGTTGTCTGAGGCGCGCGGGCTCGTCGCGCAGGCGGACACGGGCGGATCGTGGCTTGCGCAGTTCGATGAGAAAGCGTCCGTGGCTTCGACGCAGACAAACAATTCGATGGCGCTCGCCAGCACGGTTTCCGCCGCTTTAACGCCGCCGGAAACTTCAACGGTAGCAAAAATTGGCAGCAAAGGCGACGCTCTTGGCCCGATCACGCGCTGGGCGGCATCATACAATGCCGCGCTGGCCTCCCCAGTTGTATCATCGGCGGTCGATCCTGTGAGCACGCAAGCGGCTCAAAATGCCGCCGCGCTCCGCGATCTTGTGCGCGGCGGCTTTTTGACCCAAGGCGCGTTTGCCGCGAGCCAAACGGACGTGACGGTTTATCAGGACGCGATGAACGCGCGCGCCGCATTGACAAGAGCGATCGACGCCGAAATGAGCCTCTCCGCGTCGGATGATGTTTATCAAGCCTGGGCGGATCTTCGTTCGGCTTTACACACGGATTTGACGCTTCGCGCAAAAAACGCCGCTCGGCTCAAGACGATGACTCCGGGAGAAACAACGCCAGCGGTCGCGCTGGCCTATGATTTGTATGAAAATGCGGGACGTGACGATGAAATTGTGACGCGCAACGCCATCCGTCATCCGGGCTTCGTTCCGGCAGAGCCGTTGTTGGTGTTGAACACATGATAGCGCCTTCGAACATCGTGTCCTTACGCGTCGCGGGGACGGTTTATCAAGGCTGGACGCGCGTGAGCGTTACGGCGGGCATCGAACGCGCCGCGCGGGACTTCAGGTTTGACATTACACGGCAATGGCCCGGCGATGAAGGGATGCAGCACAACTGCCGTCCCGGAGATTCTTGCGTGCTGATGATCGGCGATGATCGCATCCTTACGGGGTACATCGACGCGGTTCCGGTTCAATACGATTCGGGGCGGATTACGCTTGGCCTATCCGGGCGCAGCAAAACGGCTGATCTTATCGATTGCAGCGCCCCTTCGTCGCCGGGGCAATGGCTGGGGCAAAGCGTCGAACAGATTGCCTCAGCTCTTGCCGCGCCTTATGGCATTTCCGTGCGCTCGGAAGCGGATACCGGCGCGACGATTTCCGATCATCAGGTGCAACAGGGCGAAACGGCGTTTGAAAGCATCGATCGGTTGCTAAAACAACGCCAATTGTTGGCCACGGACGATTCCGACGGCGCTCTTGTTTTCATTAAACCCGGCACGCGCAGCGCCACAACGGCGCTTGTGTTGGGGCAAAATATTCTAACGGCGGATTATCCGAATGATTGGAAAGACCGCTATTCGACCTATACCTGCAAAGGGCAGGGGAGCGGGACGGACGATGCCTTCGGCGCGGATGTCTCGGAGGCTGAGGGCACGGCTACGGATACGGCCGTGACGCGGCACCGTCTTTTAATCGTCCAGCAATCCGGACAAGCCGACACCATTTCTTGCGACGATCGCGCGGCTTATGAGCGCGATCTGCGCGCCGCCCGTTCGCAAGCCGTAACGTACACGGTTCAGGGCTGGCGTCAGGCTGACGGCTCCTTATGGCAGCCGAATATGATTGTGCGCGTCACGGATGCTCTCTTGGGGCTTGACCTCGCGATGCTGATTACGGAAGTCACCTACACCCTCGATCAATCCGGCACGCTCGCAACGCTCGCCGTCATGCCGCCCGAAGCGCATCTCGGTGTCGAGCGCCGACGCAAAACGAAAAAGAAGAAATATGTCTGACCGTCCATTATCAAGGGCCTTGGCACCGCTGTCACGGCGCATCGCGAACATGGCATCGCGCGGCGTTGTGAGCGTCATTAACGCAGCGCTTCGCATGCAGGGACTTCAAGTCCGATTGCTTGCTGGCGAGGTTAAGGACGGACTTGAACACTTTGAACCGTATGGCTTTACGGCGCATCCTCATGCTGGAGCTGAGGCCATTGTGCTGTTTCTCGGAGGCGATCGTAGCCACGGCATCGTTCTGGCAACCCCCGACCGGCGCTATCGGCTCAAAGGACTGCAAGCTGGCGAGGTCGCGCTCTACGATGACCTTGACCACGTCGTGAAATTGGGGCGGACAGGTATCGAGATTGACGGAGGCGGGCACACGCTCAAAATTACGAACGCGCCCATCGTCAGGTTCGAAACGCCGTTGCTTGAAGTGACGGGCGACATCCAAGCGCATTGCGATCTATGAGGCCGAATAATGTTGGGGAACGACGCGCAGGTCATCATCGATGGGCGGCTCGTCAATGCCGACATGACTCCAGTCGACACCTTGGTACGTTCGGTCATGATCAGCCTGTTCACGTGGCGGCGCGGACTGCCCGGCGATACGCTGCCGGGTGAACCGCGCTTCGGTTGGTGGGGTGACACCTATGCCGAGCAGAAGGGAAGCCGCATAGGTTCGCGCCTGTGGCTTCTGGCGCGCGAGAAAATGACGAAAGAGACGTTCGCCCGCGCCAAGGATTACGCGACGGAGTCTTTGCAATGGCTGATCGACGACGGCGTTGTCAGCGCCGTCAACGTGACGGCGGAGCGCAACGGCATAGACCGCCTTGAACTCATGATCGTTTTGACACGCGAGGACGGATCGAAACTCGATCTACGATTTACCGATTTGTGGAGCCATTTGCATGTTTGACCGCCCTTCGCTCGACACGCTGGTTACGCGCACCCGCGCCGATGTCCTCACGCGCCTGACGACGGACGATGTTTTGCGCCATTCGGACGCTGAAGTTCTGGCGCGCGCCGAGGCGGGAGCCGTTCATGGGCTTTACGGCTATCTTGACTATCTGGCGTTGCAGCTTTTTCCGGATACCGCGACGGATTATCTTGATCGCCACGGCAGTTTGTGGGGCATTGTTCGCAAACCCGCAGCCCGCGCGACGGGAGCGGCCACGCTGGCGGTGACCCCCGGAACAACAGTGCCTGCGGGAACGCTTTTACGCGATTCGAATAACGCGCAGTACGAAACGACGGTAGAGGCGACGGCCGCAGGCGCGAGCCTTGTCGTCTCTCTGCAAGCTGTTGACGCGGGCGCGGCGGGCAATCTAGCGTCCGGCGCGCCCCTTTCGCTGGTTAGCCCGGTTGTCGGTGTGCAAACGGCGGCGAATGCGGACGAGATTTCCGGCGGCGCCGACCGCGAGAGCGATGAAGTCTATCGCGCGCGGATACTGACGCGTATACGCAAAACGCCGCAGGGCGGTTCGTCCTACGACTACGAGGCCTGGGCTCTTCAGATCGAAGGCGTAACCCGCGCGTGGTGCTATCCCGAAGAATTAGGCCCCGGAACGGTCACGGTGCGCTTTGTGCGCGACGATGATGCCGGCCCGATACCGGATTCGTCCGAGGTCGCGACGGTGGCGACGCATATCAACGCGCTACGTCCCGTAACGTCACAAGTGACGGTTGCCGCGCCGATTGCCGTGCCTATCGTTTTCCAAATTCAGGCGCTTAGCCCAAGCACGGCTGCGGTGCAGGCGGCGATTGAATCCTCGTTGCGCGCGCTTTTGCGGCAGGAATCTGAGCCCGGAGAGCCGCTCTTGATATCGCATATCCGCGAGGCGATTTCCTTGGCTTCGGACGAATACGATCACGTTCTTGTCAGTCCGTCGGCGAACGTGACGCAGACGACCGGCCATATGGCGACCTTTGGGAGCATCACGTGGCTTTAAGCGCGAACGATTATCGTGAACAGATGCAGGGGTTGTTGCCGCAGGGGCCGGCGTGGCCCCGGGCCGACGATGCGCCGCTGACAAAGCTACTTGACGGTCTTGCGCAGGAACTGGCGCGCGTGGATGCGAGCGGCGATGATCTTTTGAATGAATCCGATCCGCGCCTCGCTTATGAAACGCTGTCCGATTGGGAGCGCGTGGCCGGTTTGCCTGACCGTTGTTGGATGACGTTTTACAGCAACAGCGTGGCTTCGCGCCGTGACGCTCTTCTGATGCGCCTGACGGGACTGGGCGGGCAAAGTCCGGGGTACTTCGCCACGCTCGCGGTCATGTTGGGCTACACAGATGTCAGCGTAACCGAATATACGCCCATGACGTGCGCATCGTCCTGCAACGCGTCATTGAACACAGCATCCGTCGGGTGGCCCTTTACATGGACACTTAGCCTGCCGATAGACCGCATCGCCGTTATGCCTTGCAACGGAGCCTGTACCGATAGCCTGCGCGACTGGGGCGACGACATTCTGGAATGCGTAATTCGCAAGCTGCGGCCTGCGCACACAACCGTTCTTTTTTCTTATGGAGCCTGACACATGAAACGCATCGACACGTCGACCAAATCCATCGATCTTTATGGCGCCGGCAAAGACGGATTTACGGACGGAAATCCGGGCTCCGGCGTTCCGGCAACGCAGCTGAACGCCTCATGGTTTAACACGTTGCAGGAAGAGATCGCACACGTTGTTGAAGCCGTCGGTTCCGCGCTTAATCCGGCGAGTTTGACGCAACTCTATGACTCCATTTGTAGCCTTATTACTGGCATCGGTGATGGGCGTTATTTGAGGCTTGTCAATGTCCGGACAAAACTCACCGCCAATATGATCTTGTACGTTGCGACAACGGGCAATGATAGCAATGATGGAACCGTCGGCTCTCCGTTTCTTACGCTCTCCAAGGCCTGGTCTGTCATAAAAGCGTATGACCTCAATGGTTATCAGATCACGGTGCAGCTTGCTGATGGGACGTACAATGCCGGTGTCACTTGCGGCGGTGTCGCCGTCGGAAGCTCCGGGTATGGGAATGTTGTTTGGAAGGGAAACACCGCAACGCCGGCTAACGTCATCGTCAACGAGGCGGCTGGCGTGTGTTTTAACGCTACCGTGGGGTGCTCTATAACTGTGAAGGATATGAAGTTAACCGGAAATACGGGTCTTTCCGCTTCCTACGGCGGATTTATTTCCTTCAGCAATATCGTCTTCGGCACCTGCACGGGGCAGCACCTCAGCTGCACAGAGTACGGACAGGTCTATGCGACGGGCAATTACAGCATCGCGGGCAACGCTCCGATCCACGCGCAGGCCAACGGCATGGGCTCCATTACAATCGCTGCCGTGACCGTCACGCTGACGGGCACGCCGGCCTTTTCGTCTTGTTTTGCTCAAGCCTCATCGTTGGCATTCATGTCATTGACGGGGAATACATTCTCGGGAGCGGCCACAGGATCGCGGTACAGCAGCAGCGTCAACAGCGTCATCAACACGAGCGGAGGCGGCGCGTCTTACCTGCCGGGGAACGCAGTAGGAACGACGGCGACAGGAGGTTTGTATGTATAATCAAGGCGACTGGTATTGGCAGCTCAAAGATGCCAAGGAAGAAATTTATTCGAGCCAACAGGATGCGTTCATCGGTGAAGACGATGAGGGCTATGTTGCCTTTCTTTCACGCGGAGGCGTTGTCACCAGCATCGCGCCCGACGACCTTATTCTTCTTCGCATCGAGTGGCTCGAGCAATCCGTGACGGAGAGGCGGCGGCGCGAAGCCCTGATTTCGGACGGCGGCAAGGCTTGGGTGAAGTCTGTCGACGATAAAATTCAAGCCCTTCGCGCGCAACTGAACGCGTAAAATATTCGTTTTACACAAGAACGTCTGGGGGAGTTTAGCAATGGTTGATAATGGGGATAAAGTAGCATGGTACAAAAAAATTCCCATTACGTTTTTATTGGCCGTTTTTTTGCAAACGGTCGGGCTTGTGAGTTGGGCCGCGCGGTTCGAAGAGCGCACGCAGTTTAAGCTGGAAGATCTTGATCGGCGCATGCTTCGCGGCGAAATGCTTGACGATCGTTATTCGTCGTCGACCGCCGATCTTTGCCAGCGCCTTGCTCGCGTTGAGGAAAAGTTGGGCGCACAGCTTTCCGCTTCGGAACGCATCGAAGCCTTGGTGCGCGATCATACCAATATGGGGACGCGCAGATGATCGTCTTTCTCATCACTTTTGTCGCGGGCGCCTTGGGCGCCTTTTTTTATCGTTGTCGCGGCGGCTTTCTTGGCATGAGCTTCCCACAGCTTGCGCGGCTGATCTGGTGGGCCATTCCGACTTCCGTTGCCATGACGGGCGTTTCTCTCGCGCACGGTTCCTGTTTTTTGTCGGCGATTGAGGTCGGGTCTGTGTGTGGCGTGACGGCTTTTTTGGGCTTGATGCTGCCGCATGGGCAGTACATGGACAACAACCCCGTCTATGACGATATGGGGCACATGTCGCTGATCGGAGGCGTTCGTTGCGCCCTGATCGCCCTGCCGATTATGACGCATGTCCCCATGATGGGCCTGTTGCCGCTTTTTGGTGCGCTGTCGGGGGCGGGATACTGGATCGGTTGGCGTTTTCTCCATGGTGTCGATAGCGGCCTTCATACGGCCGGGTTCACGCTCTTTGGGTTGCAGGTCAGTCCCGGCAAATTCGCCGTGGGTGGCAGCGAATGGGGCGAGGTTCTGACGGGCTTCGCTTTTGGGGCGGGCATCGGATTGCTGGGGTCGCTCTAAATGCCGCGCGCCATACCACCGGCAGCTCTTACTTTGATCAAAAGATTTGAGGGCAGGAGTCTGCAGGCTTATCGTTGTCCGGCTGGCAAGTTGACCATTGGCTATGGCCACACCGGGCCTGATGTCTGCGATGGGCAGACGATCCTTCCTGACGTTGCCGAAACGCTCTTGTTGCAGGATGCGGGGCGTGTGGGGATAGCGATAGAGAAAGCCGTGACGGTTCCTCTGACCGACAATGAATTCGCGGCGCTGATTTGCTTTACCTTCAATGTCGGCGTGGGAAATTTTCTGCGCTCTTCGCTGCTTATTATCCTCAACCAAGGCTGTTACGAGTTCGTGCCGCTGCAACTTGTACGATGGAACCGTGCGGGCGGCGAGGTCATGGGCGGCCTGTCCCGCCGGCGCGCGGCCGAGGTCGCGCTTTGGAACAAGAAAACGGAGGCTTAGAGGCTGATGGCACTATATCGTAGAGTGACAGGGCGGGTCTTGTATCCCAGTGGCGTAGGTTGGAGCGGCGGGGTCATTACCTTCCGTCTGAACGCGTCCTCCTATACGGGGGACGCTCAGTTTGCTGCCGCCGCCGTAAAGGTGACGCTGGGTGCCGATGGGGAAATTCGCGGATTGTCGGGTTCTGTCAGCGAAGAACCGGGTGTATCGCTTTGGTGCGAAGACGAGGGGTTTGTCGCGGTTCAATACCTTTGCACGCTCCCCGACAAAACAGACTTTAGGTTCCACCTCGCGCCGGGTGACGGCAGTTCTATCAGCCTTTCAACACTGCGGACGGCTGGGGCAACGGCGGCGCCATCGTCTGACCCGCTGTATGACGTCATCCGCGAAATGATCGAAGAATCGGCTTTTCTCAACCTGGACGGCGGCGAGCCGGATAGCCAATACGGGGGAATCCCCGCCCTAGATGGAGGATCAGTATAATGCCAACACAGATTCAGTTGCGGCGCGGGGCATCGTCTGAGTGGACATCCGCGAATCCGGTGCTTGCCGAAGGCGAAATGGGTGTCGAACTCGACACCATGTTTTACAAGATCGGCGACGGCGTAACTCATTGGACTAATTTGTCCTATGCCACGGTGCGCAACGTTACATCCTTGACGATGGCGGATATGTTATCGCAAAGCACGCCATCCACTCCCGCTGACGGGCATCTTGAGTTCTATGCCAAGCTTACGGGCGGTAGAATGCTGCCGCAACTCAAGGGGCCAGATGGCGTTGAAACATGGGTGCAAACCAGCATCGCGCAAAATTTTATAACGGCGATCTTTCCCAGCTCCTCGACCACAGTGAGTATTCTGGGAATGGGTAACTCTTCAGCTGGGACGATATCACACCCGGGTGTTTCTGAAATCTACGGTTATGCAGCGAATTTTGTGACGGCGGGCACTGCTTCCGCGCCGGCGGGGACGGGAGGTACAAATGCGCATCTCTTCCGTGGCAGTGTTCCCGGCGGCAGCAACGGGTTTTTCTTTTTCTGTCGCCTCGGTTTTCCGGACTCAACCTACGACCAAGCGGGGGCAAGCACAGGGTCACGATTCTTTGTCGGGCTTACATCCGGCACCATGCTTGCCTCAGTATCGGTTGATACCCTTGCGGGCCACAACGCCGGGTTTCAGCGGTGCCATACAAACGGTGCGCGAACGGATACCAATTGGCAGTTCACCACCACAAACGGCGTATCGCAGTCCCTTGTCGACACAGGAATGCCGTTTGTCGCGCAGCACGTTTATGACTTTTATATCTTCTGTCCGCCGCTTGGTGGCGTGATTTCATGGCGTGTTGATGACAAGACGGCTGGAACTTCGAACGAAGGTAGCACCAGCACATATCTTCCTGATCCGGCAACGGCTATGCGCGGCGGCTTCCACATCCTGTCAGTCGATGCCGTCGCTCGTAATGTGCGGATGAACAGGGTCTATACAGAAAGCAAACGATAACCTTCCGCTGCGCCACGCACAGGCCCAATTGCGCATTAAACCTATGGAGGAAAAATGCTTGGCATCGACGACATGATCTCAAGCGGAATCAAGCTTGTGGACGATATTATGAACACGGCTTTCCCGTCTCCGGAGGCAAAGGCCAGCGCCGAGGCAAAGATCGTTCAGGCGCAGGCTGATGCCTATGTCACGCAATTAAAGGCCTCTCAGGCTGTCATGCTGGCGGAGGAGCAAAGCGCCGACCCATGGACAAGCCGCGCACGTCCGACGTTCCTGTATGTCATTTACGTCCTGATTCTCGCCAGCCTGCCCATGGGGGTTCTGTTCGCATTCCGGCCCGACACGGCGAACGGTGTTATACAGGGCTTCCACAACTGGCTGGCCGCCATCCCTGACCCATTTCTGCAACTTTTTGGCGTTGGCTATCTTGGCTATACTGGCTCTCGGACTTGGGAAAAGCACCTCGACTTGAAGGCAAAGCTCGGAAAGTGAGCTGATCAGTTGCTTGATGTCAGGAAAAGGGTCTTCCGCTCCGGTGAAAATTCACCCAGAACCCACCATACGCAAAAAACGCCAGCAAAATCAGCGCATACGCAATCCGCGACGGCTGGTGAAATTTCACCGGGGATACCGACCTGCTGGCTGTGAGAATCATCTCTTCGCGTTGACCAAGTCCTCCATGTGAACATTGAGGGCCGCCGCGCATTTTTTTAGCGAGACGGCGGAGCCAGGTTTCTTTCCCGACTCGATCTCGCTGAGATAGCCAGCCGCCACGCCGGTTGCCCGGCTGAGGGCATCAAGCGTCATGCTGCGATGCTCGCGCCACAGGCGCAAGGGATGTTCGCCCGCCAGCATGCGTTCGACCAGCTTCTCTGACCAAGCATCGTCGCTCTGGCCGTCCTCCTGCGCGCGCAGAAGGTCAAGGCTATCCTCAATATCCTCCATGCGGGCCAGTAGGGCATTATACTCGGCGCGGGTTACCGTTGCGCTTTCGTGACGACCACGCGGGCGGGTTTCCGTGTTTTGGGTTCTCATTTGTAAGCGTCCCCCCTTGGTTTGATGGCGACAACGCGGAGCGTCGTGCCGTCGATGATCATTAAGGCTCGCCAATCGCCTTGACGGAGCCTGTAGCCTCCCTCGATGCCTTTCAGCGTTTCGATATCCAGATTTGGTCTGCCGCTGCGCGAGGCGAAGGCGGCGATTTTTTCCTTGATCTGCAACGCCGTTTTGACTGGCATTTTTGCCAGAGTCTTGACGGCTTGTTTCTCGTACACGATAGGCATACCCGTATATTCTCTGATGGAGAATATTTTGTCAAGCTAAAATTCTCTAGCAGAGAAGGCCCGCTCCCGATAAGGGGCGGGGATTGGGGCTGTATCAGCAGCCCAAATCGTGTGAAGGAACCACACCTGACCCAAACCGGCCGCATCAGGGCCAGCCCGCCACCGGATCACCGGCGGGCATCATTCTATCAGGGGTAGGTTATGTTGCCGTTAACTCACGACGGACGCCGTCTTGTGCGTCCGGTTTCGCCTGTCGCCGCCTATATTGGCGGAAAACGCCAGCTTTCGCGCGATCTGGCTGTCCGTATCTCTAAAATACCCCACAAAGTCTATGCAGAGCCCTTTGTCGGCATGGGCGGCGTCTTCCTGCGCCGCACGGAATCCGCGCCTGTCGAGGTTATTAACGATATCTCCAGCGACGTGGCGACGTTTTTCCGCATCCTTCAGCGCCATTACACGCCATTTATGGATATGCTGCGCTTTCAGCTCACCAGCAGGGCTGAATTTGAGCGCTTGATCGCGGTTGATCCTGCAACGCTGACGGATCTCGAACGCGCCGCCCGTTTCCTGTACCTCCAGCGTTGCGCGTTTGGAGGAAAGGTGAGGGGGCGTAACTTCGGGGTCAGCGTATATGAGCCGGGATCGTTCAACGTCAGGCGGTTGGAGCCGATGCTGGAGGAGCTTCATGATCGTCTGTCTGGCATCGTAATCGAGCGTCTTCCGTGGCAGGATTTCATAACACGCTATGATCGCCCTGAGACCCTTTTCTACCTCGACCCGCCCTATTGGGGCTGCGAGGACGATTACGGCAAAGAGGTTTTTTCCCGCGCCGACTTCGCCCGGATGGGGGATTGCCTGCAGGCGATTCAGGGAAAGTTCCTACTCTCGGTTAACGACGTTCCGGAACTGAGAAAACTGTTCGCGTGGGCAACGGTGGAGACCGTTGCCTTGACCTATTCAGTCGGTGGCGGTGAGCATACGAAGGAGGTCACAGAGCTGATCATTTCAAGCCCATAAAGTTGTACACCGCCCAAAAAGCATTGGTTTTTTGAGGTGTTCTTAAGACCATAAGTTTGTACAACTTGGTTGATATACAACAACAGTCGTGAAACTACGAATCAGAAGGCTAGGAGTTCGAATCTCTTCGGGTGCGCCATTTTTTCCTGTTCGAGATGTTGCTGCGGCCGGATTGCGGCTTTGTCGGCGTTCCTGTTTGTAACACACAACCCCTGACCTAGAGCGTCATCGCCGCGCAGGGTTTTCGGTCGGATGGTGTGGGGCGGGGATTGTCCATGAAATACGGAATGGACAGCCTATGGTTTGCAATCTAGGATTGCGGACGTTTCCCAGTGTCATGAACATTCCCAGAAAGGGATCCATCAATGAAGAAGATTGTGGTCGCGTCGTCGCTGCTCCTGCTTACGGCCTGCTCATCCATCATTGAGGGCACGTCACAGGAAATTCTTGTGAATACAAACCCTCCTGGGGCCTCTTGTGATTTCGTGCGACAAGAAAACGTCATCGCCAATATCCCGTCCACACCCGGCGGTGTTACGGTCAAAAAGACGAAATATGACATCAAAATCCTCTGTAAAAAGGAAGGGTATATTGATGCTGTTTATCTCAACCACTCAGGCTCTGCGGGGGCTACCTTTGGCAACATCGTGGCAGGTGGCTTGATCGGGTGGGGGATCGATTCGGCATCTGGCGCTGACAACAAATATGATAGCCCAGTTAACCTGAGTTTTGCGATGTCTCCTGCGGTCGTGTCGGAGTCTTCCGCCGGGGTGAAGTCAGGTAAGCAGGTTATCTCTAAAAAGTAGCGAAAAGCCGATTCCGTTTGAATTAGGCATGGATAGCGGTAGGGCTTTTTTCCCCGTTTTTGGCGGGGGGTAGAGGTGGATGGGGGCAGCGGATTATGCTGTGTGCCCTTGTGGCTCTTGTGTTACCCGCCCCCTATCGCCGACCCTGCCGCCCAGCCGCTTGACCAAGCCCATTGGAAGTTATAGCCGCCGAGCCAGCCGGTTACGTCGATGGCTTCGCCAATGACATAAAGGTTGGGGACGGTGGTGGATTCCATGGTTTTTGAGGAGAGGGACTGGGTGGCGATGCCGCCTGCGGTCACTTCCGCTTTGCCGTAGCCTTCGGTGCCGGTTGGGGTTAGTTCCCATGCCTTCAGTGTGTTGGCGACATCCTTTAAATCTTTGTGGGAAATTTCACTGATGGGCGCGGTTGGGAAAAATCCGTCGCTTAGGCTCTGCGCCAGACGTTGGGGGAGAGCTTCGCTCAGTATGGTTTTTAACCCGGCTTTGGGGCGTTCCTTTTTGCGGTCGAGCAAGAAGGCTTCCGCGTCGCGATCCGGCATCAGGTTGATCGTGAGCGGCTGGCCTTCGCGCCAATAGGACGAAATTTGCAAAATCGCCGGGCCGGAAAGGCCTCGGTGCGTGAAGATCATGTTTTCGCGGAATGACTGTTTACCGCACGACGCGGTGACTTCCAACGCGACGCCGCTTAGCGCGCTGAAAAAGGCGAGGGCTTCGCCGTCAAAGCGCAACGGCACCAGCGCCGGACGCGTCGCCGTGACCGGAAGGCCGAACTGCTTGGCTATCCGGTGGGAAAAATCCGTCGCCCCCATTTTCGGTATGGACAGGCCGCCGGTCGCGAGGACGAGCGCGGGGGCTTCGAAGGTCGTTTGATGGGTTTGCACGCGGAAAACATCGGACTTGCTGACATTTTCGACACGTTGCCCCAGGCGAAGGTCGACGTGGGCGGCTTGGCCTAGGTGGCAGCTTGTGGTTACCGCCTTTGCGCGAGCGGCGCGGCGATATTCCGCTGTTGGCGGAAAAGTTCGTCCGCGAGGCGGAAGCGTCGCGCACCGGGGCGATGCGCCGCAACATTGCGCCGGAAGCCCTGGCAATGCT
>CAIQVS010000436.1 GCA_903875345.1 uncultured Pseudomonadota bacterium | reverse complement strand
GGCAAATCATTGTCCGGCCAAATCAGGACGCGCTTTCCAGCCAAGGGCGACCAGTTCGTCTTATCGGTTGGCGCGTTGGATCCACACACGGCGCTGGTGGCCGTAACGCCCGCCGCGATAAGCGCGTTCGCCGCTTTCTCGCCCTCGGCCAGAACGACGACATCGGCTTTTGCGATGCCCGTTTGGTTATAAAGGGGGCGGCCTGATACCGGGGCTTCGGGTTTGCGCGTGACGGCGTTCCAAATCCGGAAGGTTTTTTTGCGCTTGCCGTTGTCATCATACTCGTGGCGATAGACGACAAGGAGGATCGTGCCTTGCGCATCGGTATAATTGTACTGGGCAACAGGTGGGCCGATGTCAGGCGCTTTGGCGCTTTTCTGGGATTTTATGGCGGGTGCAGGAAGACGCTCCGTCATGTTCAGATATTCGGCGATGTTTCGGATCGCGGTTGTGTAATCCTCGCGCCGGATGACTTTCCAGACGTCGATCAGATCGCCGAACTTCTGGCCTGTGGCAAAATCCTCGCCGACGCCCATCTTGTTTTTGCGCACGCTGAGTTTCAGGCTCTCGCCTGGAGCGCCATAAACGTCGCCGCACTGAAACTCTTCGCCGACATAAACGCCGTTCGGCAAAAGGTAGTCGAGGATTTGCCGATAGCAGTCGGCCATGCGTTCTTTTAGTCGGACGACATCGATCTTGCCGCGCGTATCATGGCCCTGATGGCGTGCATCGTTAAAGTCCAACTCATCATGCGCCATGCCAACACCTCTTGGCATAAGGGCAGAAGAGGCAGAGATAATAATCGGCATTCGCCGCGATGCGCGGCATCTGCTGTCCGGCATCGGTGGCTTGCAGGATGTTGACGGCCTTGTCGCTTGTGCTTTGCGCCAGCGATGCGTCGAACGGCACAAGCTCGTGGTAGAGTTCCTGCGTGTCTTTGTTCAATGCCGTGAAAAGCGCCGGATGCTGCGCCAATTCTGGCATATAGCCTTGGTAAAGCGCGACCTGCGCGGCATAGAGCGGCTTGGAAATCGCAAGGCCGCGCTTCGCCAAGTCCTGCCAGCTTTTGTCCTTAAGCGCCTTGTGTTCCCAAAGGGAGGGACAGAAGAACCATGATGGGCCGCCTACGATCACGCCATCGATGTGGCCTTTGATACGTCCCTTGGCGACCGCAAAGCCGAATTGCCCTCCGTCCGCTTTTTCCGTCAGCAGGTCGAAGCCGGCTGCTCGGAGCCACTTAATCGATAAAGCCTCGAATTGATGCCCAGCCGCGAAGATGCGGAGGGTCTGGCCGTTAAAATCTTTGCCGGGATCCTTGGGCGCACCGACATATTCGTACTGGATGCGACGCGAGCATGGGTCGCCGAGCATGGACGCGCCCAGATACTCGCGGCGCGATTGCTTCTCACGCTCGGCAGTTAAGGCGGCATCGACCAGTTCATTGATGCGCACGGTTGCAGGAAGCGCGCGCGGATCCTCTGCGGGACGATCAGAGCCGTGATTGAAGTCGAGCATCAAAACGGCACCTCCGGACTGTCTTTGCGCATGGCGTCCTGATAGGACGTGACGATGACCTCAATTAGCGTGAGAACCTGTTCCTTGCTGTAGGCAGAAAGCGGCATATCCATGCCGATCTCGGCCACGCACTCGCCGAGCGGCTTGAGGCAAGACTGAATGGCCGTGCGCTCGAAATCAGTCAGATCGACCATGCCGCCCCCTTTCTTGAAAAGAGCTGCATAGAGGTCGAGACAGCGCATGCTGCAAAACTTCACGTCCGGCAGATCTCGATAACCCGTCATGCGCGGGGAGAATCCGAAGCCGCATTCTTTGCGAAGGCAAATGGCGCACCATGTCACGCAGCCTCCGTCTCATCGACGAAACAGCCACAACCGCCGATTTCGAACAGGTCAGTTTCCCCGCGATTTTCTATTTTCTTGCGGAGGTCTTTGAGCGTAAGCCCGTCTTTAAGAATGGATATATCTTTGCCGAGGAACCGCCGGATTGCCTGTTCCTTTTCCTCATGAAAGGCGTAGCGGCAGGGCATGGCGCGGAGAAGGTTTGCAAAATGTCCTTGTCCCGCTTTGACGCAGAAGCCGCCGCAGTTATTGTGTGCAAAGCCCATTTCGTAGAGGCGCGGCGGCCTGATGCCGTCGCGTTTGAGCCAAAGCAGCATGCCGTGCTTATCTAAATAAGGCGGCTCGCACATTGGGGCCTCAAAGACCCACGGGAGTTTGCGCGGCGCGAGGCGGTCAATGCGATGCTGTTCCGTCCAGTCAATCCCGACATAGCAAACGGTATTTGCGGGATCACAGTTTGCGTCAAGCCACCTGTCGGCAAGCTTTCGTTTCAGCGTTTCGCTGCAGGGGTCGGCGCGGCTATTCCCAAGGAAACGCCTGTCGAAAAATACCTCCCACGGCGTTCTTCCCTCGGCAATGACGACCAACCGAGCGCCGACATTCGCGGACGCTTCGCTTAGAAAACGATACAAATCCTCATCTTCCATGCGCGTGTCAGTGAACAGCAGTGTCGTGTTTGCAGCGCCGAACCGCGCGACCACACGCTTGGCCGCCGCCCAAGAGCCGACGCCTCCGGAAAAGAAGACTATGCGCTGGGTCATTACGCCGCCTCCCTTTGCCCGACTGCCTGTTCGACAAGCTGGCGAATGCGGCCTTTGTTGAAGCGGAAATTCAGCAGGCAGGACGCGCGGTATTTCGTTATGCTGAAATCAAAGCGCGCAGCCTCGCCGAGCAACGCGAGTTGCTTCTCGCTGGCAGGCTCATTAATCCAGCGACGGGTCTTGTGGGCGCTTTCGCTCGTTTCACGCTCGTTCAGAAAATCGTCGGCCACGGCCATCATGACGGTACGCTCGCCTGTGCCGAGGATTTGCACGTCGCGCCCAAACCCGCCGATGGCATGCCAATAACCGCTGAGCCAGAAGATCGCGGCCCATGCCGAGAAACCGGAAGCCATGAACGCCGCATCATCGTCAAAAAGATCAATCCAGCGAAAACTACTCCGTTTCAGAAGATCAATTTCGGTCAGGGAGAAGTTTTCGAGCGGCAATGGCTCTTCGTCCACGCCAGCTTCGCCGGTCGCTGCGCCGGAGAAAAACTCATGACCGCACAAAGCGCATTCCTGCGCGGAGAGCGGCACTGTCGCTCCGCATTCGGGGCATTCTTTTGTGGGCGCATCGCCTTGGAAGGTTTTTCCATCCAGATTGACATCTTGCTCTAAACTCCCGTGCATCAGCGTGGACGTGCCGAAGTCGAGAACGATGCAGTCGGTTTTGATAACGCCCGGATGTTCCTTTGGATCGATGGTGCGGAGGCCACGACCGACCATCTGGATCATGGTCGAGCGATAGGAACTCGGACGCAGCAGTAAAACGCAGGAAGTCGGCGGATAGTCCCAGCCTTCCGTCAGCACAGCCACGTTGACGATCACGCATGCACTGCCTTGCTGAAACCGAGCCAAGGCGAGCCTTCGATCACTGCCGGCCATTTCACCATGGACGATGACCGCCTCGATGCCGTTGTTCTGGAATGTCTGCCTGACGTTTTCGGCATGCGCGACGGTTGAACAGAAGGCCACGGTCTTCCTGTCGCCAGCTTTCTCAAGCCAATGCCTGACGACCGCGTCCGTGATCACGGGGCGGTTCATGATCTGTTCGACCTCGTTCATGTCGAAATCGAGCGCGTTCTTCCGCACTTTCTTGAGGTCGTCCTGAACACCCACATCGACCACGAACGTGCGCGGCGGAACGAGGTGGCCGGATTGAATAAGCTCTGCCAGTCGGATTTGATCGCCGACATTATCGAAAATCGGACGCAAGGCTTTCTGGTCACCTCGGTTTGGCGTAGCCGTCAGCCCGAAGAGCATCAGATTGGGATTTTTGGCCTTCGCTTCCTCGATAATCCGCAGATAACTCGCGGCAGCCGCGTGATGCGCCTCGTCGATGACAAGCAGATCAAGCTGCGGCATCCGTGACAGATTCTCCTGCCGCGACAAGGTTGGAACCATCGCAAAGGTTGCCCGCCCGTGCCATGATTTGCTGTTCGCGTCATAGATGGACGTATTAAGGCTGGGATTAACCCGCGCGAATTTCGTGACGTTTTGCGCCGTCAGTTCGTCGCGGTGAGCAAGAATCGCGGCCTTGCCCCCTGTTTCGCGCAGGATGTCGCCTGTCGCCGCCG
Source organism: uncultured Pseudomonadota bacterium (assembly GCA_903875345.1). Classification (GTDB taxonomy): domain Bacteria; phylum Pseudomonadota; class Alphaproteobacteria; order UBA9219; family UBA9219; genus CAIQVS01. The sequence continues at coordinate 514 of CAIQVS010000436.1, read as the reverse complement.
ACAGCATGATGGTTTTGCCAGCACCTGTCGGGGCAACGCCGAGGGTATTGCGCCGCTGCTTCAGCGCAGCGACGCAATTTTCGACAAAGATTTTCTGGCGTGGCCGCAGCAGCATCGGACACTCTCAAACAGGCGGGAAAACAAAAAGACAGGAAAAGAAAAACGGGTATTAGCGCGCCCAGGTGGGGACGTTGCCGTTAGGCGTTCCTTGCTGTTGAGGTGTTTGCTGTTGGGAGGGTTGTTGCTGAGGTTGTGGCTGCTGGATGGGTGCCTGTGTCGGCTGCGGCGCGTATCCCGTTTGCGCGCCGAACATCACGGAGGCGTATTCCTGATTTTTGCGAGTCAGGACGAACTGAAGGCGGTTCTTATCGGAATAACCGTCTTTGCCTTTTTCAATGCCGATCTTGGCAACGAACTGCAGACCGTTGAACGCGCCCCAATCCTGTGCGACGCGTTTTTGTTTTGCGGCTGGCGTATCGTCATCGGGATCAAGGCCGAAGGCGCTGTCCAGCAT
>CAIQVS010000435.1 GCA_903875345.1 uncultured Pseudomonadota bacterium | reverse complement strand
CGGCGGAGGTGGACGGCGTCGCGGCGGTGGCCGATTTGGCGGCCAAGGACGTGGGCGCGATCGTTATCAGGATCGTCAACCTCAGCCCAATCCCACCCCGGTTGCAACTGAATCTTCTGCCCCCGCACCTGCGGATTACGAAGGCCAGCCGGTTGCGGAAATCAGCGGAAACCCAAACACCTACGCCCCGTCGGCGGAAGGGCAAAATCACGATCAGAATCGGCGTGGTGGACGGCGGCGTGGACGGCGCGGCGGGCGTGGACGCCATGGCGGTTTGCCGCGCGAGTCACAAGACGGGCATTACCAACCGCAGAATAGCAACAACAACTGGGAACAAGCCCCACCTCCCGTCGCTTCTATTCCGCAGCCCGTGGCCGCTGTTTCAATACCGGTCAGTATCCATGACATCGACACGACGCCACGCCCGCATAACGCGCCTGTGGTGTCGCCTGTCGCATCAAGCGCGGATCGACCGCCACAACGGCAGCAGCCCGCCTATCATGTCATCGAAGAATCGTCGGATAAGCCCAAAGGCGGGTGGTGGCGGCGTCTGACAGGGCAATAACATGTCGTCTCCCGCAAGCAAGGGAGTGTTCATGAAGAATGTGGCATGGCTCGTCATCGTCGCTTTTATTATCATCCCGACCCCAACCTTTCTAGCGCATGCTCAGGAAAGCGGTGCGGGCGGCGGCCAGCCAAGCTTCATCCGCGACGCGGAAATAGAAAATTATCTTCATGCGCTGGCCGCGCCGATCTATCGCGCCGCCGACATCGATCCCGCGAGCATCAGCATCAACATTGTTGAAAGTAACACCGTCAACGCCTTCGTTGCTGGCGGCATGAATGAATTTTTTTATACCGGCTTATTGCAACTTGCCGACAGCCCGGAACAAGTCGTCGGCGTTATCGCCCACGAAACCGGCCATATTGCGGGCGGGCATCTGATTCGCGGACGCGAGGAGATGCAGAACGCTTCTGCCGAAGCCATTTTTGGCATGATCCTCGCCGTCGCCGCAGGAGCGGCTAGCGGCAACGGCGGACTGGCCGCCGGAGGCGTCAGCGGCGCGCAGCAGGTCGCAGAGCGCAGCTTCCTAAGTTTCTCGCGCACACAAGAAGCGTCGGCGGACGCCGCAGGCATGTCATTTCTCGACAAGGCTGGAATTTCCTCACGCGGTTTGCTGGAATTTTTCCAAAAACTTTCCGGACAGGAATTACTTCCAGCTGACCGGCAAGTTGAATATGTGCGCACCCACCCGCTGACGCAGGATCGCATCGACGCCGTCCAGTACCACCTCGATCACTCGCCGCTTAAAGATGCCAAGCTCGACGATAAATTTTACGTCATGCATGAACGCATGAAAGCCAAGCTGCTCGGTTATCTGCAGCCTGAAACAGCGTTGCTGCGTTACACCGACAAAGACAAGCGCCTGACGGCGCGCTATGCGCTGAGCATCGCGCTTTATCGTACCGGCAAACCCGACCGCGCGCTGTCGATCGTTGATGGATTGATCAAGGAGGAACCGACCAACCCATTCTTCTATGAATTGAAAGCGCAAATCGAATTCGAAAATGGCCGCATCGAGGATTGCATCGACCTTTACAAAAAAGCCAACGATCTACTGCCCGACTCAGCGCTGCTGCGCGAAGCCTATGGCCACGCCCTACTGGAGAGCAAAAACCCCGCCAACCTCGACATCGCGATCAAGCAACTGCTGGAATCCAATCGGCTTGAAGAACGCGAACCTTTTGTCTGGCATCTGTTGGCTGCAGGTTGGGGACGCAAGGCGGAAACAACCAAGGATACCCAGTATGAGGGCATGGCGAATTACGCGCTTGCCGAAGAAGCCCTCGCGCAAGGCCACGACAGAGTCGCGGGACAACTTGCCGACCGCGCCATGAAAGGGTTGCAGAAAGGAACCGCTTATTGGCTGCGCGCGCAGGACATCAAGTTATCGACAACGCCGGAAGGCGATCATCCCGACGACGCCGGGAAAAAGAAAAAAGACGCCGATCATTGACTTGATGGCAAAAAATTGGTTGTGTCATGGCCTGTCTACATTCCAACTGGAGTCTCTCATGCGTTCGACACTTTTTCTGACCGCTGCACTTGCATTCGCTCTCGTTCCGGCGCTTGCCCATGCGGAAGACGCCCCCGCAAGCTTGACTCCGACTGGTACTTCTACGCCTTCAGCAACTGCGGCAACGCCAGCGACAAAGACCTTTTCGGATGCCGAAAAAACGGCCATTGAGGACATCATCAAGACCTACATAACGAAGGAACATCCGGAAATTCTGATCGAAGCTTCGCAGGAATTGCAAAAGCGCGACGACTCGACCGCCAAGACCAAGAGCGCGGCAGCGATCAAGACCAACCACGACAAGATTTTCAGCGATGCCCAGACCCCTGTCGGCGGCAATCCCAAGGGCGATATCACTGTCGTCGAATTCTTCGACTACCAGTGCGTTTATTGCAAAATGGCCGAACCGGATATGGAAAAGATTCTCGGCGAAGACAAGAACATCAAGTTTATCTACAAGGATTTCCCTATCCTTGGACCGGTGTCGACGACCGCTGCCAAAGCTTCGCTCGCCAGCGCGCGCCAAAACAATTACATCAAGTTTCACGATGCGCTGATGAGCAAGAAAGACCATCTGACCGAAGACATGATCTACCAGGTCGCCAAGGACTCCGGCCTTGACGTTGACAAGCTGAAGAAAGATATGGCCGACGACGCAATCGTCAAGCAGGTCGAAGCCAACATGCAGCTTGGCCGCGATATTGGCGTCCGCGGCACGCCGATGTTCATTGTCGGCGAAGACGCCTATCCCGGCGCGCTGCAGTACGATCAGCTTAAGAAAGCTATCGAGGCCGCGCGGGTCGAAGCCAAGAAAAACTGAGCGCGCTGTCCCTTGTTAGACCAATGAGCAAAGCTCCTTCCATTCTGGTCTTGAACGGCCCGAACCTTAACCTGCTTGGAACCCGTGAGCCGAAGAAATACGGCAAGTTGACCTTGCGTGATCTGGAGTCCTTATGCCAGACGACAGTCGCGCAGCTCGGCTTGTCGGTCGATTGCCGCCAGAGCAATCTGGAAGGTGAACTCGTCACGTGGATTCAACAAAGCCGTAAGACGCATGCAGGCATCATCATTAACGCCGGTGGCTACAGCCACAGTTCGGTCGCCATTCTCGACGCGCTTGTGCTGTCCAAGCTACCGGTGATCGAGGTGCATATCACCAACATCTACGCCCGCGAGCCGTTCCGCCATCACTCCGTGATTTCCGGCGCGGCAAAAGGCGTTATTTGCGGTCTTGGCTTGAACGGTTATAGTTACGCACTGCAAGCGCTAACCCAATTTATCAAGAAGCCAAAGAGGTAATTTCCATGTCCGCCAGTAAATTTGATCTCGATCCCGACTTCGTCCGCAAGCTTGCCAAACTTCTCGAAGAAACCGGCCTTAGTGAAATCGAATTTGCCGAAGGCGATCGCAAAATTCGCTGCACAATGACGCCGCGCGGTACCGTCGTTCACGCTGCGCCGGTTTTACCCGCGCTTGCACCTCTTCCGTTACAGACGACCTCGACGCAAACGGAAGTTCCCAAATCAACCGCGACAGGAACCATAACATCGCCTATGGTCGGCACGGTTTATCTTTCGTCGTCGCCCGGAGCCACACCCTTTGTCAAAGTTGGAGACACGATCAAGACCGGCGATACGCTGCTGATCATCGAAGCGATGAAAGTCATGAACCCGATCAAGGCATTGAAAAGCGGAACGATTACCGAAATCCTCGTTGCCGATGCCCAGCCCGTCGAATTCGGCGAGCCGCTAATTGTGATCTCGTAAAATCAGGAAATTATCCTTGTTCGAAAAAGTTCTCATAGCCAACCGAGGTGAAATTGCCCTACGCATCCATCGCGCTTGCCGCGAAATGGGCATTCACACCGTTGCCGTCCATTCGACGGCAGATGCCGATGCCATGCATGTGCGCTTGGCGGACGAAAGCGTCTGCATCGGTCCACCTCCAGCGCGTGATAGCTATCTGAACATTCCGGCCATTTTGACTGCGGCCGCGATTACCGGCGTTGACGCCATTCATCCGGGCATCGGGTTCATGTCCGAAAACGCCAACTTCGCCGAAATGGTCGAACAGCACGGCTTCACCTTTATCGGTCCGACGCCCGAACATATCCGCCTTATGGGCGACAAGGTGACGGCCAAGAAAACCGTTAAGGCGTTGGGACTGCCGACCGTGCCGGGTTCGGACGGCGCGGTCACGACAATCGAAGAAGCGACAAAAATTGCCGAGGAAATCGGCTATCCCGTCCTTATCAAGGCGGCGGCGGGTGGTGGCGGCAAAGGCATGAAGGTTGCGCACACGGCCAAAGATATTGCCGAGTCCTATCAACTGGCGCGCGGCGAAGCTCGCGCGGCGTTCGGCAACGACGAAGTCTATATGGAAAAATACCTTGAGAAGCCGCGACATATTGAAGTGCAGCTTCTCGGTGACACGCACGGCAACGCCGTTCATTTCGGCGAACGGGATTGCTCGATTCAGCGCCGCCACCAGAAAGTTATCGAGGAAGCGCCCTCGCCCGGACTGAACGCCAACGAACGCGAACAAATCGGCGCGCTCGCCGCCAAGGTCATTCAGAAAATCGGCTATCGCGGCGTCGGCACGATCGAGTTCCTTTATGAACACGGAAAGTTCTATTTTATTGAGATGAACACGCGGCTGCAGATCGAGCATACGATCACCGAGATGATCACCGGCATCGATCTCGTGCGCGAACAGATCCGCGTCGCCGCCGGACAGCCAATCAGTTACAAACAAAAAGACATCGTCTTCAACGGCCACGCCATCGAATGCCGCATCAACGCCGAAAATCCGGAAACCTTCGCGCCTTCGCCCGGCACAATCGTCGGCTACCACGCGCCGGGCGGACTCGATGTCCGCGTCGACAGCGCCCTGTATGACGGCTACCGCGTACCACCGCATTATGACAGCATGATCGCCAAGCTGATCGTCCACGGCGCGAACCGCAACGAATGCCTGTTGCGTTTACGGCGCGCGCTTGAAGAATTCGTCATCGGCGGCGTCGATACCACCCTGCCCCTACATCGCCGCCTGATCGCCCAGCCTGATTTTATTAACGGCAATTACGATATTCACTGGCTGGAAACGTTTTTGGCCAAGCTTTAGAATGGGTTCATGTCCAACCGTTCCCTCTATCTCCTGACGCCCGACATTTTGCTGCGCGCTTACGCTGCGGGAATCTTCCCGATGGCCGAAAGCGCCACGTCGGACGAGTTGCATTGGTTCGATCCGCCGATCCGCGCCGTCATTCCGCTCGACGGCTCCTTTCATGTCCCACGGCGCTTGAGAAAAACGATCCGGCAGCGCCCCTACACGATCAAACTGAACACAGACTTCGACGCCGTTTTGCGGGCTTGCGCCGCGCCCGTCGCGGGACGCGAGACGACATGGATCAACAAGAAAATCATTAGCCTCTATAACATCCTTCATCATCGCGGCTTCGCCCATTCGATTGAGGCTTGGGACGATAACGGCAAGCTCGTCGGCGGTCTTTACGGCGTAAGCCTCGGCAGCGCTTTCTTCGGCGAAAGCATGTTCAGCCGCAAGCCCGACGCCAGCAAGATTGCTCTGGTCTATCTTGTAACGCTTTTGCGCGTCAGCGATTTCACGCTACTCGACACGCAATTCCAGACCGATCATCTGGCGCAATTCGGCACACACGAAATCACCCGCGCCAACTATCACCATTTGTTGAAACGGGCGCTGAAGGAAACGGCGCGGCTATCCTTGCCGACCGATCCTACGTGGGATCACTTGGTCGCCGCGTCCTTGCAGCCCGTTACCCATATATCATAGATGGGATGCTCCATTGCCGACAACGCTGGGCTTGACGCGAACATCCAGCCATGAAAAACGGGCTTGGCGTCCTCGCCAGGTTTGATCTCGCTGATTTCAAGAAACGCCGCCGCTTCCGGCTGCTCTTCGGGCGGCGTAACGCGGCAAGTACGCGCAAGTATGCTGAGCGTCCCGAACGACAAAGGCTGACTGAGAGGAACGTTTAATTCCTGAACGCGCGCCGTGTCCTTGTCCAAAGCGCGAAGGACGGCAACCGGTTTCTCGATCGTCGGCACAACGGCAAAGGCAGGAACAGCGGCAAAGATCACGCCGACCGTAAACGCCAAGGCTGCAACGATCCGTTTACTCATGGATGGGCGGGGTCCGCCGGAGCCGGAGTCTTTGCAGGTGCCGCTGACGAATTGTCGCCGCGCTTGTTGCTGTAAATCAACTGGCCAATCAGATCATCGAAACGCACAGGCGCCTGCGTGCGCGTAATTCTTCCGGTTCCGTCGGTCTTGATGATGTCGTCATCAATGCCGGGTTCCAGTGACATGTATTTGCCGCCAAGCAAGCCCTCGCTGGCAACCAAAGCCATCGTATCCGTCGGCAATCGAATGTCAGGATTGACCGCCATCGTCACTTTGACGAGGTACTGGTTGGGTCCGGGCGCAGTTATAAGATGAATGTTCGCGACCGAACCGACCTTGACGCCGTTGATCTTAACATCAATGCCTTCCTTCAGGCCATCGACCATCGGAAAGTTGGCAACAACCTCATAACCTTTAACGACATGAAGATCGGCACTGTTGTATGCGAAGCTGAGGAAAAGCCCGGCCACCAGCAAAACAACAGCTCCCAAAACCGTCTCGAATACGCTACGTCCCATTCTCTTACCCTCGTTCAGGATGTTTATCTATGACTCGTCCGGCGTCCAAGCTTGATAGTCGCCGGTTGTTCTTGCACGTTTTCCACCCGCCAGCACATGACCGGGCGGAAAATAGGCTTCGTTTGTGCCCGTGGCATTCGGTTTATAAGGCTTTTGCCACGGCTTGTGAAAGGGACTCGATTCCGGCAAGGGCGCATCGATCGTATGATGCAACCAGATGTGCCATTCGGGCGGAACTTTACTCGCTTCAGGCTCGCCCGCATACATGACCCAGCGCTTCTCACGAACGCCTTTTGGCGTCTTGCGCGAGCGGTAATACACATTGCCGAACTGATCACGCCCGGCTTCCCTACCGCAGAAACGAGTCTGCATCAGGGTTCCGAATTGCGACAGGCGCCGGATCAGAGAGAAATTTTCCATCGGAATCAGTCACGCATGAGATGAGACGAGTCGTTATAAATGTTTCAGCCGCAATGTCCAGCAAAGCGGATTTGCTCTTGCATCCATGCCGTTAGTTCACAATCATCATGTAACTTATCCACATGTTAATAACTTTTGCTTTTTTGGCACCATATTTTGTGAGATAAAAATTCCAACACACATCCTGTTGTGGATAACTCTTCTCTCTGGCGTTAACCATGTTCCTGAAACCCCTCGATTTCCGCTTCCCCATCGCCTTCCAGCGTCTTTTCACGCGAACCGAGGGCGTTGATGCCGCAAGCCTGATTCATTTCAGGGAGCAGGACGGAGAAACCGCTCTGTCCTGCCCCGAAAACTGGAATCCTGAAGCTGCGGCCATGCTGGCCGATACCGCAGCGTTCAAAGCGGTTCCGGCAAAGACAAAATTGATCGAGGAAAACACCGTGCCGTCGTGGCTCTGGCGGAAAAGCAGCGCCGCACCCGCGACGACAGAGGAAACCAACACGCAGAAAATTTTTGACCGCGTCATCGGTTCAGCCGCCTACAAGGGATGGAAAGAAAACCTGTTCGACGGCGAAACTTCAGCACGGGCATTTTATGAAGAGACGCGTTACGCTCTGGCGCAACGCTTCATCGCGCTGGAGCCGCGAGCGTTGGCAAGGCTCGGCCTTGACTGGGCTTACGGCAACGACGGCGATGCAGGGAACATTCTCGAACCGCACCCGTCATCGGCGATTGACATTTCCAACGGCGTGATCGACGCCGTCGTCGGCGGCAGCCGTGACAAAACCGTGCGGGCCAAATGGCAAAAAGCCACGCATGCGAAACACGAAGGCGCTTCCATCTCCTTGCGCTTTAGCGACATCGCCGCCGATTGGAATACAGGCGAATCCCGCCCAATGCACGCCGCGATCAATATCATGGCCTTCCGCCACAATGACGGAACCGTCAACATCGACGCCTTGCGCCACGCGGTGCGTTTGCTCGTCGTCCTGCTTAATCTGCACGGCGAGCAAAGCGAACTTGCGCTTGGCTTTACCAATCTCGCGTCCCTACTGATGGCGCTGGCCATTCCCTACGACAGCGACGCGGCGCGCGCGACGGCGGCGTCAATGAGCGCCATCATCACCGCCGAGGCCTATGCTATTTCCGCCGAGCTGGCCAGTCTGCAAGGCGCGAGCGCGGCCTTTACCGGCAATCGCGAATCCATTTTGCGGAAACTTCGCAATCATCGTCGCGCAGCCTATGGCGAGGTGAGCGACTACGAAAAAATTTCCGTCCTGCCGGTGTCGCTGACGCTCGAAGCCTGCCCTGATCTGGCGCTTGCGGCGGCGGCGCGCAGTCTGTGGGACGACACGTTGCAACTGGTTCAGATTCTGGGATCGCGCTACACCAACGTGACCACGCTTACGCCATCTCCCGATCTCGCGTTCTTTATGGAATGCTCCGCGAGCGGGGCTGAACCCATGCGCGGGGTAATGCTTACCCAAATGGCCGACGGCCATACGGCGGAAACTGTGATTCATCCTTCCGTGACGGAGGCTTTGAGCCGTCTCGACTGCGATACGACACAAAGTCGTTCGATCATCGACTATGTCCTCGGCACACGCGCGCTCGATCACGCCCCACACATCAATCCGAAGTCCTTAAGCGCACGCGGATTCGATCAAGCCGCTCTGGATCGCGTTGCGCACTACCTGCCACAAGCCACCGATCTCCGTTTCGTTTTCACGCCGTGGATTCTTGGCGAAGCGTTTTGCCGCAAGGTGCTGAAGATAACCGCTGCCAACATCGAAAATCCGCATTTCGATATTCTGCATCATCTCGGCTTTTCGAAAGACGAGATCGCAGCCGCGAACGCAACCTGCTATGGTCACAAGAGCCTAGCGGGAAATCCGCAACTTACCCCGCAACAGGCATCCATTTTCGCCTTGCAGGATGAACTTGCCCCTGAAGCCTTCCTTCGCATGGCAGCCGCTGTGCAGCCTCATATCTCCGGAGATACGGGATTGCATGTTCATGCGGCATCGGATGCGCCCACCGAGAAAATCGAGCAGCTCCTGCTCGCCGCATGGCGGCAGGGGATCAAATCGATCACAATCTCCTATGACAATCGACGCATGGCGGTTTCCGCCAAAGACAAACTGCGCGGCGCGGTATCAGCGATGGCCAAACGCAAAACAGCGCGGAAAATTCAGCCCTCCGCCTTCGTTCACGCCCAAAAGGCGGCGCATCCGGCGCGGAAACCCTCCGTCAGCCGGAGCAAAGGCTCTATCAGCTTGATTGCGAAATCAGGGAAAGCCGCTAAAGGCGCATCACGACGGAACTGGAGCCGGTGACCCCGCTCCGGACAACGACGGCAGGGGAAGAACCAGACGGCGGGGCGTAACCCGCGCCTTCGTCAGCAACGGAGCGTAGAGCTGTTTACTTGCCTCGACCAGCAGCACGCCGCCCAAACCGGGAGCCAACCGCTCGCCGTATTTTTCTAGCGTATCGGCAAGCGACAGATTGAGGCGCGACGACGATGGCGGCATATACAGCGCATGATGAACGCGGTTAGTCAAAAACCCTTGATCGCGCAAAATGGCTTTGATCTGCGCACCGGAATAGGGTTGCCCTGTGCCGAACGGCGTGTTGTCGACATGCGCCCAGAGGCTGCGGCGATTTGGAACGATCAGAAGAAGGCTCCCACCGCTTTTCATCACGCGCCAAACCTCCTGCAACAAAACATGAGGCTCGACCGCGCTTTCCAGCGCATGCATGACGATGACGCGATCGACCGATTCGTCCGGCAGAGGCAAATCCCGAATATTGACGAAGCAGGAAATGTTCGGCCCCTCGTTCGGCCAATAGGCCACGCCCTGCTCGGCGGGCATCATGGCGACAAGCTCGGCAGATTGGTTACGGAATGGCCGCAGGAGAGGCAATCCATAACCAAGCGCCAGAACGCGCTCGCCGCGCGTCTGCAGCCAGATTCGTTCCACGCGCGCGCGCAACAGCCGCCGCACGGCATAACCGAGCGGGCTTAGGTAAAATTCGCGTAAATCAACAACGTCGATGGTCATTAACTTCCTGTTAGCATGATTCCAGCAAACTTGCGCCATGAGCTTCAAAATCGAGATTCTTCCCGCTTTGGCGGATAACTACATCTATCTGGTGTCGGATGCCGACATCGGGCTGGCGATGGTCGTCGATCCGGGCGACGCCAATGTCGTGATGAAGGCGCTAAATGCCAAAGACCTGTATCTTGCGCTCATCATCAACACGCATCACCACAGGGATCATATCGACGGCTCCGCGCGGCTGGCCAAGGAATATGGCGCACCGATCATCGGTCCGGAGAAAGAGAAAAGTTACATCAGCGACCTTTCGCGCGGCGTGAAACAGGGCGACATCGTCAGCTTCTCCACCCTGCACGGACAGGTCATCGAAACGCACGGTCATACGTCCGGCCACATCGCCTATTACTTTCCGGAGATCAAAGCCCTGTTCAGCGGCGATGCTTTGTTTTCGCTTGGCTGCGGACGGTTGTTCGAAGGAACGGCGGCGGAAATGTGGCCGTCGCTCGTCGCGTTACGCAACTTGCCAGACGACACAAAGGTTTATTGCGGCCACGAATATACCGAAGCCAACGCTAAATTCGCCCTGACGCTTGATAAAGATAACCCGCACCTGAAAGCCCGCGCCGCAGAGGCCACAGCGTTGCGCAAGCAAGGACTGCCGACGCTGCCTGCCAATCTCGGGGTCGAAAAACTGGCCAATCCGTTTCTCCGCGCCGACGATGAAGCGTTTCAGCATATACTTGCGAAAAAGGGATTGGCAACGATCGGCACCGATCCGGCGGCGATTTTCGGATCGCTCCGCGCCGCGAAGGATCGCTTTTCAGAGAATTAGATTCTCACCATTCCCGGCCTCTATTTATCAAGGCAATCGACCAGATAGCGCAGCGCGGCTTCGAACTGCTCACCACTCAGGCAGCTGACATTCTCGACGCCGAAATGATGCGCAACGCGCATCGAAATTTCAATCTCAGGCTCGCCCGAATGATGCGCGACATAGGCGACCAACGCGCGCAACGACGTGACCTCGTTCGACGACAGGCGCACGAACTGTGGTTGCGGTTCATTATTCCTGACACGATTTTGCTGACGCTCCGGCATGACGATCTCAGACACGATCTCGCCGAGGCCGCAAACCTCAAGCATCTCCTCCACATGACCAGAAGGACACGCAACATATTGACCCACATCAAGCGAACGGATAGGCATTTCTTCCTCTTAAAAAAACTTCGGTGTTTTTTCATAGTTGAGAGTTGCGGCGCAAGCGCTGGGGTTAGCCCGTGTCCGGATGCGACTGACGGACTATACATACCTATTTTAATGAATTAAATACCAAAATTTAGTTGCGCACCGATTTTTTTTGGTATACGGTAAATTCGTGGCGAAGGAAATGTCTTGTCATTTTTAAACTATGAAAGTAATGCTTTGCTTGTAAGAACTCCCCATAAAGGGGTAAAAGTATACCCGTATTAGCAAGTTAAGTTTTGAACTTGGCCGATATTCGGTCGGGTCATGTTAATGGGATAACGAGGAATGTTGATAACAGGAGCCCAGCTACGCGCCGCCCGCGGCCTTCTGGACTGGACCAGGAATGAACTGGCACAGTATGCAAAAGTGTCGCCTGAAACCGTCAAAAATATCGAACACGACGTCTTCCGTCCACAGGAAGAAACAGCACAACGCATCGTCGAGGCCTTTGCGGCGCGTGACGTTATCTTCACCGAAGACGAGGGCGTGAAGATTAAACGGGATAGCGTCATCCGGTTTGAAGGTATAGATGGATTTAAGCGATTTATGGATGATGTGTATGAAACAGTAAAAAAGGATTTGGAAACAACAAACAGCAGCAAGTCACTTTGCTTGAGCTGTTCTGATGATGGATTGTTTTCAAAATACCTAGGCGAATATTTTAACATGCACGCTCGACGCATGAATGCGTTGACTGAAGTAAAAATGAAAATTCTTACAAAAGACAACCCAACTTTTCATTTGCCAGAAGAAACGCCAGAAACGAGTTACCGCGAGTACAGATGGTTCGCTCAGCAAACGGTGGGGAATGTGCCGTTTTATGTCTATGGAGATAAGCTGGCCATACTTGTCTTCGACAAAGACGATATCAGCATATTATCTATCGATTCTGCCCCCATAGCTAAGGCCTATAGGGATCAATTTGAGGTTTTATGGCAGTCCGCAGACCCCTTGGAGACAACTTTGGACCCGAGAAGCAAAAGCGCTAAAAGAACAAACGTAACCCATTAGTAAGTGCAAAACACGATGCTGAGATATTTACTATTACACGGTGACGATGTCACTCGAAAGGCGGCTTGAATATGACAAGCATCGCCTCGGGGGATCCACATTTTATTTTCAGAACGAGAGATCAAATTGTTGATCATCTCCTCGCTGTAATTTTAGCAAACACGAAAAAACAAGTCGGAGTTGAGCTGGAGGCTTTTGTAGTCGACCAAAACAGCAATCCTATTTCCCGAAAAACCGGACAACGTCTTTTTTATCAACTTGCCGAACATTTTCAAAATCAGGGATACTCCGTCAACATTACCACAGAAAGAATTGGCCCATTGGCCGGTGAAGCTGCTACGAAACTAAGCATTGATAACGTTGGCGCAGTTACCATTGAGCCGGGATATCAATTTGAACTGATTACGCTTCCTAGCGAGCAGCCTGAAGATGTTGTAAAAAATCTTCAGTTGCTTCGTGCTGCCTTGATCCAGTGTTCCCAAGAAATCGGGCACACTACCCTTTTTGAGGGTTACTCTGAATCCTTTGCAGATTTAACTCCTGGAGGCATCCGTGCTCGTGATATTCAATGGAGCGATTATTATAAAACATTTCCGGATGGCCCACAACAAACGTTACGCAGAGGACAATACGGCACGGCTTCAACGCAAATCACCCTTGATTCTGGAGGTGATAAATTTAACGAATACTGGAGTGCAGCTCTTCTTGTAGAACCAGCGCTAGCTATTGGATTGAGACAAAAGCCAGATAGATTAAACATCATCAAAGAGGGATATGGGAAAATTATCCCCGGACAGGTCGATCCTATAACGGCAGCATGGAAAGCAGAGAGTCCGCGCAGAACCCTAGAATTCATTGTCGACCGTTTTCTTGATTTGCATGTGCCTTTCGTTCCAAACAACAACGGAATTCTTGTTCCCCAACCGCTGGATATGGACGGACAACCCCCAACAGTTTTTGACCTCATGCAAGAGGGAAGACTGACTGGTTTAGCTTTAAACAACATTGGCGGGTTCCTCTACAGTGCACCTGCGCTGAGAAATGTCGTCTACGGGCTAATGGAAATCCGCTCAATGGATTCGTTTCCTGCAGACTCAGACGGCTCTGAAATCAAGATAAGCGCAGCACTGGCCTTAACCAGAAATCTTATCTACAACGACAAGAATCGGAGAGCCTTGCTTGATCGCTTTGCCCATTTCAGTGCCGCAGAAATAGAGTTCTTCCACCGCTGTCCGGCCATGCCAAACCGAATGACTGCCCTGAAAGCACACATAGGGCACAATGGGGGCTCAATGTTAATAAAAGACGTGGTTAGAGAAATAATCTCTATGGGCACCGATGATACAGTTTCAGCGGCAATGGGACAAAACGGTCACGCTCGATATAATGGCCAAGCCCTTAGGAGCAGACCACAAGGATCAGAGGCACACGCAGCACAAAGGTGGAATGATGCTTTACACGTTCAGCCGCCTTTTTTACCATCGCACCCTACTACAAGATTCCATCGCGCGCCTTACGCCTTGGTTGCTTGATGCGCAACGACTCTTGCAACAAACCGCAAGAGAAAATGGGCAGTACTCACGCGACACGCGAATAACGTATGGCTAATAAAAATTGCCGTTAGTTCACGCCTGAGTTGCCAAGCGGCGACGAGTGATTTAGCCTTCATCCCATGCTCTCCTATATCATCCGCCGGTTGTTTCTGATCGTTCCGACTTTGTTCGGGATTATGGTGCTGAACTTTTTGATCGTGCAAGCCGCGCCGGGCGGACCGATCGAGCAGATTATCGCCAAGCTGCATGGCACCGACGTTTCGGCGACGGCGCGTTTCGGCGGCGCTTCAGGCAGCGATGTCAGCTCTCCGGGCGGCACGATGATGAAATCCGGCGATGAGGGCGCGTCCTCGCGTTATCCGGGCGCTCAAGGCATCGATCCCGAACTGATCAAGGAACTCGAACACGAATTTGGTTTTGACCAGCCTTTGTGGAAACGTTTCGTGACGATGCTCGGCCACTATGTCACCTTCGATTTCGGCAAATCCTATTTCCGCGACGAAAGCGTCATGCACCTGATCGCCAGTAAAATGCCGGTGTCAATTTCGCTTGGGCTTTGGACGACGTTGATTATTTATCTGGTGTCGATCCCGCTCGGCATCCGCAAGGCGGTCAAGGACGGCACCGCGTTCGATGTCTGG
>CAIQVS010000434.1 GCA_903875345.1 uncultured Pseudomonadota bacterium | reverse complement strand
TCTCAGCGGCAATCTTCTTGACGCCTTCAATGCACGCATCGGCATTCGTAATGTCCCACTTATAAACGGCAATCCCTGTTTCTTTGTGGAAGGCCTGAGCGCTATCTTCGTTGAAGGCATAGTTGACGGCGACATTATAGCCATTTGCCTTGAAGGCCTTCGCCGTAACGGCACCGATACCCGTCGTGCCGCCGGTTATAAGTACGATACGTTTCATGGTGATGTTCCTTTAAGTTTAGAGGTTGTTTGCTGCAGCGAATGTTTTACTTCTGAAGCACATATGTGCCCGGCGCGGCGCAAAGGCCTTTACCGACCGGCTGCGAAGATATTTTTTCTTTGTCCGATCTTTCCGCTAGCCACTCATGCCAATCGAGCCACCATGATCCTTGTTTCGGTTGTGCGACTTCCAGCCAACGATCTGGGGCAAGATAAGGCGCGCCGGAAACAGTTTTATGAATATAGTAGGAACGGCCCTTATGGCCGGGTTCGCTAACAATACCGGCATTGTGTCCGCCCGATGTCAGGACAAACGTAATGTCCTCGCAGGGCGCTATTAGGTGAATTTTGTAGACGGACTTCCATGGTGCTATTTGGTCTTTCTCGGTGCTGACGGAAAAAACCGGCAACTTGACACTCTCAGGTGCAACCCACTGTCCTTCGACCGCAAATCTTCCTTCGACAAAATCATTATGTAGAAAAAGTTTCTCCAAATACTCACTATGCATTTTATAAGGCATGCGGGTAGCGTCGGCATTCCATGCGAGCAGATCAATCACGCCGCGTCGTTTGTCCATCATGTAATCATGAACCATCTTCGACCAGATCAAGTCCTTGGATTGGAGCAACTGGAAGGTTCCCTCCATTTGTTTGCCGTCCAAATAGCCTTTTTCCCACATCATGTTTTTTAGGAAAGCGACTTCGCTTTCCGTGATGAAAAGCATTAATTCTCCCGCCTCTGTAAAATCAGCTTGCGCCGCTAGCATGGTGAGGCTTTTAAGGCGTTTATCCCCGTTCCCAGCCATGGCAGAGGCGGTAATAATCGCTAGCGTTCCGCCAAGACAATACCCCATCAGGTGAATATCGATTTTTGGCATGATGCTGGAAATAGCGTCGATAGCAGCCATGGCACCCAGCCGATAATAATCATCCATTCTCAAATCCCGATCCACAGCATCCGGATTGCGCCACGAAACCATGAATACGGTATGCCCTTGCTTCACCAACCAGTTCACCAGCGAATTATTGGGCGACAAGTCAAGGATGTAATATTTCATGATCCATGCAGGCACCATCAGAACCGGTTCTTTGTAAACAGTCTTGGTCTGCGGCTCATACTGGATCAATTCAATTAGATGATTGCGGAACACCACGCGTCCCGGCGTTATGGCCATGTTCTTGCCGACCTCGAAAGTTTCGAAGCCAGGAGCCGGTTTGCCGCTTGCATTGCGCTGCATGTCTTCAATCGCGCTTTGCACTCCATGAATAAGATTACCTCCACCCGTGCGTATCGTCTCATTAAACAGGTCAGGGTTGGTGGCGACAAGATTGGAAGGAGACATCATATCCAGCATCTGCCTTGCGATAAAAGATACCGTGCGTTCTGCGGGCTTGGGCAAACCAGGTAGCTCCGTCGTGGCGCGACGCCACCAATTTTCAGCCTGATAAAAACTTTCCGCCCAAAAGTTCCATGGAAAATGTTGCCAATCTTCCCCCTTAAAGCGCGGGTCTGCCTCATGAGCGGGGTGATCGCTATCAAGTGCTTTGTTGGTGCTGCCCTGCCAATGCACAACAGGATAAAACGCGAGTTCAAGCATCCGTCCCGGAGATTGCGCCAATTGACTAAGCCATGCGCAATAGGAAATCATCAAAGCTGCAGGGCTGATGCCCGAAGTCATTTGACCAAGATGCGCCTGGAAGATCTTGTCGATAAGATCAAAAGGGTTATCGGATGGGGCGTTCTTCATTGGTGCAGCTGGAGGCGCAAGTAAAGCCGTCGGTGGCGGCTGTTTATCTTCCGATGAGATGATAGGTCGTGCAAGATTATCCGTCTTCATAGCGTATCTCCTGATTTCATCCGATGATGTTGTACCCATTATCGACATAGATAACCTGGCCGATGATGTGCTTGGATTTATCTGACATCATGTACGTGGCCACTTCCCCGATCTGTTCAATAGTCACCAATTGCTGCAGCGGCGCTTCATCCGCAGCTTTTGCCAAAAGTTTATCAAAATCCGCCAGTCCAGAACCCGCGCGTGTCTTGACCGGCCCCGGCGATAGGGCGTTGACGCGAATGTTTTTTGGAGCCAATTCGGCTGCCAGATAGCGCACGGACGCTTCGAGCGCCGCCTTGACCGGCCCCATTAACCCATAATCTGA
The DNA here is from genome assembly GCA_903875345.1 of uncultured Pseudomonadota bacterium. Taxonomy (GTDB): domain Bacteria; phylum Pseudomonadota; class Alphaproteobacteria; order UBA9219; family UBA9219; genus CAIQVS01. The sequence continues at coordinate 2,675 of CAIQVS010000434.1, read as the reverse complement.
TATCACTTTCTCCGAACCGTAATAGCTCAATGTCAGAATAGAACCGCCTGCTGTCATCAGAGGTTCTGCCGCCTTTGCCAGACGGACAAGGGAATGGCAGGAAATATTCATCGCCTGCGAAAACCCTTCACCGGACGTATCCACGAAACGGCCTTGCAAATCGGCTTTAGGAGCAAAAGCGACGGCGTGCAAAAGAAAATCAATATGTCCCCAGCGTTGTTTGATCTCATCGAACAAAGCGGTGGATTGCTCAGGTTTCGTAACATCAAGTGACATAAAGATTGGCGACTTGATCTCCGTCGCCAGGGCTTGAGAATATGTTTTGGTTTTATCGTTGGCATAGGTCAGCGCCACTTCCGCACCTGCCGCATGCAGTGCTTTGGCGCAACCCCATGCGATGGAATGTTCGTTCGCGACGCCGACAATCAGGCCTTTTTTGTCTTTCATCATGAGGCTTTCCTTAGTTCCAAAGTCTTCTGCATCAGCGCAAAAGCATGACCGGCCATGACGATTTCCTCGTTTGCCGGAATGACAAAGGTTTCAAATGGTTTGAGAAAGTCGAGATGTTCCAGGGTGCTTCGGCGCACGCATTCAGAGTGTTCACCGATGCCGCCGGTAAAGACAAGTGCGTCCACGCCGCCGATCGCAACCGCCATCATGCCGATGAATTGAGAAATTCTGAGACTGAAGTAATCGAGAGCGAACTTTGCTTTTGGGTCTGCGCTGTCTTGTAGACTTTTGGCGTCATTGGTGAGACCCGACAGCCCTTTCAGTCCAGAATCGTGATAAAGGATATGTTCCGCATCATCGGGGGATATTTTCAAATCCCTGATCATGAAAATGACGGCGCCCGGATCAAGATTGCCGCAGCGCGTTCCCATCGGCAGACCTTCCAGCGCCGTCATGCCCATTGTCGTATCGACACTAACTCCATTCTTCATGGCGCAGAGACCTGCGCCATTTCCGAGATGAGCGGCAATAACGCGGCCTTTGGCCAGTGCTGGATGATCTCGCCGCATGACATGGGCGATCCATTCATAAGACAAGCCAAAAAACCCGTAACGGCGAATACCTTTATCGGTCAGATTTTGCGGCACGGCATAGAGACTGAACAAGGGCGTATGTCCGGCATGAAAAGCCGTATCAAAGCAGGCGATCTGTGGCGTACCAGGCTTGAGCTTGTCCAAAATATCGATAGCCGCAAGATTATGCGGCTGATGCAGCGGAGCCAAAGGAGTAAGAGTGCGCAATTCTTCCATAATGGCTGGTGTCACAACAACAGGTTCCTTAAATTTAATACCGCCATGCACGACGCGGTGTGCTGCAATGGCAATGACGCCATGTTTTTGTTTCTCTATCCAATCTAGAATATAACGCAAAGAATCTTCGTGCCCACAGGCTGCGGGCAAAACTTCGTTGGTTTTCACGCCATCAACCTCGGCGCAGAACGTCGGTGTATGACCGATATCTGCGACTTCGCCAGATACCAGCAGCCGCAAGTCAGACTGACGTTCGTAGAGACTGAACTTGACGCTGGAGGAACCCGCGTTGATGACGAGGATCGTCTCCGTCATTTGACCCTGCCTTCTTGACGTGCTGCCGACATCTTGACCGCCAATGCGCAGGACATCAGCCGCGCACGGAGATTATCGGCGCGGCTGGTCAGGATGATCGGCACGCGAGCGCCCAGCACGATACCAGCCGCATCCGCATTGCCGAGAAACGAAAGCTGTTTGGCTAGAATATTCCCAGCCTCGATATCAGGCACCACGAGAATATCTGCATCGCCGGCTACAAGTGAGGTAATGCCCTTTTCCTTCGCAGCCTCAAAGCTGATCGCGTTGTCGAAAGCCAGCGGGCCGTCAATCAGGCATCCTGTGATTTGGCCGCGTTCCGCCATCTTGCAAAGCGCGGCGGCATCGAGAGTAGCCTGCATTTTAGGGTTGATGGTTTCAACGGCTGCCAGGATGGCAACTTTAGGGATTTCGTCTTGCCCGAAAAGGACGTGCCACAGGTTGATGGCGTTCTGGCAGATTTCTGCCTTCATGGAAACATCAGGAGCGATATTGATGGCCGCATCCGTTACGATCAGCGGTTTGTGATATGTGGGCGCCGACATGACGTAAGCATGACTTATACGGTGCGCTGTACGCAAACCCGCCGCCGATGGAACAATTGCGCTCAAAAGCTCCTCAGTATGGAGTGAACCCTTCATAATCGCATCAACTTTGCCGGCAGCCGCCATTTCTGCGGCTTTGGCTGCAGCGGCCTGGCTGTGTTCGGTGTCAATGATCACCCATTTTGAAACATCGACTTTTGCGGCCAATGCTGCTGCCTCGATTTTCGCACGCGGCCCAATCAGTATGGGAACAATGAGCTTCTCTGCGGCAGCTTCAGCCACCGCCTCAATCACATCCGCCTGTACAGGATGAACGATAGCCGTGCGAACCGGCGGCATTTTGAGGCAATCGTCGATCGTCTCGCGATAGAAATCGTGGGTTTGGATTTCCACATCAGGCATGTCGTGGCGCGGAACACAGATTTTTGTCGTCGGCGCAAGCACCGTTGCTATTCCGTCGAGAACGATTTCTCCGTTATCGTTTACGCAGGCGCAGTCGAATGTGACAATGGGTTTATCCGGACGTTTGCTGCGTACAGTCACGGATGCCGTCAGC
>CAIQVS010000433.1 GCA_903875345.1 uncultured Pseudomonadota bacterium | reverse complement strand
TGTATAGCACGCCGCACCTTTAATGCAGATGTTAATATGAGCAGTCAATGGCTAAAAGCACTGAACCTGATACGAAACTTTCCGTTCTGATTTTATCCCCGCATCCATCGGTTCCCGGAGGGGTCTCGTTTTTTGTGGAAACGCTTAAGGCGCATTTCCGTCATTGCCGGGCGACGTCCGTTTGGGTGGGGCAACCCGCCGAAAAAAATGAAACTCTCGTGTCAAAACTTGTTCGATTAGTCTTTTTGCCTGTTCGCGTCGCATGGCTTGTACACAGAAAAAAGTTTGACGTCGTGCATATTAACCCCAGCCTCGACCTAAAGGCGGTTGTTCGGGATGGGCTTGTCTTGGTGGCGTTGCGGCTCATCGGTTATTCGCGTGTGCTGGTTTATGTACACGGTTGGCGCAAAGACACGGCGGAAAACCTGCGCAAGCCAATTTTTCATGCCGTCTTTCTGTGGCTGATGGGGGGCGTCGCGCGCGTTACCGTTCTTGCGCCGGAATTTAAAGACGCGCTGGTTTCGCTTGGCGTCGAGCCGCAGAAAATCATTTTTACGACAACGCTGTTCGACGGCGACGCTTTAAAGTGTGCCGATGACGAGGCGAAGCCGCAACGCCGCAGCATCCTTTTCCTTTCGCGTTTCGAAATCGAAAAAGGAATTTATGAACTGCTCGAAGCGTTCGCGCGGCTTGCAACAGACTATCCGGATTGCGATCTTGTCTTTGCCGGAGGCGGCGAGGAAAAAAGCGGGCTTGAAAAGAAAGTGGAGGCGCTTGGGCTTTCGCAGCGCGTGCTGTTTCCGGGTTACGTAACAGGGCAGGACAAAGCGAGGGTTCTCAATCAATGCGCGCTGTTCGCCTTGCCGACACGGTACGGAGAGGGTATGCCGGTCGCCATTTTGGAGGCGCTGGGAGCAGGCAAGGCTCTACTAACCACCGGAGTGGGTGGCATTTCCGCGATTGTGCGCGAACCGGAAAACGGAATTGTATTGGAGCAAGTGTCCGTTGACGCAATTGAAAAGGCGTTGCGCCAGTTGCTGGATAATCCCGATTTGTGTTCCCAAATTGGCCAACGCAACAAAGCTTATGCCTACGGCCAGTTCGAAGCCGCCGTCGTCACGGAGAAAATGGAAACGATGTATCAGGACATCGCGGGGCGAGAACTTACAGCAGTTCCCGATTAGATGACGAAATCTGTTGGCGTCATTCCGGGGCGCGCATAGCGCGAACCCGGAATCCCAGTTGGTTGTAACCATGGGAAAACAAATGGGACTACGGATCAATTTTCTTTCGCCTGCTCACGCAGCCGAAGAGAAAATTGTCCGGAATGACAGCTCAGTGGTATCGGGAAATGCACTAGCGTCCCGTCATTTTTTCAAGGTTTTCAGGATAACGTGCGCCTTGCACGGTGATTTTTGAGGCGACGCTGCCGATATTGCGCAGGTCGTCAGCCGAAAGCTCAACGGTAATCGCGCCGATATTTTCATCCAGTCGGTGCAGCTTCGTGGTTCCGGGGATCGGAACGATCCACGGTTTCTGCGCCAGCAGCCACGCCAGCGCGATTTGCGCGGGGGTCGATTTCTTTTGCGCCGCAATCTGACCGAGCAGATCAATCATGGTCTGGTTTGCCTTTAGCGCATCGGGTGTGAAGCGTGGCAAAGTGCTGCGAAAATCCGAGCTGTCGAACGTCGCGCTTTCGTCGATCTTGCCGGTCAGGAATCCCTTTCCGAGCGGGCTGTAGGCCACGAGGCCGATGCCAAGCTCTTCGAGCGTGGGAATGACTTCGGCTTCGGGATTCCGCCACCACAACGAATATTCGTTCTGAAGGGCAGTCACCGGCTGGACGGCATGGGCGCGGCGGATGGTCTGAACGCCCGCTTCGGACAGGCCAAAATGTTTGACTTTGCCCTCTGCGATCAGTTCCTTCACGGCTCCGGCCACGTCTTCGATGGGCACGTTCGGATCGACCCGGTGCTGATACAGCAAATCGATCACATCCGTTCTCAGCCGCTTCAACGATCCCTCAACAGCTTCCTTGATATGCGCAGGCTTGCTGTTCAGGCCAGCAACGCCCGGTCGTGTATCGCTGCCGCTGAGATCGAACCCAAACTTGGTAGCGATCACAATCTGTTTGCGGAACGGGGCAAGAGCTTCTCCAACAAGGTCTTCGTTCGTGTAGGGGCCATAGACTTCGGCGGTATCGAAAAATGTGATGCCGCGTTCGACGGCGGCATGAAGAAGCGCCGTCATCTCCTTTTTATCTTTCGGCGGACCGTAGGAGAAACTCATTCCCATGCAGCCGAGGCCGAGAGCGGATACTTCAAGATTACTTTTGCCGAGTTTGCGCATTTGCATGGGAGCCTCCAGTGTGCGGGTGAATTTTCAAGTCACATAACAGGCTAGGATCCAGACCCATTGGAACATTTACAAATCAAAT
>CAIQVS010000432.1 GCA_903875345.1 uncultured Pseudomonadota bacterium | reverse complement strand
ACTTTAACAATGGCAACCCGAGCCCAATTTGAGAATAGCAATGAGATTGGCGTGTTCGCCAACCTGACCAATGCCTATGCCTTGGTGGCCATCGGAGGAAGTGAGAACTTCTATAGCGTGTTCGAGCAGGAGTTGGCCGAACTTCTCCATGAGCATGCGCAAATGATTTTCCCGCATGGTGGGTATGAACATGTAATGCATGCAGCCCTGACGGAATAACGAATGTTCACGACGTTTGGCTGTGCTTGCCTTAAGGTATTTATCCAAACCGACCGCTTCACCGGCTGCTCCCAGCAACGTCAATAAGGCGACAGCCAGAGCGTTCAGCAGCCACAATCGATCACGCCGTTCGGGCGAGCTGATGCGAACCTGGCTCATGCCCATACCAAAACGAGGGTTTTTGCTGTCGCGGAAGGAGCATTCGATACTCCATCGCTTGGCATAGGTTGCGAGAAGGGTTTTAACTTTCTCATCGTCACGATTGGTAACGAGACACCAGGGTGCCTTCATATCTTTGGCTTGAACACAGACAACGCTCCCCACTTTGTAGTCTTGAGCCGTTACGGCACAGCCCCGCAAGATGCGCGAACGGCCGCCCTTGCCAACCCAATCGGTAGCAGGCCGCGTTTCGCCGTCGGTTGCTGTAACCTTGATGTTGCCGCGTAAACGAATGAGATAATCGAATTTGAGCTCCTCGGTCAGAACCCGATAAAGCTTGTGATCACTGAAGCCGCGATCGGCAACAATCAGTACGTTCACATCCGCCGGTAAAGCTTCGGCAAGGCGCACCAAGACCGTGTACTCATACCGGTTCCTGTTATCTTTAAGGGTGCTCTTATCCACCGACAGCCAGACTAAAGGGGTTGCACGTCCATGGGTGGTGATCAGCGACAGCATGATCGTCGCCTGATTGTCATCATCAAAGTCGGTCCAGTCCATGGCCACTTCGATGCTTTTGCGGTCACCGACCATATAGGGCACCCAGCGCATAAACAGCTCGTCAACGTCAATGCCTTGATTGGAGAGCAACCGATCCACCTGTTTGATCGCGTGTTTTTTGAGTTTGCCTTCGGCTAAAGCCAGCCCTTGGCCAATCGTACACACCGCCAAAGATGCACTCGTCATCACCCCTTGAGTTGCACCCGCCAGCGAGTAGACACGCTTCGCATGCAGATCTTCAGCAAAAAGCTCGTCGATAAAGCGGTGAATATCCTTGAATCCGATCTTGCCGCTGGCCATGGCTTCCTCCTTCCGTTCAGGGAGGTGCCAGACTCTTATTCTTTGCCTTGCCTTGCAATCTTTTGGTGTGAAAATCACGCCCCCTAAGGGCTTTTGATTCTTTTATGAAAAATCTTACCCCATCCGGATTCTTTTATTGCTCAAAATGAGGGGATGACTGAGCCCTACAATATAAATAAGACGCGCATTGTTATAATAATCTTTATGTTCTGGATTATTGTCTTTTCATTTCCGTACCGCTCGGAATTTACGCATTCGCCAGGCAAAGGCTTAAAACAAAGGTCCTTTTGATTGACCAGCTACAGCACCTCTTACCGGTAGCACCACCGCTTATTCTCGTTCTTAAGCGATCGTCACGCTTGGCGGCTCGCTCTCGTACTTCAGCTGCCCCCTCTACAAACTGCTGCTTAGGGGGAGCTGGCGTTTGTGATAGGCCTTCGAATACTTTACCAGATTTCCTGTCGACCAGTTTGCGAGCATAAGACGACATTTTTGAACGTT
>CAIQVS010000431.1 GCA_903875345.1 uncultured Pseudomonadota bacterium | reverse complement strand
TCCAGCGAGGCAGCGTTGCTTCAGCTAGTGGAGCAAGTGAAACAAGCTGTTGCTCATGGCGCCAAACTTGTCATGGGCGGGAAGCCAGCTTGCCAATGACCGCACTCAAATTGCACCTCTCCAGCAACAAGTAAGCGTCGCCAACCATGCGATTACCATACTTGTCGGACAATTCCCCGGCGCGTGGGAGCCACCGAAATTCGATATGAAAGAGTTTACACTTCCGGCTCAATTGCCCCTCAGCTTGCCTTCCGAACTCGTGCATCAGCGTCCCGATATTCTTGCCGCCGAAGCCCAGCTGCATGCCGACAGTGCCGCTATTGGTATTGCCGAAGCCCAAATGTATCCGAGTATCACGCTCTCCGGTTCAGCCTTATTTGAATCTGCAGCAGCCGGATCATTATTTTCAGGAACAAACTTTTTGTGGAGTCTTGCTTCAGGCCTAACCGCGCCGATCTTCCATGGCGGTGAATTGGAATCGCAGAAGGAGCAAGCTCTGGATACGTTCAAGGCCTCGGCTGCGACATACCAACAAACGGTTCTGCAAGCTTTCGGCCAGGTTGCTGATACTTTACGAGCCCTACAACATGATGCCGACCTTCTTGACGCTCAAAAACGAGCTTTAGATACAGCAAATTCGGCACTGTCATTGCAGCGAACCAGTTATGGTGCTGGTAAATCCGATGTGCTGCAGCTGTTGAATGCCGAACGCAGCTATCAGCAGGCTCTCCTAGGTTACGTCCACGCCCAAGGGCAACGCTATGAAGATACCGCCCAGCTTTTTTTGGTCATGGGTGGTGGGTGGTGGTTGGTGAGGGGATAAAAAGATATTGGAGACTATGGGCTTTTGAATGCAAGCCATCGAAAAACATTGTCGAGAATAAATCCCGCTATTCCACCGAGGATTAGGATCACGGCGAAGCCGCCTTTCCAGCGGCTGGCTGTACGATCAAGTTCTGCTAGTTTGGCATCCATTCCGTCGAGCTTGGTCTTGAGTTCACCTACGGCTGCGGTCAGCGCGGTGACTTGCGCTTCCAGTCTTCCGATGCTGCGGAAATACTCGGCTTCTGTGGCGTCCATATCGAAGTCCTCTGGTTTTTCTTGATTACGTATTGCGGGGATCATGTTCACGCTCCCACGATGGAAATGAAGGTTTGCGAAATGTCAGCTATGCCGGACCCGTCACCTACAGCGGCAAGCGCTGCCTGCGCGATATCGGCGATGCCTGGGCCGTTGCCGACGGTGACGAGACTGGCTTGCTGAAAACTGGCGATGCCGGAGCCGTTGCCGATGATGGTCAGGCTGTATGAGGCCACGCTGATGCGCTTCGGCCCGTCGCCCACGGTAACGAGGGCAATCTGCTCGACATCGGCTGCCGTACCCATTAGGCCGATTCCAGTCCGAGCTGGCAGAGGTTGATGGCTGATGCCGTCCAGGCAACACTGCCCGGTGCTTGCGGAAATGTGGCCGACAGATACCAAAACGCCGCGCCGGTGGTCAGCGTAATCGCCGATGAAACGTCATCAACACCGTTGACGCGAGCATGCAATTTCAGATTGCGAGAGCCGGAATCCTCCTTGCGCGCGCACGCGGTGACGACCACGCCGTCGATGGTGGTCGGTGTGCCGGGCAGATCGGTGATGTTGTAATAATCAAATGTGCCGCTCTGGTTCGTCGTATTGTACATAGCAGTCTGATAGGCTTGCCCATTGACGGAGTCCCAATTTGCGACCGCGCCGCCGACACGAGACCACTGCGTTTCATCGCCTACCGCATTCGGTAAACTCGTCCAGACGGATCGTGCTGGCACCACCGTTGAGGCCGTATCGGTGCCATCTGTTGAGTAAGAAACAAGATCGTCGATAACGATTTGCTGTCCTGTTGAGGACACTCCAGCCGATGCCATGCCGATATACTGGAGCGGAAAGTTGATGCCGAGGGTTGCGGTGCAAATGACCGTGCCATTGAGCGCGAAGGCTACCCAACCTGAATTTGGGTTGCAGGAAACCGAACACCAGTATTGGGTGTTCGCATTTACGGCG
>CAIQVS010000430.1 GCA_903875345.1 uncultured Pseudomonadota bacterium | reverse complement strand
CCCATGATCCATCCGGCAACGATGGCAACAGCAAGCCCGAATGCCAAATAGGTTAAGGCCACTTTCCATCCGACAAGGCCAAAGAGAAGACCAAGAGCGACCTCATTAACCATTGGCGCTGAAATTAGGAAAGAGAACGTGATTCCGAGAGGAACTCCCGCAGATACAAAGCCAATAAAAAGAGGAACAGCCGAGCAAGAGCAAAAAGGCGTCACTATGCCAAGACAGGCAGCGGCAATGTTGCCGATCCCCTCGTTTTTTCCTACCAGCAATGCTCTTGTGCGTTCGGGAGAGAAAAAGCTGCGAATAACGCCCATCACAAAAACAACAAGTGTCAGCAGCAGAAAGACCTTGGGCGTGTCGTAGAAAAAGAAAACGGCAGCGTCGTGAAGTTGTCCTGATTTCTCTAGGGGGAGAAGCGAGACAACCCATTCCGAGAAAGGAGTGAGTTGGCTATAAAGAAACATCCAGAGGCCAATAGACGAAGCAACCCCGCTGCCCCATGCAACTAGCGCCAAGGGGCTTTTGTTTGTCCGCTGTGGCGGCATAATTTCGTCTACGCCTTTGCCGTTCATGGCATTTCCTTTGGGTGATTTTCCAATCTCGACACCGCTACAGATTATCGCTTGCTAGGAATGAGGCCCCACAGATTTTTTGGCAGAATGTCCAGAATTTTATTCAGGGATGGGATGGATTTAACGAAAGCGCTCAGACCGTGACGGAAATATTCGCGGCGTACGCTCGACGGCTTGTCGTAATAGCAAAGCTGCAAACTCATACGTTGGCCTTTTTGCGGCAGGAATCCGTGCCAGGACTTGTCGGACACTTTAAACATCAGCATGCAGCCGAACTCTGGCGCGAACTCAAATTCGTAATCGTTGCGGTCGGAGCTTCTCAAAATGCGCAGCCGCCCTTTCTCATACGGCCATTCCCGTGAAAACCCGACCAGCACGGTCACGATTTTATGTTTTGAGTCGTTATGGGCATATCCCTCGTTGTAATGTCCGGTGGTATTGCCCATCATCACGATGCAGGGCGGATATTTGCTGAGATCCATATTCATTTTCTTCTCAACAATCTTCCGAAACCGCTCACTAAGCAATTCGTCGATCACCTTGCCAAAGCGCGGGCCGTATTTCAGGCGCGGCAGGCCGAAATAGCTTTTGATTCCGTAACTGCCTCGCGTTGGAATGGAGGGCGCATCGGCCAGAACCTCGTCCTTGTAGATTTGCGGCATCGCGTTGTCGATATAGCCCCACTCATAAGGAGATGTATGCATATCAAGCTTATCGATAGCGGCTTCATCGAGATATTTAAACGGCACAGACGCTTTGCGCATATTTTTTCCCTTCGTTCTGTTATCGCGAGTCAAATTCTGCATTAGCCAATCTTTAGCTTTCATGCACACTTAAAGCCTTTAGGATTTGAGCAGGGTTGGAGGAAATGTCGGCAATGCTCGTGTCGTCGAGTTCGCGCATGAAGGCATCAAGTGCGCGCGTCAAGGATTTGCGTAGACGGCAAATGGTCTTGAGTTTGCAGTCGATGTCCGTTTTGCCAAAACACTCCACCAGCATCATATGGTCTTCAGTCAACCGAACGATTTCCCCAACGCTAATTTTCTCAGCAGGTTTTGCCAGCTCGATCCCACCGTTGCGCCCTTGTCGAGTTTGGACATATCCCGCCTGACCGAGCCGATGAACAATTTTTACCAAATGATTCCGCGAAATGGCGTGCCGTTCGGCGATGTCGGCGATGCGCGCTGGCTTTTTCACAACAGCCAGATACATCAACACGCGAAGGGCGTAGTTTGTGTATTGTGTGAGATGCATAAATCCTCTGCGTTCATTGACAACAAATCATGTATAAGCTATACATGATTTGTATGTTAGTCGTTGCCGTGTGTCAATCATGACTGAATGCCGTGCACATGACGAAAAACATTACACGTTTGCACTTTATCCTTTTCAACACTCACGAAGCCTTTCCGCAAAATAACGAAACCAGAGGAGAATGCCATGTTTACAAAAGCACTTATGACCGCAGTTGTGTGCGTCCTTCTTTCCTTTCCGGCCTTTGCGCAGTCTCCTGCCGCGCCCGTTCAGCCGATGGGCGGAATGGGCATGGGCGCTGGCGGCAACATGGGAGGTGGAATGGGCATGATGGGGCCTGGGCGGTACATGCTGACACCTGAGGCCTTGCAGTCACTGAAGCAAGAGCTATCACTCACGCCTCAGCAAGAACCGTTATGGAAGGCCTATGCAGACTCCATGACAAGTATGTGGGATATGCGTAATGCCATGCGCCAAGCCGTTCAAGGCCAACCCATGTCTCGTGACGAGCACATGAAGATGCGTGCGGAGCACATGAAAGATGCGCAGCCAATGCGCGAGGACTTGAAAACCGCACGAACCGCCTTAAGCGCGGCATTATCTTCCCAGCAGCGCGCCATTCTTGATGCCAAGTCCCCCGAAATGCCAATCGATTTCGAGGCACCCGCAGCACCAAAGACTTCGGGCGGAAAATAATCAAAAGCAATCTGTCTGGAGACATCGTTATGAAAATCGCCGTGACTTCCCAAAACTTCAAAACCGTCACCAACCATGCAGGACACGCGCGCCGATTTCTTGTTTACACCATTGGCGAAAACGGTGTTCCCACTGAAACCGATCGGCTAAGCCTACCGGAAGAAATGGCCTTTCATAATTTTCATGGCGAAGGAACACATCCAATCGATGGCGTTGACGTTATGCTGTCAGCTTCTTTTGGCATGGGCTTTGTCGAACGCATGAAGCGGCGAGGCATCGTCGTTAGCGTGGCTCAAAAGCCCACCCCTCTCGAAGCCGTTAATGATTATCTTATGAACGGACAAATTCTTCCTAAACAAGAACAAGGAACTGGGTGCAATTGCAGCTGCACTCCGGAAAAGCAAGACAGACACCCCTAACGCTGGAGGAGTATCATGGCCATTCCTGCATTTCGTGGACGCGCTTTGGTAGCCACCTTGATGCTGTGTGGCTTTATCGCCCTGATTACGAGTGGCGTTGTGCTTTATGCTTCTCCATCCGGACGGGTCGCGCGCGATCTTGGCTGGATCTTTCTGTCCCTCGATAAATGGGCTTGGCGTGACTTCCATATTGCCTTTGGGTTGCTTTTCCTTCTGACCGCATTCTTTCACCTCTGGCTTAATATCAAACCACTTATCAATTATGTGCGGCAAAAACTGGCCGCACAGGCGAACGGCGGCATATCGTTCAGATGGCGGCTGGAGCCAATGATTGCCGTCACTCTTTGCGTTCTGTTGGGGGTGTCTGCCGTGAAAGGCTTTCCGCCCGTAAGTTATGTGATCGACATCCGCGACAGTATCATGGAACATTGGGACTCATCAGCAAGTGATGAAAGATAGCACTCAAGGAATGAAACTCTTTAAATCTAGCCTCACAAAAGAAATCACCGGAATTTTGCTGTTCAAGCTGGCTATCCTTTTGCTGGCTGGGTTCACAATTTTCGGCGCGGCGTATCGCGTCCATGTTGACGCTTCAAAAATGTCTGAACAAATCCTGTCAAAACCTGAGGTGTCTCATGTCGATTAATATGGATGTCGTTGCGCTGTCGCGTCTGCAATTTGCGCTGACGGCCATGTATCATTTTCTGTTTGTGCCGTTGACCCTTGGCATGTCCTTACTGCTTGCCATTATGGAAAGCGTATGGGTCATGACCGGGCGAACCATCTGGCGCGATATGACCAAATTCTGGGGAACCTTATTTGGCATTAACTTTGCCATGGGAGTGGCAACGGGCATCACCATGGAGTTCCAGTTCGGCACCAACTGGGCTTATTACTCGCATTATGTCGGCGACATCTTCGGCGCGCCTTTGGCTATCGAAGGCTTGATGGCTTTTTTCCTCGAAGCGACGTTTGTCGGCCTGTTCTTTTTTGGTTGGGACAAACTGTCGCGCGTACAGCATTTGGTTTGCACTTGGATGCTGGCATTAGGGGCCAATCTTTCGGCATTGTGGATTCTTGTCGCCAACGGATGGATGCAAAACCCCGTAGGTTCATACTTCAATGTCGACACGATGCGCATGGAGGTCACCAATTTTGCCGATGTGATCCTGAACCCCGTCGCGCAGGCGAAATTTGTTCATACAGTAAGCGCTGGCTATGTCACAGGCGCTGTATTTATTCTGGCAATCAGCGCTTTGTATCTGCTGAAGGGCCGTCACATCGAAATCGCCAAACGATCCATGACGGTTGCCGTGTGTTTTGGTCTTGCGTCGGCGTTGTCGGTCGTCGTTCTTGGCGACGAAAGCGGATATACCGCCAGCCAGAACCAGAAAATGAAAATCGCCGCCATTGAAGCCGTATGGCACACCGAAGAAGCTCCAGCGTCTTTCACCCTTTTCGGCATTCCTGATCCGATCAACAAAACAACGCATTTTGAAATAAAAATGCCCTGGCTTCTGGGGCTCATCGCTACACGCTCCTATGATCAAGAAGTTCCTGGAATTGCAGAACTCGTTGAGCAGAACAAAGGACGCGTTCGCAACGGCATGCTGGCCTACGACGCGCTTGATCATCTTCGTCACGACAACAGCAACGCAGACTTGGCGCAACAGTTTCAAGCGCACCAAGGCGATCTTGGCTATGCGCTGTTGCTGAAACGCTATACGGACGATGTGGCACACGCCGACGACCACATGATCGAATCTGCCGCCAACGATACTGTGCCAAATATCCCCGTACTCTTCTGGAGCTTCCGCTTTATGGTTGCTCTCGGATTCTATTTTATCGCCTTGTTCGCGTTTGGTTTTTACTATGCCAGCAAACGCAAGCTTGATGCGAAGAGAGGTTTCCTGAAGCTGGCGCTCCTATCCTTGCCGCTGCCATGGATATCGTCGGAGCTAGGCTGGGTTGTCGCCGAAATGGGGCGGCAACCTTGGACGATTGATGGTGTTTTGCCGACCTTCCTATCGGCCTCATCCACCGTTACCGGCAATG
>CAIQVS010000429.1 GCA_903875345.1 uncultured Pseudomonadota bacterium | reverse complement strand
TCTCCAGTCGAGCCGGGATGAAATGCCGTTCCATTGATGGCTCAGTCCCGAGATATCGGAGGCTCCAGAGCGACTTTCCTCGCATTGAAGGAGTGCAGGATCGCGACGCATCCGACCAGCACGTAGAAGAGCGTCTGATTTTCACGTTGGGAGAGGAAGAAGCGGTAAGCGGTGTAGGCTGTGATCGAACAAGCCAGTCCGCCCGCCCAAATGCCTCCCCTGTCCCGATCGGAAAGATATTGCTTCGCCGCGACCCAGATGGCGGCCAACGCGGTTCCGAAGAAAAATATGACGGAAGGAACGCCCGTCTCGACCACCAGGGACAGGAGAAAACTGTCCACGGACAGCGGCGCGCCGGGTGAGGAACGGTATCCGATGATATCGCCCCCAATTCCGAAACCGTGTCCGGTAACCGGATTGGCGAGGATCTTGGGCCATGCCATGTTCCACTCCTCTATGCGCGCCTGATTGCTCATGTCCCCTGCGCCGCCGCCAAAGATCAGGCTGTGGAGCCTGCCGATGAAAAGAATTGCGCAAGCGACCACGACGCCCCCTGCGGCGCCGAGGATTGCAAAGATCGGCGCCGCCAGGCTCCTGGGTTGAAACAGGCGACTCCGCGCGACGACCAGCGCGACGAACGCGAAATTCGCTACGAGAAAAGCCAGATATCCGCCGCGTGAGCCGGAGACGAAGATCGCTCCAAGGCACGCAACGAGAACCGTTCCCCCAAATATTCGATCCCACAGAGACCTTCCATGAACCAAGAACACCGTACCGAAGGCAGAGACCATGGCCTGGAACTCGGCAAATGACAAAGCCACCGAATAGGGGCCGGATGCCCGAACTTCGCCATTTCGCGACGACATACCGCCGGTCAGCAAACCGCGACCAAAGTCTGTCTGGACCAAACTATCGTACATGAAGCGGGGCATAATCGAAATGTAGACGTTCTTCTTGATTTTGAATTCAATAATCCCCACAATCGCGGTAATAATTGCGCACCAGCAAAGTAATCGTAAGAGTTTTTCCACATCCTCAACGTCTCTCAAAACGTAGATTGTACAAATGAACGGGACATACCACTCCAAAAGGACATCGATCATTGCGCTTAAGGGGCCAAATGGGTTTCGCGCAAAGAAAATCGATGCAACCATCATAATTAAATATCCCAATACAAAAGTACAAATTAACTTGTTATCATTTATGATGCCGGAGATTTGCTTTCGCGATGCTGGCGAACTTGAGTACGCCAACGCAAACAACAGGATGAGGATCACCGCAAAAAGTCGACGTATCGAAATCCAGGGCAGGCCGGGGATCGCGATGGAATAGTAACTCGGAATGCATATGTGAACGAACACGACGATCAACAGAAGCCATTTCATAAACTTGTCCGGCGGCTCGAATCCGTCGGGCAACGCCCAAAGTAGAAACAGTGCAAAGATGGCGACGATGCCGACGAGACCCATCGGAGGGAGCACGACCGCGGCGAACCCAACGATCGCCCCGGACAGGATCGCCAGCAGCGCCCAACCGGCAATGCCGAAAAGCCGACGGGCGACCCGCGGCGCCCCGGCCAGCGCGAGATTCGTCTCGCCGCGCGCGACGGCCAAAAATCTGGTCATAGACAACCGGATGGAACTCATGTCCGCAGATCCTCAACAAATCCTGCCGCAAAAGGACTTCCCAGCCTGGACGTCGCGGTTCGCGGCCGCCTACTCCAGGACACGGAAGCAAGCGGGAGTTCAGACGCCGTCTGCTCTCGCGCTCCGTCGGCCGAACATGGCGACCCGGCGCCCCTTGCGCCGGCGCGAAAACCTTTCGT
>CAIQVS010000428.1 GCA_903875345.1 uncultured Pseudomonadota bacterium | reverse complement strand
GCTCAGGCGGGATTAGAGAGCCTCCTGCGGCCATTTTCTTGACCTGTTCCAACACCCAGCGCTGGTCCGCCGTGCGGATCGGGATTTCCCGCGCCCGCCCGCCCTTGGTCCAGGACGGCGCGTGGCGGCATTATCCTATCCCCCCTGGAAGGGGATTCTTTTGCGGCGGCGCATAAAGGCATTGGGGCGGGTGGGAAACAGGCGAAACGTTCCGCCTACCCAGACTGCCCTCTCACAGCCGATACAGACTCCCTCTGGCCCGGTCGCTAGTCTCGGCGGCTCGGAAAGCCCAATCAACCGCTCTTGCTCTTCGCTGTTGGCTCTTTGGCGGCTGTTGGCTGGATGGCGCTGGGGCTTGCCGTTGCCTTGGCTGTTGCCATGCCTCCCTAAAAAACGCTCTTGCTCTTCGCTGTTGGCTCTTTGGCGGCTGTTGGCTGGATGGCGCTGGGGCTTGCCGTTGCCTTGGCCGTTTTTCTCTTGGGAGGGGCTTTTGCTTTTTTCGCCATGCGGGGTCCAGGGGGCGCAAGCCCCCTGGTGGGGGTTTGGGGGCGAAGCCCCCAATTCAATGCTTTTTGGTTGTGCCGTAGGCACTCATTTTTTGGCGCGCGTCGCGTTTTTTTCGCGCGCGCGGTTTTTAAATCGTTTTCCTTGTTTTGTAAGAGCGCGCACGAATCGCTGAAAGCCACGCCAGCCGTGGGCTACAGCGATTTCAAAAATGGGCTATTCCGACATTTTTCCGGTCAATTCCGACATTTTTCCGGTTTGTCCGACATTTTCCGGGTGCTATCCACAGGTTTCCGACAAAAATAAAACTTGTCGGAATTTATGATTTCAGACATCATTTATCTTTGTCGGAATAACCGGAACGTTGTCGGAATGAAAAACCAAAAACTAATAAAACTCGACTCAGAAACCCAGACAGATGACAAAAGCGTCAACATGAGCAACGCGCTTGCCAGAGCCTGCCATAGCTTGTCCTTGGCCGAGAAGCGGATTGTGGCCATGGCCATCGCCCAGACGGATTCCCTTCCAGCCAAGAACCTTGTCCTGGGCGTCAATCAAGGTTGGAAAATGAAACTGGAGGCGGCGGAATATGCGCAAGTCTTCGATCTCGACGCGGACACCGCCTACAACCAGCTGCAGGAGGCATCCAAAACCTTGTTCACGCGTTACATCCGCGTCATGGAGGACACCAAGAGAGGACTGAAAGAACGCCGGTTCCATTGGATTTCCGGCATGGTCTACCATCATGGCGAAGGGTGGGCGGAGCTTAACTTTACCCCGGAAGTCGCCCCGCACCTGCTGGCTCTACGGTCGAAGTTCGTAACCTACAAGCTGAAGCAGGCTGCTGCCTTGCGCTCGGCCTATTCCTGGCGGCTGTTCGAGTGTCTGCAATCGTGGGGCGGTACTGGCCTATGGGTAGTCAGCATCGAGGAGTTTGCCCACGCTATGGACGTTCCCGATAAATACCTAGCGGACTTTACCGATATTCGCCGCCGGGTTATCGAACCTTCGATTGCCGAACTCATCCTGAAAAGCGGCATGCTGATCGACTGGAAGACACTGAAGGCCGGACGGAAAGTCACCGGGCTTGAGTTCCGGTTCGCTTTCGAGGGGGCCGATCCCAAGGCAGCAAAGGCAAAAAGCACCAAACCGGCCGCACCCCGCCTAAAAAGCCAGCCCAATAACCCGACCGTTGATGTTGCCGCTAAAATAGCGAATCTACGGGACGCATTGAACAGCCCGAAGACGTAGCAAGAAGTATTGAAACATGCACTTACCCTGACTCTACTTCGAATGTGCGGAGCTATTGCGTTCCCCTGCCTGGTTTAATATGAAATCAAAAACATCGTTGTGCATTCTAAATCCTGTATTTTTCAATTGAATTATATAGGGTTCTACGGCACTTATGATGCCAGCTTTCTTTGCCTCCAATAAAATACCAGCCATACCGATTATATTGTGTACAAGCGGCTTGGCTACTATCCGGCCTTTGCGTTCATCGATAATAAGCAAGTCTGCATTTTGCTCTATGGCCAAAGCGATTGCTTCCGACTCCCCTAAGTCAAGACCAGCTTTGAGCTTTGCTGCAATTATTTGGTTTTTTATAGGAGTTACCTTTATCCACGAAGCGTTTATTACTTCAAGCGCACCGGGTTGCGTCTTCTTGGCTTTAGTTAACTCGTTATATACAGCATCTGGAATCAGAATTTCATGATAAAGACATTTCAATATGTGCAGAGCGTTTATTTTTGCCAGATGCGTAATCGCGGTTGTATCGCTAACAACTATTCTGTGCATTGAACTTACCTACAACTCATTAGTTCTTATATCATCTATCAAGTCATTGAGTGTGTAATTCACGTTCTCGCCTCTCGCAGATAATAATTGATGGAACTCAAATTCACTGATCCCTAGTATTTTTCCAGCCAAAGCTCCATGAATACCTTTGGTCTTGTAAATGGAGATTGCCAGAAGCTCTAGCGCATCTCGCTCGTCTATCCCAGACTTTGTCGCTATATCATCATCTATGTATATGTTCATCAGTTGATCTCGGTCATAAGATATATTTGGACCAGGCCTGAGCCTTGCTTGATAGCCTCACTCGCCTTGGTTTTCGCCATGTCTTTTCCCCAATGGTTAATTTTGTTTGTGCAAGAGCGAGTTAAACCTACCGCCCCAAGTAAACGGCGGTGATCTCCTCACGGGCGTGGCCCAGCTCGGCGCTGACGACCAGGCGGGCCTCGCGGTCGATGGCCAGCTGCCCCGGAGTCAGTTCCTTCCGCTTCGGCCCGCCCGCGTGGGGCGGCTTCCACCCGGTCAGCCCCTCGTAGCGCCGCTGGGCATACTGGTGGC
>CAIQVS010000427.1 GCA_903875345.1 uncultured Pseudomonadota bacterium | reverse complement strand
TGGCGGCGATCCTCGCGGTCTACATCGTGCTTGGTATGTTGTATGAAAGTTATATGCATCCGATCACCATTCTGTCGACTTTGCCTTCGGCGGGAGTCGGCGCGGTGCTGGCTTTGAACCTGTTTCATATCGAGTTCAGCATCATGGCGATGATCGGCGTTATCCTGTTGATCGGCATCGTCAAGAAGAACGCGATTATGATGATCGATTTCGCACTTTATGCCGAGCGGACGGAGGGTTTGGATTCCTATACGGCGATCACGCGCGCTTGTCTGCTGCGTTTCCGCCCGATCATGATGACGACAATGGCGGCGATGCTTGGCGCGCTACCTCTGGCGATCGGCTTCGGCGAGGGTTCGGAATTGCGCCGCCCCTTGGGGATTTCGGTCATCGGCGGGTTGCTGGTCAGTCAGGTTTTGACCTTGTTCACCACGCCCGTGATCTATCTCTATCTGGATCGGTTGAGATTGTGGTGGAGTCGCAGTCGAGAGCGGGTTAAGGAGGTATAAATGAGTATCAGACATTTTATATTCGGCTTTAGCCTTCTGCTCCTCGCCGCTTGCGCGGTCGGTCCGGATTTCGAACGTCCGCAAGTCGAAACTCCTGCGGCTTTTAAGGAAGCTGGTGATTGGCAACAAGCAGCGCCGAAGGACGATATTGATCGCGGCGATTGGTGGGCGGTATATGACGATCCGGTTCTCGACGGGTTGGAAAAGAAAATCGAGATTTCGAACCAGAATCTGAAAGCCGCCGAAGCCGCCTATCGCTCCGCCCAAGCCGTCGTTGAAGAATCCCGCGCCACGTTGTTCCCAACGGTGTCGGTTAATTCCTCCGACATTCGTTCCGGCAGCATCCAGCCGGGCAGCAAGGCTGTCAGCACTTACGGGCTTAACTCGACCGCAAGTTGGACGGCTGATGTATGGGGACGCATTCGCCGAACGGTGGAAAGCAGCGAAGCCAACGCGCAAGCCAGCGCCGCCGATCTCGTATCGGCGCGGTTGTCGGCACAGGCGACGCTCGCCACCGATTATTTCGGCCTCAGGTCGCAGGATGAACTGCAACGATTGCTCGACGCCACGGTCAAAGCGGATAAAAAGATTCTGGAGATTACGCGCAACCAGTACAAATCAGGCATCACTGCGGAATCCGACGTTCTGGCCGCGCAGACGCAACTGGAAACCGTTCAGGCGCAAGCGATCAATGCCGGAGTCCTGCGCGCGCAATATGAACATGCGATTGCCGTTTTAACCGGCGCGCCGCCGTCGGAATTTACCCTCGCGGCTGAGCCGAAATTCGCCGACAAGATTCCGAACGTGCCGACCGGAATGCCGTCAACTTTGTTAGAGCGTCGTCCCGATGTCGCGGCGGCGGAACGCGCCGTCACGGCGGCGAATGCGCAAATCGGCGTCGCGACGGCGGCGTGGTTTCCCGACCTGACCCTGTCGGCATCCTATGGCTACAGCAGCGTTGTGCTGGGCAAATTGCTGCAAGCCTCGACCAACCTGTGGTCGTTCGGACCATCGCTGGCGGAAACTATCTTCGATGCCGGAGCGCGCGAAGCCGCCGTCGAGCAGGCCAAAGCCTCCTATGACGAAAGCGTCGCTACTTACCGTCAAACCGTGCTGACCGCGTTCCAGCAGGTCGAGGATAATCTTTCCGCCGGGCGAATTTTGGCCGATCAGACGAAAGCTTCCGATGCCGCCGTAGCCGATGCGCGGCGCTCCGAGCAGTTGACGCTTAATCAGTATAAGGAAGGCATTATTCCTTACAACACCGTCCTGACGGCGCAAACAACGACGCTCAGCAGCGAACAAAGCGCGTTGACCGTGCGCCTGAATCGCCTGAACACGACCGTCGCCTTGATCCAAGCCTTGGGCGGCGGCTGGAGCGGGTTGCCGCACAACGATTGACGTTCGTTTTTTAGGTAATCCGAGCTATGGGTTTATCCGCGTCATTGAAAAAAGAGTCATTCCGGCGCAAGCCGGAATCCAGCGCCCCCACTTTCTTCAGGGGGCGCTTGATGCGAAGCATCAAAACGCCGCAAGAAAGCGCTTACGGCGTTTTGCCGCTTCGCGGCAAAGGACGCTGATGAAAGCGCGTCCTTGGATT
>CAIQVS010000426.1 GCA_903875345.1 uncultured Pseudomonadota bacterium | reverse complement strand
TGCCGACCATCGAATAGTTTGTTCCGTCCGCTGAGAGCCAGACATTGCAGCCGCCCCAATTGGGATCGGCCACGCCAGCCGTGCCGCCCGATGCCGCAATCCAGACTTGTGCCACGCCGCCGGTCAGCGTTGCATTCGGCTCAAAGATGATCGGCGTGTTGACGTTGGCCGGAACCAGTGCCGGATTGATGGTCAGATTGCTGCTGTTGGTTTGCGATGGATATTGCGTCGCAGCCGCCGTGCCGGATGGAAATTCCTCTGCCGAGACCGTCAAAATGCCTTGGTCGTCCTCTTCTATGGAGGTGATACGAACAGCGACTTGCGTCATGCCCATGCCGGTATCGGTCAGCGTGACCAAGTCCATCGGCTCCAGCAGAAAATACTCCCATGACAATTTGAAGGTGTAGGTGTTGCGGATATTGACCGCGCGGCGGCAGATCAGATTGGCGGCGATTGTAGCGACGGAGTTTTGGGTAAACTCACGCGCGGAAATCTGGCCAGCGACGCGCAGCCCGAAGGCTTCGATGCTGGCCTGGTCGCGGGCTTCGGCGATGTTGGAATTGTAGAGAACCGTGTTGTCGGAGAATTCGAGGCGGTAGCAATTATAGGCGTCGTTTGGATCGGAGCGGATCAGCTGCACCGGATCGGCGTTATCCGGACGCACGAAATCCTTGTCGGCCAGGTCATAAACCGGCGTGACGTTCGGCACAAACACATAGCCGTTGCCGGTGACGGGCGTGTCGCCATAGGGAATGGCCTTCAATACCGATCCCGACCAGACGGCGGCGGTGTTGGTGATCTGGAACCACCGCGCCAGGACATCGTTCGCTTTTTCCACCGAGTCCAGGCTCGGCGAAAAATCAAGCCCCACCGCGCGGCAATAGGTCTGCCACGAACTATCGCCGGTCGTCGTCGCATTCGAGCCTGAGAACCATGAGGCGTTATCAATGGAGGATGACGGCAAACCGACGCCATGCAGTCCGGTCAGATAATCCTGCGCCACCAGAGGAATATCGGCGTCGCCGCGCCCATTGATGCCGGTGTTGTAGAGAACGCCGAAAGTTTCGACTTTCAGCTGCGGCAAGGCGTCGTTGGAGCCGAGATCGAAATTGGCGGAGCATAGATAGGCGATATACCTGTAGTTAAGCGCCTGCGCCGCATTATAGGAAACCAGCCATCCCCACGCCGTTTGCGTCGAGCTACCAAGATAAGCCGTTAGCCCCAACGCTCCAGGGCTGCCATACTGGTCTTTGCCTTTCCAGATATTGCCGAAGCCGTTGATGGGGCCTCAGCAAATGACAAAGATCGCGCCTGTCTTATAGTCGTAGCTACCGGTCTTGCTGCCGCCACCATTATGAACGAGGACGCCGCCCGCAAAATAATTGTGATGCGGCTCGACCGTTAGATTGTAGGTGTAGGCGATATCGGGTGACGGAATGACCGCGACAATCGTCACGAATTCCAGTTCCTCATGCACCAGCAGATCTCCGGGCTGCCACATTCTGGCTTCAATTTTCTCGACGCCGTCTTTCCAGAGATAGTGGTTCTCGGTGACGTGCAGTACGCCATCCTCGTGATGGATGCGCAGCATGCGGTCGTGGCTATCATTCGCCACGTCGTGCTTATGCGTGAGCTTGACGCGACCTTGGACTTTTTGGCCGGTTTCGAGATCGACGCACCAGATCGGATCGCCGACCCGCATATCTTCGATGTAACGCTGGCCGTGCGGCGTCGAGACTTTGGTTTCCGGCGCGAAGCAGCCACTGCCGCCACCTTTGCCGCCATGAACTTTTTGCGCGATTGCCCGAAAATTGCCGTACCAGAGCAGATTAATGCCGCCCGCAGTACGTCCCCAGATCATTGGCACCGGCAAGGTGGCGATGGACGTGTTGACGGCAATATCGGTGAATGCGGGTTTCGCCGATTTTCCACCGCCGAAGAGCCAGCCCATTAACGCCCCCACGGATTGAAGAAGCGGCGCTTCTTGTTTTCGGATAACGGCGAAGGCAAAGAGACGTCGGATTCCACGACGCGCCCCTCCGGCTGATAGGCATGCACGACCAGCGGCCAACCGGTGACGATGCCGCCATGGGCGAAAGCGCGGCCTATTTTCCACACCACGATGTCGCCGGTCTGCGGTTCCGATACTTCCGTGCCGTGTTCCAGCAGCAAGCCGAGATAACGCTCGTCATCGCGGTGCAGATGCCATTGCGGCGAATAGGGCCGAGGATCGAAAGGCGGCACCACGCCGGTGTCGACATAGACGCGCACCAGCAGCATGCCGCAATCGACGCCCGCGCCGCGCACATCGCCCAGATGATGATAAGGCGTGCCGATCCAGCGCCGGGCCTCCGCGACCACAGCGTTGCGTTGTTCCTGTTCCGACATGCCGCCTCAGTACATCGAGAGTTCAGGCGGCGGCACGAAGGGGAAGCCGCGAAAATTGGCGAGGTTGTTGAAGCGCGTCTGGCACGTCGACATCATCTTGTCGCAGCCCTTGTAAACGACGAAGCTGTCGCCGACGTTGGGCAGATAATCGAGTGGCCGCGCCAAGGTCAGACCCGACGTCGTCGATTGTCGCACCGTGCGCGATACGCCGACATTCGGGCCACTTTCAAAAGTGACCGTACCTTGATCGTAGGTACCCGCCGCCGATCCCGACCACGGAATAAAGGTAGGCGTTGGGCCGGTGCCAACCGTGCCGGACGCGCCGTTGGCAGATTTGACCAAAGTGCAAAGCCCGTCATAGAGCGTGTTGAGGCAATGCGGCTGCCAGATATCGCGCGGCATATCGACGGCCAGCTTGTTAAGCATGGATTTGACCGTCATCTTGCAGCTGAGGCGGCCGATATTGTCGACCGTCGCCACAAGGCCATGAAACATCACGACGGCGGCATTGCCAATCACCGAGCCGCCCGGAGCCGTAAGCACCGCCCGTGCGCGTTCGATGGTCGCGCCGTCAAAGCGTCCTTCGCGCACGGCAATTGGCCATGACAATCCGGCGATGGTGGAAGTCGGTTTGAACGAGATGTCGAGCGACTGTTCGTCGATATCGACGCCGCATGTTTGCTTGAGCTTAAGGCCGTCGATCAGGATGTCGCCTGCCACATAGACCAGCGACGGCCCGCCGGACACCGGAATCGTGACCGTATATTGGGCATTGGAGTAGCGGGCTATGGTTCCATCGGCCAGCGTAAGAGTAAAGCAATCGGCAAAAGCCAGTTCGCGGCTGTTCTGCAGCGCGGATATGACAGCGGACGGCGCAGCTTTCATGGGATCACCGTCACGAGCTTGAGTTCATGCAGCGTCCATAAATTGGCCATAAATTCTTCGAAATCCTGCGTGTCCGCTGCAAACCGGCAGACCAGGTAATACCGGAAGCTCGCCGTGATCTGGCTGCCATAGGCCGGAGCCGTGTTGAACGTGAGCGTGTTGGGCGACGTGAAGGTGTAGCTGGTTGGGTCTTGCAACACGCCCGCGACATAGATCGCTGATAAATCCGCGCCGAACACATAACCGACTGGTTCCGCCGCCTCGCCGACCGTGCGCAGCAGCGTGAAAACGGTCGTCACGCCGTCGCCAGTGCCTTGCGCGCCCATTGTGACATGGCTGTCGGCGGCGTTTTGCGTGACCGCGCCAAGGTCGAGCAGAAACGTGTCGTACTGGCCTTGCCGCGCCAGAAAGAATCCCTGCAACGTCTGAATCTCCTGCGTGGCGTCGCCGCGCAGAACGTCAAAGCTCAGGGTCAGGTCATAGATCGCGTATTGTTGCCAGGCGGAGCGTATTTCTCGCCCCGACACATGATCGGCGACGCGGGTCTTGAATTTCGGCGCGACGCGCACGCTCCATGTCAGACCGGCGGATAACGGGAATTTTTCTGTGCTCACGGTTGGCGCGCTCCCGATAAGGACAAGGCTTTCAATAGCGAGGTAAGCGATACGAAGCGGCGCATCGCCTTTGACGGCCGCTTCCATCGCGGCATAGGACTGCCGGACGGGGGCCGTGCCTTTGGCGACCGCTTCGATGCGGGTAAAATTGAAACGAGCTGGCGCGTTCGTTTTCCCTGCTATTTCAGCAAGGACGAGATTGACGCGGGCTGACATTTAGGCAACGAGATCGACGCCAACCTGAAGCGCGTTCACTGCGGCATACGTCCAGCCGGTGCCGGTGTTCGGGTCGGTCGTGAAAATATCGGTATGTCCGGCATAGGTGGCGTTCGTGTTCACCACCGCGCCATTGGCCTGCGTCGATCCTGATCGGATGACGGATTTGACTTGCCGCTGGCCGCTATCGTCCTGCCGCGCCACGATGATGCTTTGCACCGCCATGATCTGCGGCGCATTGGCCACCGGCGACAGCGTATAAAGGTCGATATCGCCCGGCGTCGAACAGGACACATACGAGCTGTCGTCCATGTAAGGGTTGCTGGCGAGTTGCCAGTTGTAGGAAGCGGAGCCTGTCGGCGTCCATTGCGTCGATGCGCCGACACCGTTCGGCGTCTGTGCCGGAACGCGAGTGTTGCCGAGAAAATTGTTCAACGACGCGCCGGAATTGTCGCAGATATAAAAATCGTCGACATAGGCGCTGCCGAGCGATCCGAAATCAAGCTGGTCAACGCCGGTCGAGGGCGTCGGGCTGCCGGAAGCCGTGTTGGCGGATACGAGCGACAAGACCACGGTCTCGTTGACGCGCACGGTGACAGCACCGCCAGTCGATCCGATCACGCCGTAAACTTCAAGATATTGCCACACCGCGCCTGGAATGACGGCCATCGGCGGCGACGACACGGCGTTCGACGACGATTGCGGCGTAACGGTAATGGCTCCGGCAGAGGTGAATTTGAGGCTGAAATTCGTTCCCTTGGTCGAGTCATTGAAATTGATCGTCACACCTGACGGGTTGAGGATGGCAAAGCCGCAATAAAAGGTGCCGAGCCTTGCCGGTAGATTGATCTGCCCAAGTTTGGCGCAGCCTCCACCGGCGCGGCCTTGGCCCGGCAGTATCGTGCAATTGGTAAAACCGAGACTTGCCAACGCTGAGGCCGGAGCCAGCGTTGTCAGGTAATCAAATCCGGCGCATTTGATCAGAGCCATGACGCACATCCACAAATGTTAGAAATTAAGAAAATCCCACAAAATCAGCCTGATAGTGGTTGGTATATGATTATCCGTCTTTTTACCTATTTATGCTAACTATACGAGTTATGATGTACCTTCTGGTTGCTTTCGGCGTGACTTTGTGGTACATTGGAAGCGTCGAAATTAGCGATAAACGGGTTTTACGGCATAATGAATATACCCATGGCCTCATCAGCAAAAAAAGGGCTTCCGCGCGGACGGACGCGGCTGGCTGACGTTTTGCGCGCGTCAAAAGAGTTTGTCTCCGTCGATACGGCTTCCTCAGCCTTGTCGATTGAACGCGATGCTGCCGCCAGACTTCTGGCGCGCTGGGCGACCCAAGGCTGGCTCAAGCGCATTCGCCGAGGCCTGTATGTTTCGGTTCCTGTTGCAACCCAAGGTTCGGAACAGGTTCTTGAGGATCCGTGGTTGCTGGTGCCTCAAATTTTCTCGCCCGGTTATATCGGCGGCTGGAGCGCCGCCGAACATTGGGGACTGACGGAGCAGGTTTTCCGTGGCATCTGCGTCCTGACAGCCAAGCCGATCCGAAAGAAGAATTGGAACCTTCAGGGCGTGCCTTTTGTCGTCAAAGGCGTTTCTGACACAAGTCTATTCGATCTGAAACCTGTATGGCGTGGACAGGCGAAGATCATGGTCTCCAGTCCGGCGCGTACCATGGTCGACATGCTAGCCGATCCAGCGCTCGGCGGCGGCATACGCCATGTTTCGGAATGCCTGAATGCCTATCTTGCCCTTAGCGATGCCAAACCTGCGTTGCTCATCGATCTCGCCAAGCAACTCGGCAATGGCGCCGTGTTCAAGCGCCTTGGCTTTCTCCTCGCCGACAAAGCTGGTTTTGAATCTTTGGCGAACGAATGTTTGGCCTTTCTGACGCAAGGCAACGCGAAACTTGATCCCGCCCTTCCGTGCAAAAAACTTGTGAAGAAGTGGCGCTTATGGATTCCTGCAAACTGGAAGGATGACAAAAGAGCATGATTGGCCGTGATGAAATTATGACGATTGCCGACCAGATTGGTCTGCGCCCACAAGTCGTTGAGAAAGACTACGTTCTGGGCTGGCTGTTGGCAGGCATTTTCAGAGACCCTGAACTCAGCCAGAGTTTTGTCTTCAAAGGCGGCACCTGTCTGAAGAAGTGCTATTTTGAAACCTACCGGTTTTCCGAAGACCTTGATTTCACGGTCTTGGAGCCAAGGCATGTGGACAAGGAATTTTTGACGGCCCGATTCAAGGCATTGTCGGAATGGCTTTACGACGAAACGGGTATCGAGGTTCCTGCGGATAAGCTGAGTTTTGAAATCTGGGATACGCCGAATGGCGGTCGCGCGGGTGAAGGCAAAGTCTCTTATCGCGGCCCGATTGCGCCCAACAACAAGGATTTGCCCCGCATCAAACTCGATCTTACGACGGATGAAAAACTGGTAATGCCAAAGACCAGGCGCGATGTAGTTTTTTCATACACCGACGAACCCGAAGGCGGCATTCACGCCGAGTGTTACGCCTATGCCGAAGTCTTTGGCGAAAAAGTTCGCGCCCTTGCTCAACGAACCAGACCCCGCGATCTCTATGACGTCATCAACCTCTATCGGCACGAAGAATTCAACATCGCCACGGCTGTGATCCGCGATGTGATTAAACAAAAATGCGATTTCAAGAAAATCCCATTCCCAACTCTCGCCGCCATTCAGCCTCACAAAGACGAATTGTTCGCCGACTGGAAGGTCATGCTCGCCCACCAGTTGCCGCAACTCCCTCCCGCCGAAAGCTATTGGGAATCCCTAAAAGAATTCTTCGACTGGCTGATGGGCAAGCTGACACGCACTCACCTTGGTACTTACCCCACAGCGGAAGCAGCGGAAGTCGTTCGCCTGCCAGTCGGGGCCATACGGTTGCCAGGTCGCAACGCCGCCTTTATGGAGGTCATCCGCTTCGCTGCTGCCAATCATCTCTGTGTCGAACTGGATTACACGGACAAGCAAGGGAAACGAAGCAAGCGCGTGATCGAGCCTTATTCGCTGCGGCGTTCGAGCAAAGAGGATTTGTTGCTTATGGCCGTCAAGGCGGACACCGGCGAAGCGCGATCCTATCTCGTCGAGCAGATACAAGGCGCGCAGATGACAAATCGTTCCTTCACGCCACGTTATCAGATCGAGCTAACGCCGATTTCACTCCCCCAAGCACCGGCATTGGAGCGTAAAATTCAGACCAAATCCATGCATTGGGGAACGAAACCCGTGCATATTTACCGCTGCCCCATGTGCAACAGAAAGTTCGAACATTCAACGAAAAGCGCGAAACTTCATGCGCACAAAAATCCGTCAGGATTTAGCTGCCATGGCAAGACAGGTTATTACGAAACGACGATCTATAAATAACTTTGCGCATTACGTCCTAAACGAGCCATTCCTCGCCTGGTTGTTAAGCCATCGGCGCATCGACGCGCCTTGCTGCGTCAGAACGGCTTCGAGATCGACATTGCTTTTGGCGTTGATCGTGGGAGCGTAGTGGAAATTCGTGTCGCCCGATGAGCGTGAGTTATAGGTGTTGCCAGCCACGGACGCGGGGCGCTCGTTCGAGTTGGCAAATTTCATGTCCTCGGCGGCTCCCGCTGGCAGCGTCATGGCCGAAGATTTTCCGTAACCCAGCATGGATTGGCCGGAACGAAGGTCTGACGCCTGCGCCGCCGGGATGATGATTTCACCCTTATGAATTTGGGCGATCATGTCGTGCGGCACGTTGTTGGTACCGACGTCGAACATGGCCAGCGCGCCGAGCATGTCCAGAAATCCACCGCCGCTGCTCGATGCAGCTTCGGACGATACCGCCGCCGTGTTCGCGGCAATGGCGGTGGTGTTGGCCGTGGTTTGAACCGTATTGCCGACCAGATTGGACGCCTGCGAAGCCGTGTTGCTGGTCGTCGCAGCCGTTCCTGCCGTCGTAGCCGTGGTGTTGGCGGTCATAATGGCGCTTTGGCCGGACAGTGCCGCCGTGAGCGAGGTTAAAGCCGTTGTGTTGGCCGTGAGCGCCGTGGTTTGCGCCGCCTGTCCGCCAGCGCCGAGGGCGCGGTTTCCCAAACCCAAGGCCGAACCGACGCCGGGCAACGCGCCGCCTTGGCCGAAAACCGGCGCTGTCAGGCTCGATAGTTGCCTCGCCAGCCCAGAAAACGCCTGCTTGATGCCGGACTGGATAAAACTCAGTACCATTGATTGCGCGAGTTTCTGCATACCCGCTTGCAACGTCTGCGTCCCGCGCAGCATGCCTTCGATTGAGGAGTCGAAGGCGTGTTCAATCGGCGCGAAGGCACTTTCCCATGCCTGCGTCACTTGTTGTGCTGCTTGTTTGTTAAGATTGGTGGCATCGACGGCATACTGTTCCGAAGCCGCCGCCAGTTTGGCCTGAGCCTCGGCGATCTGAACCGGTGTGCTGTTGCTGTCGTTGATGACGTCGTTGAATTCTGCCTGCTTGGCGACGAATTCCGCCTTCAACGCATCCATGCGCCGGTCAAGATCGGCCTTGGCACCTTCGCCACTGATATCGCCGAACAGCGAGTCGAGAATGCTGCCTTTGCCCTTCGGCGCTGGCGTTCCGGCCAGATCGATCTTGGCGATTTCGGCGCGGCTGGCCAGAGCGATCTCACGGATTTTGCGGTCGTTCTGAATTTGCTGCTGAAGCAAACGCGTTTTTTCGTCGAGCGCGCTTTTGTAGTTCTTGATGTCGTCGCCGTAGAGGTCTTGGCCTTTCTGCACCCATTGTTCGGCCAGCGCGATCTGCTGCGTGACGTTGCTTTTCGACGCCTCGATTTTGAGGCGCATGTTTTCTGAAAAATTCTGCCATTCGTCGGACAGAGACTTGGTGTCGATATCGTGCTGCAGCGTGGCGATCTGCTTGCGGACTTCCATCTCGGCTTTGGAGCCGGATTGCACCAGTTCAAGATGCTGCTGCCAGTATTGCAGTTCGTATTGTTTCTGTTGATCACCGACGAGGCGGCGCTGCACGAGTTCCTGTTCGAGTTGGTCGCGCAATTCCTGGATTTGGCCGGAACCGATGCGGTTGTTCAGTTCGCGCTGCTGACGTTGCAACAAGGCAATGTTATCGCGGATGATGCCAGCTTCACCACTCGTGGCGGTTTTCAGGGCTTCCTCGTCGCGCGACAACTGCTGCTTGATGCGTCCGCGCTCGGCATCGTCGGCCTTGAGTTTCAGATTTTCGTCCTGGATTTCACGCAGGACGCGCAGCTGCTCACCGCCACCGCCGGAAGTTGGTGTGCCTACGGACGGCACCATGGCGCTGGCCGAGAGACTCGTGACGGCCTGTTTGGCGCTGTGAAAGCCATTGATAAGCCAGGCCACGCCTTCAAGCACATGGGCGACACCGGCGTTGAAGGCGTTCGCCCAACTGCTGTCGCCAATGGCGCGGGTAAGGTTCTGCCACGCATTCTTGAGATCGTTCGTGCTGTTCTGCAGCGGCGTTAGGCCATCATTGACCAGCGGCCCGAACTTCGCCTGCAAGGCGTCGATGGCGACGGCAAAGGCTTTCGACTTCTGGCCGCTTTCTTCAAAATCGTGGATCGCTTGCGCTTGAGCCGTCGACAGAAACGAAAAACGTTGGTCGAGTTTCGAGATGCTATCATAGCCGCCGTTCAGCGTCGAAATCAGTTCCTCGGTTGCCTTCGGAACATCGCTGCCTGTCACGCGGGCATATCCGGCTGCCGCCTGGCTCAACGCCACATATGAGCCTGTACCGATATCACGCTGCCGCGCGAACATCTCGACCATTTCGGTCGAGGTCTCGGTATTCACGCCGTGAAGCTGACGGATACTGTCAATATAGGCCGCGATCTGTGTTTTGCTCGTGCCAAAACTCGCGCCGGTCGCGTCCATGGCCGCCTGAATTTGGCCGAAAGACTCTCCCCACCGCTCGGCAACGACCAGCGCTCCGACAAAAGCAGCGGCAAGACCGCCGACGGCGGCTATCGCAAGCGTCGTCGGCGTAACCAGCGTGGCTAAAGCGCCGCCGAGACCACCTGTGCGTTCGGACAGCACGACAATTGACCCAACCATCCTTTTGTAATTGCCCATCAGCCCTTCATGGGCGAGGACGAGCTTTTCACGGATAATCTGGGATTGATGTTCGTAAGCGCCGGACAGTTCCTCCGTTGCCGGTTTTGCCGCCTGAATTTGCCCACGCAGGCTTGAAACTCTGGCTTGCGCCGTGGCAGCGGCGGATGCCGCCTGTGTCAGCCCAGCCTTAAGGTTATCGGACGCCGACGATCCAGCCTCGCGCATCTGCGCCGCCAGATTCCGCAATTCGGCGGTCGTGGCAGACAGATCGGCCTTGGCGACGGCGAGTTTGGCGGTAAGGCCCGTGACGTCGGCGCTGATGCTTACGGCAATGTTGGAGGACATGGTTCAAGCCTTATAGCCAACAAACCACTTCAGCAGCATGTGCGTGGGCGGATTGCGTCGCCAATATGCGAGGAGATCGAGATAGGCAGGAAAAGGCAGCGCGTCGATCTCGGCGGTCGTGTAGCCGCACGCCGTCATCAAGCTGCCGTAGACGTCTGGCCAGTCGAGGCTGCCGAGGTTGCCGGTTCCACCGGCTGCGCTTCCCCCGGCACAATTTCTTTCATCTCGACGCCCATCAGTT
Source organism: uncultured Pseudomonadota bacterium (assembly GCA_903875345.1). Lineage (GTDB taxonomy): Bacteria > Pseudomonadota > Alphaproteobacteria > UBA9219 > UBA9219 > CAIQVS01. The sequence goes on along the minus strand of CAIQVS010000426.1, from coordinate 801 downwards.
TCGCCACCTTTTCAACGGCAGCTTTCAGTTCGGGAAAGGTGACGCCGACAATCGCATCGACGTCAGCGGGCGTGATTTTCGGATCGGCGGCATGCAGGGCAAGATAGATGATCGTCGTCTGCGCGCCCATGCCTTCGGGCGTGTCGATGCCGATGCGCGTGAAGGCCGGGCCAGCCTGTTTCATCTGCCCCAAGGTCAAAGGCGCGACGGGAAAATCCCGTCCGCCCAGCGTGATCGTCGCCGGTTCGGTCATGTTTTTCTCCTGGTTGTTTATGTGGATTGGGTCTCGACGCTTGATTTTCGTTGCAGTTTGTCGAGGTAATTTGTTAGGGTTGCCCTCGGCGCTTCCGCCAAACCTGCTGCTGGGTTAAAGCGAAGACACAAATGAAACGACCCCATGCGGCCTTCCTCTTTCAAGGTCGATGCGTAATCGGCAGACATCGATCCGATAGAAAGGTTGGAAAGCCATGGCTCTTTTCATTCTCACTCCCCTCATGCTCGAACGCGCCAAGAAGCGCCTTCGCCCACTGTTCCCAGAGGTCAAGTCTTCACACCTATCCGAAGCCTTGGCTGCCGCCTTGGGATACAAAACGCACGCATCCGTCCTTAAACATGCCGAGGAATTCGACCCCGAAGAGAACGAATTGGAAGTCGTCGGCATCAGCAGAAGTTCTTTTTATGATCGGCTGCGCACCCTTGGCGCATCTTTCACAGAAGCCCCGGAAGACGATCTTTTCGAGTTGGCTCTGCATCCTGAATATCCGTCGCCGCTGCGCGATCACGATATGAGAACCGGCCCGG
>CAIQVS010000425.1 GCA_903875345.1 uncultured Pseudomonadota bacterium | reverse complement strand
TCTTTGGCCTTGTCGGATGGAAAGTGGCCTTAACCTATTTGGCATTCGGGCTTGCTGTTGCCATCGTTGCCGGATGGATCATGGGGCGCCTTCACCTTGAAAGTTGGTTGGAAGATTGGGTGCGTGGCGTTCGGTCTGGAACGACAGACAGTCCCGTGGAACAAATATCCTCTACCGACCGCGTAATAGCGGGGCTGGATGCAATTCGTGACATCGTTGGCAAAGTCTGGCCATGGATGATCGCAGGCATCGCCGTTGGCGCCTTTATTCATGGATATGCCCCCGCAGAACTCCTCGCAAAGATTATGGGCAAGAATACATGGTGGTCGGTTCCAGCCGTCGTGGTCATTGGCATTCCGATGTATTCCAACGCGGCAGGAATCATTCCTATCGTGGAGGCTTTGCTTAGCAAAGGAGCCGCGCTTGGTACGGTGTTGGCATTTATGATGTCGGTGACTGCGCTTTCACTGCCTGAGGCGATTATCCTTCGCAAGGTCTTATCCCTGCGGTTGATTGTTGTTTATTTTGGCGTCGTTGCATGCGGCATTCTTGCCGTTGGGTATTTATTCAACGCTCTCTTCAACTAGAAAAGGACAAACAAATGAAAATTCAGATACTTGGTAGTGGCTGCCCCAAATGCAAGGCTCTTGCCAGCGCCACAGAAGCGGCAGCCAAAGAGCTAGGGATCACGTATCAACTGGAAAAAGTCACAGACATGGCCGCCATCACAGGATTTGGCGTCATGACAACTCCGGCTTTGGTGGTCGATGGCAAGGTCAAAGTTGCCGGAAAGCTTCCCTCCGTCAGCGAGATTAAAGGCCTTCTTTCAGCATAGTCAGAACCAAGTCGCTTGCTCCTCTCAAGAAACACCATAGCGGGCATAGCAACAGCGTGCATCAACGCCAATCTTTAAACAGATAAGGAAACCGTCATGTCGTCTCGACTCAACCTTCTTCAACGCGCATTTTTTGTAGCGATCTGTTTGATGTTTGTTACGCCGCAACAAGGACAGGCGAACGATCCGTCGCAAGTGGTGCAGGAGACTGTTCCTTCCATTACGGTTCAATCGTTGCAAACATTGGCTGGAAAAAAATCTCCCTTTCTTCTTTTGGATGTGCGGCAACCGGAAGAATATGCCGAAAGCCATATCGAGGGAGCAACTTTGATTCCTCTTGGCCAGCTTCCCGATCAGTATCAGGAACTACCAAAAGATAAAACGCTCGTTGTGTATTGCAGATCGGGCAAAAGAAGCGACAAAGCGACTGCGTTTTTGCTCGATCATGGATACAAGAATGCCGTTACCCTATCTGGAGGCATTAATGCATGGATTGAGAGCCAAAATAAGGTTGTCAGCCAATAAAGGCAGAGTGACCGATCAAACAGCATCCTTCGGGTTGATCCCAATGAACTGCGTGACATCAGACACCCCCTGATGAAACAAGCCTTCCTGAATCACGCGAGTCAGGGCTTGCGTATAGGCAATTTCGAAACCGGCAAATTGCGTCTGCAATTCGTCCAGTGACACCAGAAGATCGGCTTCTTTGGGGCCTCCAGAATTTCTTTTTAATTGTTCGGGGGCATAGGCTTCGACGATCAGAACACCTCCTGTTTTAAGTCCAGCCCGAATTTTGGGATACAAAACCCGCCTCAGTTCACTTGGTACATGGCAAAAGATAGAAACGATGGCATTCCACTTTTGCTCACCAATTTCGTATTCCCTTAAATCCGACACCACTGTCTCGACGGTGCATCCTTGAGACGCTGCCAATTTTTCGGTTTTCAACAAGCCAATTTCTGATTGATCAACGGCGGTTACCTTGTGACCGCATTTGGCCAGAAAAGCGGCATTACGGCCTTCACCTTCGCCCAGACTGAGAATTCGTGAAGCTGTCGGTAGCCGCTTTGCCGCTTCAACCAAAAAGTCATTTGGTTGAACGCCATAGGCATACTCTTCACTGCTATAGCGTTCGTTCCAAAATGACTTCACAGGCGTTTACTCCTTGGCAGCAAATTGATCATAGGAGCGCAAGGCGTCCGCCGCATACATCAACGAAGGGCCGCCGCCCATATAAACGGCCATTCCCAAAACCTCGGCAACTTCCTCGCGCGTCGCACCCAAACGGGCGAGAGCTTTGGCGTGAAAACCAAGACATCCATCGCAATGCGCGGCGACGCCAAGCGCCAGCGCGATCATTTCCTTGGTCTTTTCGTCGATGGCCTTTGTTTGCGTCGCTGCCTTCGCCATAGCAGTGAAACCGTTCATGGTATCAGGAATCAGCTTGCGCAGTTCTCCCGTATAAGCGCTGATGTCGCCGATGATTTCTTTATAGTCTTTGCTCATGTTGTTCTCCGTTGGTTGGGGATTAATCAGAGGAAAATGTTCTGTATCGCCTCGATCATCTTCTTCGCTTCTTTAGATTGCAGGCGATAATAAACAGTCTGTCCGTCTTTGCGTGTACTCACTAAACCATCTTTGCGCATACGGGCCAGAAATTGGGAGGCATGCGACTGGCTAACTGCCCCCATCTCGGCCTCAACGATGTCCGTCACGTTCATCTCGCCTTTCGCCGCAAGATTGCAAAGCATCGAAAGCCTTACTGGATGAGCCATCAAACCCATCAATTCGGCGGCATAAAAAAGTTTGGTGCATTTCTTTTTCATAATCCGCAACCGGGGTTCTTAGCAAAAAGCGGAACCGGGCTTTACGCCGAGCTTCTTCAAAATGATGGCAGCGGGGCAGAAACCCGTGAAGCTGGCCTGAAGCATGTTAAGGCCAACAAAGCCCGTCAGCAAAAGCCAATATTGGCTAACCCAATGCGCCAGAACCAGGCTCAAGAGAATCATTATCCCCGCAAAACGGAAAATAGCTTTATCGACGTTCATCAGAGACACTCCTTTATGTCAGCGTTAAGGCTTGACAC
>CAIQVS010000424.1 GCA_903875345.1 uncultured Pseudomonadota bacterium | reverse complement strand
CGGCTGACGCCGCCGCCGTGGTCGGTGTTCGGCATCAGGACGCAATAACGTCCCGCCAGTGACAAGAAGGTCGTCAACGCTGCGCCTTTGTTGCCGCGCTCTTCCTTAACAACCTGAATCAGCATGACCTGACGGCGCTTGACCACTTCCTGAATCTTGTAGCGCGGACGGTATTGGCGTGCTTCGCGTTGGCTTTCTTCAGCGGGCTCGCCGCCGACAGTCTCAATCGGAGCAATCTCGCTCTCCGGCAGGGGGGCGCTAACGACGGCGTTGCCAAAATCGGTAATCAGGCCAAGATCGTGTGAAGAATCGTGTGTAAAATCCGCGATTGGGCTGGTTTCGGAGATCGGTGGGTACGCCTCAATGGTGTTTTCGATCTGTTCCTGCTGGACGGCCAAAGCTTCTCTGCCTATCAATTCCGGCGCGGCATTGCTTTCAGCAACAATCTCTTGTTCTTCGGCATAGGCTGAGATGTCGTCGCTGGTGTCTTGTTCCTCGCCTTCGGCGCTCGCGTCATCTTCAGGCGCGGGCTCGTCGTGCGGTCGGTCGGCGATCGGAATACGGAAATAATCCGGATGGATTTCCGAAAAAGGCAAAAAGCCGTGGCGATTACCGCCATATTCGACAAAGGCCGCCTGCAACGAGGGTTCGACCCTGATTACTTTAGCAAGATAAATGTTGCCTTTAAGCTGTTTTTTGCTGGTGCGCTCAAAATCGAAATCGCTGAGGCGGCTGCCCTCGACGATTGCTACGCGCGTTTCTTCCGGATGCGTGGCATCCACAAGCATTGTCTTCGTCATTTTTATCTCTCCCGCCAGCACGTCGCTCCGGGGATGAGATGAAATCCCCCAAGCGCCAGAACCGGCAAATTCGTTGCGTTCCCCAGCCATAAGACCGGACACTTCGCGCGGCCAGAGGGTTTTGTGCCAAAAAACCAACGGCGCGACTTTTTGTTGCTTCAGAACCGTTCACGAGACAGAGGCGCTGTACAATCGCCCTATAGCTTTATTCTGGTTTTCCCGATTCTTGACCTAAGTCAGTTGTCGGGACCCAAAGCAACGCAGCATCATAAGCCTAAACTGCCGACTAAAACAACATGATATTTTTTGGTTGATTTTCAAAGGCGAACAGCGGAAAGAGGCGGGTCTGTTCTGTTCCCTAACTCGCGAGTATGTTGATGGGGATTAGGTCCCACGAAGTTTATGTTGCAGAGTGTTAATTACGGTGTTCCTGCTCTGGTAATGGGCGCTGTTCTGCTTCATCGTTTTTGTGCGCTGACTTATGAACTTATTCGTAAACTCGTAAGATAACCAGCTTCGGCCATCATCTCACAATGCGCCTCATCTCCGCCCTTTTGTCGCTCGGTCTGCTCCTGCTGGGGCTTGGCGCTGTCGCGATCTTTATGCTGTTCAATTATTACAGCAAGGATCTGCCTGATTATTCGTATTTGCAGGATTATCAGCCGCCGACGCTGACGCGCATTTACGCCGACGACGGGCGCATGATGGCGACGATCGCCGAGGAACAGCGGATTTTCGTGCCGATCGACGCGATCCCCAAGCGCGTGATCGACGCCTTTCTGTCCGCCGAGGACGAGGATTTCTACCAGCACGGCGGCGTCGATTATTTCGGCATTGCTCGTGCTATTTTCGTCAATGTGCAGAATCTGGGGCGTGACCGGCATCCTATGGGAGCCTCGACGATCACGCAGCAGGTCGCCAAGAACATGTTGCTGACGAACGAGGTTTCGATCGAGCGCAAGATCAAGGAAGCCATTCTCGCCACGCGGGTCGAGAAAGTTTTGTCCAAGGACCGCATTCTGGAAATCTATCTGAATGAAATTTTCCTCGGCAATCGCTCTTATGGCGTCACCGCTGCGGCGCTGAATTATTTCAACAAATCACTGGATGAATTGACCTATGCCGAGGCTGCTTATTTGGCAGCGTTGCCCAAGGCTCCCAACAGCTATAACCCTGTGCGCGATCACGATGCCGCCGTTGCGCGCCGCAACTGGGTGCTGGAGCGCATGGAGGTTAATCATCACATAACGGCGCAGGAACGCGCTCTGGCGCAGCAGGAGCCGCTGGAGATGCGCCAGCGCGACGAGACGGAAACGGTTTCTGCCGATTACTACACCGAGGAAGTGCGGCGGCAGCTGATCAGTCAGTTCGGCGAGGACGAGGTTCTGGAGGGCGGGCTTGCGGTTAAAACGAGCCTCGATTCGCGGCTTCAAAACCTTGCGACGCGCGCGTTGCGCAATGGCCTGATCAATTTCGACCGTCGCGAACGTGGCTGGCGTGGCGCAGTCGCGCACATGAGCAGCTTTTCCGATTGGGCAAAGCAGTTGAAGAAAGTTGCTTCGCCGCCCGGCGGAGAGGATTGGCCGTTGGCGGTTGTCATTGAGCTGAAAGACAACGAGGCGCACATCGCCTTTGCCGACAATAATCGCGGCGCGATTCCGTGGAATGAGTTGAAATGGGCGCGGCGCGAATTGCCGGATGACCAGTTCGGTCCCGCCGTGCGTAAGCCTGCCGATGTTCTGAATGTCGGCGACGTTATTATGGTTGAAGCGGTTAAAGCAGGTGAAGACGGCAAGCCTTATCCCGCCGATACCTATACGTTACGGCAAGTTCCGGTCGTGCAAGGCGCGATTGTCGCGCTCGATCCAAATACAGGGCGTGTGTTCGCAATGAACGGAGGCTTCAGCACCAAAATTAGCCAGTTCAACCGCGCGACGCAGGCGTTCCGCCAGCCAGGCTCCGCCTTCAAGCCGTTCGTCTATATGGCCGCTCTGGATAAAGGCTTTACGCCGTCGAGCCTGATTCTCGACGCGCCGTTCGAATATTTTCAGGGGCCGGGGCTGCCGTTGTGGCATCCCGAAAATTATTCGCAGGAATTTTACGGCCCGACACCTTTGCGTGTCGGCATTGAGAAATCGCGTAACGTTATGACCGTGCGGCTCGCCAATGCGATCGGCATGCCCACGGTGGTTCAGTACGGCAAGAAATTCGGCATCGCCGACGACATGCCTGAGTTGCTGTCGTTCGCGCTCGGCGCGAAGGAAACCACGCCGCTGCGCCTTGTCACCGCCTACGGGATGATCGTCAACGGTGGTAAGAAGATTGCGCCAAGTCTTGTTGACCGCGTTGAAGACCGCGAAGGCAAAACCCTGTGGCGCGCCGATCAGCGCGAATGCAAAGGCTGTCAGGATATGGGCTGGACGGCGGATTTGCTGCCACCCGATATTCCCGACACGCGCGAGCAAATCGAAGATCCGCGCACGGCCTATCAGATGGTGTCGATCATGCAGGGCGTGGTTCAGCGCGGCACGGCGGCGAAGCTGAACAGCCTCGGCTTTCCGCTCGCAGGCAAGACGGGCACAACCAACGAAAGCAAGGATGCTTGGTTCATCGGCTTCACGCCCGATTTGGTTTGCGGCATTTATGTCGGCTTCGATAATCCTGAACCCCTTGGGTCGCACGAAACCGGAGCCAGCGTTGCCGTTCCGATCTTCAAGGAATTCATTACTGACGCGATGAAGGACAAACCCGCGACGCCGTTCCGCGTTCCGCCGGGGCTGCGTATGGTGCGCATCAACGCCGAAAGTGGAGCCTTGGCCGAAGTGGGCGACAAGGACGCGATCTGGGAAGCCTACATGCCGGGCACGGAACCGCAGGAGGGCGAGCCGCGCCCTGTTCTGGATGGTAGCGTTACGGGGTCGGCAAGCGAAGGCGCGGCAGGAGCAATGACTCCGGCGGGATCGTCGACGCCTGCTCCGGTTGATGCGAGCGGGGCAAACGGTGCGAATGGTGCGAACGTGTTGCCGATGAATCCCGTCGTCATCGACAGCAAATCTTCGACGGCGCAGGCGCCTGTATCTCCCGCCGCGATAGCCAAACCATCGGAGCCTGCACCGGCCACTCCGCCGCCCTCAACGATGGGAACCGGCGGGTTGTATTGATTCCATCTTGAGGACATCTTTGCCGCTGTTCGATAATCATAAGTGATGG
>CAIQVS010000423.1 GCA_903875345.1 uncultured Pseudomonadota bacterium | reverse complement strand
TGTGCCAGAAACTCGACATTTTGGATTTTATGCGCTTCGGCGTCGAACACGTCGATGAACAGCTTGCCGATGGTCTTGCGCTTTGTCTCCGGATCGCTGACGCCCGCAAGCGCGCCGAGGAACGTCTGTCCCGCATCGACGGCGACGAGCGGAATATTATAGTGCGAGCGGAACAGGCTTACGACCTGATCGGCCTCGCCCTCGCGCATCAGTCCGGTATCGACAAAGATGCAGGTCAGTTGGTCGCCGATGGCTTCGTGGATCAGCACGGCGGCGACGGCGCTGTCGACTCCGCCCGACAGGCCGCAAATCACTTTGCCTTGGCCGACTTGTTTCCGAATACGTTCGATCTCGGCGGCGCGGAACGCCTCCATGCTCCAGTCGTGGCCGCAGCCGCAGATTTTATGCACGAAATTATCGAGCAGCTTCGCGCCGTCGAGCGTATGCACAACTTCGGGATGGAACATCGTTCCGTAATAATGGCGTTTTTCATCGACGATGAAGGCGAACGGCGCGCCCTCGCTGGTCGCGGTGACGCGGAAGCCTTGCGGCAATTGTGTGACGCGGTCGCCGTGGCTCATCCACACCTGCTGCTTCGATCCGACCGGCCAGATGTTGCTATAAAGATCGCAGGCTTCGCGGATTTCCAGCATCGCCTTGCCGAATTCGCGGGCGTGGCCGCCTTCGACTTTTCCGCCGAGCTGCGTACACATCGTCTGTTGGCCATAGCAAATGGCAAGAACCGGAACGCCAGAATCCCACACCGCTTGCGGCGCGCGCGGACTGCCGTCGTCGAGCGTCGAGCAAGGACCGCCGGACAGAATAATGCCCTTGGCGCCGAACGTGCGAACCTGCTCGTTGCTGCGGTTGAAGGGATGGATTTCGCAGTACGCCCCGGCCTCGCGCACGCGCCGCGCGATCAGCTGCGTGACTTGTGATCCGAAATCGAGGATGAGAATTTTGTCCATGTTTACCTAGTGCGATGCAAGCGTTTATGAGCAAAAGCTCGACCCGAATGAGACTTGAGATATTTTTCAAAATCGTAGGCTTTTTGCTTATCAGGAAAGGCAAGGTAACATTCCAGTTCCCAAGGGGCAAATTTTGATGTGTGTGGAGATTTTCCAGAATTATGCTCGGTCAATCGGTTTTTTAAATCGGAGGTTGCGCCGATATAGACTTCATCAGGTTGGTTAAGACTACGGATGATGTAGGTGTAGTGCATGGTGGGAGTCTGTTGGACTTCGTTTTTGAAAATAACGCGGTTAGAATTGTCAGCCCGACTTCGCCCCTTCGGGGCTACGCCGGGCAGGCTTCGCTACGCTCCTCCCGGCTGCGCCAGGCGAAGCGTAGCGAAGCCTGGTGCGGGCAGCCGGACTTGAACCGGCACAGGCCTTGCGGCCCTGCAGATTTTAAGTCTGCTGCGTCTACCAATTCCGCCATGCCCGCATTTGGTGACGCGAAATTGCTATCAGGTCTTGCGGCCAAAGCCAATCCCTGCCTTATAAATCCGTTGAAAATCCGGTATTGCGGTTTTTGTCGGGGGACACTATACAGTCATCGCAACTTAAGAGCTGGCGTAGCGTCCGCCCTGCGAAGGTGTGGTCTGTCGGTCTTGGCTTTGGTCAAGGCGTCAGCGTCGCGCCAACTCTTGAACTGCATAAGTTAGATGACAGCCTATTCCCTGGTAGCTCAGCGGTAGAGCAGGTGACTGTTAATCACCGGGTCGGCGGTTCGAGCCCGTCCCAGGGAGCCATTTTTACAGGTTCAGTGCGCCGTGGCGTCCGGATGCAGGCGCATGATGTCTTTCTCGCTCGGGACGAAAACATAACCGTCGAGGATGATGCGCAGGGCGACGTGTTCCTTGGTCACGCAGACTTTTTTGCTGCCCTGACGCGGCAGCATAATATTGTTCTCAATGCAAAAACGGATCAGGGGTTGAAGCAGCATCGCATCGCTGAGCATGACGCTTATCTCTTTTCCCTGAGAGACTGATGCCAGCGTGACGTTGACGCTATTGGTGTCGTCAACGATTGCAAGATCGATAATTTTTCCGGTAGGCATATAGCCGCATGTCATGCCGCGATGGGATTCCAACGCCGATATTAATTCATTTTTGTCCAAAACAATCTGACGTAATTCCTGAACCATGATAAATCTCCATATGGGAACGGCATGAGTCAGCTGGGTGCAGTGCCCGCATTATAGCAATGCAACGTTAAAAAATGGAGAATGCTGATTTCTCTGGATTTATCGGCATGTGTCATGGTGAACGGGTTTTTTACCATAAAGCTGTATTCGGTTTCCCTTTCAGGGTAGAACCTTAACAGGCTGACGCACGGCTCTATTTTGGGATGCCGCCATGAAGCCGTGAGATGTTCCGTTACAGACTAAGGACGCCTGTTTTTATGATTCCGGAAATCGGCCATTTCGCCCTTATTCTCGCCTTGTTTGTCGCTTTGGCTCAGGCTGTCTTTCCGTTAATCGGGGCGGCGCGCGGCAATCGCCTGTGGATGAATGTGGCGTGTCCGGCCTCGGTGGCGCAGTTTCTGCTGATCGCCGTCGCTTTCGGCGCGTTGATGTGGTGTTACATCGTCAGCGATTTTTCGGTTTTGAACGTCGCGCAAAACAGCCACACCGACAAGCCGATGCTCTATAAAATCGCCGGAGTCTGGGGCAATCACGAAGGCTCGATGTTGCTCTGGGTTTTTATTCTTGGTCTTTACGGCATGGCCGTTTCGGTGTTTGGCGGGAACCTGCCGCCGACCTTGCGCGCGCGGGCGCTTGCGGTGCAGGGGATGATCTCGGTTGGATTCATCCTGTTTATTCTAATGACATCCAATCCGTTCCTGCGCCTTGATCCCGCACCCCTGAATGGCGAAGGGCTTAATCCACTGTTGCAGGATCCCGGCCTCGCCTTTCACCCGCCGTTTCTCTATCTCGGCTATGTCGGATTTTCGATGGCGTTCTCGTTCGCACTCGCTGCCCTGATCGAAGGCCGTGTTGACGCCGCTTGGGCGCGTTGGGTGAGGCCTTGGACTTTGATCGCGTGGTGTTTTCTGACCTTCGGCATCGCGATGGGATCGTGGTGGGCCTATTACACGCTGGGTTGGGGCGGCTGGTGGTATTGGGACCCGGTCGAGAACGCGTCGTTCATGCCGTGGCTGGCGGGGACGGCGCTGCTGCATTCCTCGCTGGTGGTCGAGCGGCGCGATACGCTGAAATCATGGACGGTTCTGCTGACGATTATCGCTTTTTCTTTCTCCCTGCTTGGCACGTTTTTGGTGCGATCCGGGGCTTTGACTTCAGTGCATAGTTTCGCGTCCGATCCTGCGCGCGGCGTTTTCATTCTTGCGCTGCTGGTGATCGTCACGGGTGGTTCGTTGACGCTGTATGCTTTGCGTGCGCAAAACTTGAAAAGTGGAGGTTTATTCGCGCCCGTGTCGCGCGAAGGCGGGCTGCTCATCAATAATGTTTTCCTCAGCGCCGCAGCGGGAACGATCCTCCTCGGTACGCTTTATCCGCTGTTCATGGATGTGCTTAACGTAGGCAAGATTTCGGTCGGCCCGCCTTTCTTCAATACGGTTTTCGTCCCGCTGATGGTTCCTGTCGTTTTCCTGATGACAATCGGGACGATGCTGTCGTGGAAGCGCGGCGATTGGCGGAGCGCGTTCGCGCGGCTGAAATTTGCCGGTATCGCCGCCCTAGTCGTAGCCGTTCTGACGTGGGGGATGTCACGCGGCCTCGGTGCGGGAGCGGCGCTTGGACTCGCGACATGGCTTTTTGTCGGCACGATGACAGGGCTGGTTGGGCGGTTAGGACCGACGCGAATGTCTGCGGCGGAGTTTCTCCAACGTGCCTGTGCCGTGCCGCGCTCCTTCTACGGCATGACAATGGCGCATGCCGGAGTCGCGATTGTGATCGTCGGGATCGTCGGCTCGACGGCGTGGAAGACGGAGAAAATTCAGGTCATGCGCTTTGGTGATACGGTCAATGTCGCCGGATATGATCTAACTCTGAAAGACGTTGAAGACGGCGTGAAGGGGGCGAATTACACGGCCTCGCGCGCGACGTTTACGGCCACCAAAAACGGAGTCTTCATTGCCGAGCTGCATCCGGAAAAACGTATGTATGATATGCCGCCCCGTCCCACCACCAACGCCGCTATTCACACCAATTTCCTCGGCGATCTGTACGCGGTGATCGGTGACCGCGACGATAATGGCGGCTATGTCACGCGGCTGTATTACAATCCGCTTGTGCCGTGGATTTTTATCGGTGCCGGAATTATGGCCGCCGGAGGATTGGTTTCCTTGACCGACCGTCGTTATCGCATCGGCGTTCCCGGTCGCAAGGCAGCTAAAAAATCGGCGCGGGCGTAACGAGATGTCGAAACTTCGCCCGCTCACATTTCTGCCTGTTGCTATCTTCCTCGTTCTGGCGGGTTTTTTTGCGTATCGGCTGGAACTGATCGGGCAGGGGAACGCGCCGAACTTGATTCCGTCAGTGATGATCGACCGACCGGCTCCGGTTTTTTCTTTGCTGCCGTTGTTTGACGGCAAACCGCGACTGGATTCGGCAAATTTAAAGGGTCGCATCACGCTCGTGAACGTGTTCGCGTCGTGGTGCGTCGCTTGCCGCGCCGAGCATGAGTATCTGGCTGATATTAAAAAGCTGGGCGTGACGCTCGTCGGCATCGATTATAAGGACAAACCCGATGACGCGCGCGCGTGGCTGGCAAAACGCGGCGATCCCTATGATGTCATTGGCATGGATCGCGACGGAAGGGTGGGCATCGATTTCGGCGTCTATGGCGTGCCGGAATCCTATCTGATCGATAAGCAAGGTGTCATTCGTTTCAAGCAAACCGGGCCGTGGACGCCGGAGGATATCCAGACGATCCTTTCGCCGATGGTGAAGGAGCTGAAGCAATGACTCTGACCATTCCTCAAAACTACGGAGCGGTGTCATTCCGCAAAATTTTCTTTTCGGCGGCAAAACCGACGAAAGAAAATTTGTGCGGAATCCGATTTGTTCTTTTCGGCAAAATCAGAAAATCGGATTCCGGACACAATCGCATTTTTGCGACAGTAAAAAAGCGATTTTTCCGGAATGACAGTTCTTTTGGTTGTTTGAAGGGTGACAAAAGAACAATTCTTTATAGTGCATGTTTGTTTCTGCTGCTGTTGCTTGCGCCATTGAACACGGCGCTCGCCGTGCAACCCGACGAAATGCTGAGCGATCCGGTGCAGGAGGCGCGCGCGCGAGCGATCAGCGCCGATTTGCGTTGCCTCGTTTGCCAGAACCAGTCGATTGACGATTCCGATGCCGATCTTGCGCACGATCTGCGCGTGCTGGTGCGGCAGCGATTGCTGGCGGGCGACAGCGACGCGCAGGTGCGGCAATATCTGGTCGATCGTTACGGTGATTATGTTTTGCTCAACCCGCCGTTCAAAAGCGCGACGCTCGTTCTTTGGTTCGGAGCGCCGATTTTGTTGCTGACGGCTTCGGGGGCGGCGCTGCTGTTTTACCGTCGGCGCAAGACGACGCGCCGCGCCGATCCCGGACGCCCGTTGATGGACGCGGAAAAAGAACGTCTTGCCGGATTGATCGATACAAAAATGGCCGGAAGGAAAAGGACTTGATGCTCTGGCTCGTTTTCATCGTGATGACGGTCGCCGTTCTGGCGTTGTTGCTGTCGCCGCTGTTGCGCAAGCCCGCCGTTACGCCGCCGCGCGTGGATTATGACGTGATCGTTTATCGCGACCAGTTAGCCGAAGTTGATAAAGACGTTGAACGCGGAGTGCTGACGTCCGAACAAGCCGAAGCCGCGCGCTCGGAAATTTATCGTCGCATGTTGGCCGCCGAAGACGCGGAAAAGCCCACGGGGAATGTTGGGAAAGACGGTGCTACGTTTCGCAGCAAACTGACGTTCGCGCTGATTGTCCTCACTGTCCTGCCGTTGAGCGCGGGGTTGATGTACGTCCATTTCGGCAGTCCGGAGTTGCCCGGCAAGCCTTACGCCTCTCGGCAGAACGACCCGGATTTTGTGATGACCAAGGATACCGAGAAGCTGGCGGCGCAACTTGAGGATCATCCCGACGCCGAGGGTTATAAGAAACTCGCTGGTATGTATATAACGTTGCGCCGTTTCGATCAGGTGGCGGAGGCTTATCGCAAGATCATCGCGCTGAACGGCGGCGATGCCGGAACGTGGTCGGAGCTTGGCGAAGTGCTTGCCGTCGCGAACGACGGCAGTATCTCGCCGGAGTCGCGCGCGGCGTTTGTCAAAGCTGTGCGTCTTGATCCGCAGGATACGCGCGCGCGTTTCTATCTCGGGTTGGCGGAGGCGCAGAGCGGTGATCCTCGCCGCGCCGTTTCGATCTGGAAAGATTTGCAGCAGGACAGTCCGCCGGACGCGCCCTACACGGCGGTTCTCAAAGACCGCATCGCCGCTTTGGCCAAAGAGGGCGGCTTCGATCCCGCCTCCGTTCCTCCCGCGCCGCCTTGATCGCGCCGGAGGAAACGGATTTAGAAGTTTTGGCAAAGCTATTCGCTGAAAGTTATGAGCCACATAACAACTCTCGTCATTCCGGCCTTGAGCCGGAATCTATCGCCGCGCGGATACCGCTACGCTGGATCGGCCCCGCCGACAAGGCTGCCGCCAAATATCGTGCGACCGCCGATAGGCAACTGCGCGAGATGCGGCTGTTTGACGGTGCGAGCTATCCGTTTTTCATCGAACTTAACCTGTACGGGGACAAGGCGGCGCTGGTCACGTTCGACAAGCCGGATGTTCTCGGCGTCATTATCGAAAACGCGGCCATTGCCGAGTCTCTGCGTTCACTCTACCAACTGGTTTGGGACAGCTTGTAGACGTAATCAAAGGACATAGCGCGTTAAGTGGCGATAAATCGCGGCGCGCGATTTAAGGTCTGCACCTGCGTTTCATGACAATAATTTGATGCTGTCCGGTGAGGTTGCCGAGAGAATCATGATAAAATGAATCGCCGATGTGCGAGGATGCGTGAGGCATGGGGGGATTCATGAAAATGAAAGTACGTAATCTGTTAACGGCAACGATGGCCATGTCCGTTTTTCTGGCGCTCGCGCCCGTTTGGGCAAATGATGCCCCATCTTCGACTGGCATCTGTTCGATGGATGCTAAGCAATGTCCCGGAGGCAGTTTTGTTAGCCGTACGGGACCTCATTGTGAATTTGCAGCATGCCCCGCGACGAGCGTTACTGATACAGGGCGCGTGGAAAGGACGGATTATCCTTTCCCCGGCCTCGCCTGTCGCGCGCCAAGGGGAGCCCAATCAGCGCCCCATTCAAGGACAGGTTGCGGTTATCGATGCATCTGGAACCGTTGTCACGGAGATTGCTTCGGACTCACAAGGCGTGTTCACAATTGATTTGCCTGTGGGGCATTATATGTTGCGCTTGGAAAACATGGGTGGCATGGGGGCGTTTCAACCACAGCCTGAGCTTGTGACTGTCCAGAAAGGGCAAGTAACGAGCGTTGTTTTGACGTTTGATTCCGGGATTCGCTAGAAAAGCTAGATGCTACGGCGCGTAGGAATTCCTGTTTCCAGCCTTCCCCATTTCCGCTATCCCATGGATCATGATCGATTGGCTGCAAAACCCTCAGGCCGACTATGTCGTGGCCGCTTATGGCCTTGTGTTTGTGGCGCTGGCCGTCTTGACGCTGCTGTCGTGGCGCTGGGCTCGGACGCAAGACCGGCTGTGGCAGAAACTCCGGCGCGACCGTCAGGGAGATTCCCGTGACCCGTAAACAGGCGCGGCTTTATGGTGTTTTGCTGCTGCTGCTGGGAGTCGGCGCGGCGACGGCTTTGGCATTGACGGCGCTGAAAGACAACGTTTCCTATTTCAGGACGCCGAGCGAAATCGTCAGCGGGCATTATCCGGAAAAGGCCAGCGGGCGCGGCGTGCGCATCGGCGGCATGGTCGAGAAAGGCAGCGTCCGGCGCGACGGCGATATCGTCACCTTTCGCGTGACCGATTTGGTTCAAAGCCTGCCTGTCCGTTATCAAGGCATCGTGCCTGATCTGTTCCGCGAGGGGCAGGGCGTGGTGGCCGAGGGTAAGATTGGCGCTGACGGCGTATTTCTCGCGGATCGGATACTCGCCAAGCATGACGAGAAATACATGCCGCCCGAAGTGACGCAGGCGCTGAAGGCCGCAAAAGAGTCCCCGCCACAATCGAAACCCTAGACACATGCTCCATGTTCACTCGCTTGCATGCCGTCGCGGAGGACGCGAAGTTTTCCGAGAGGTCACGTTTGCGCTGAAGGCCGGAGACGCCCTGATGGTGACCGGCGCGAACGGCAGCGGTAAATCGAGTCTTTTGCGCACGTTGGCCGGATTGTTGCCGGTGGCGGCAGGTGATATGGCGTGGCTAGGGAAGAGCGTCGCGGAAAATCCCGATTCCTATCAACGCAGCTTGTGTTACGTCGGACATCTTGACGCCGTCAAACCGGAATTGAATATCGCCGAAACGCTGGGCTACTGGCGCGCCCTTCAGGGGTTGGGCGAATCCAAAATGCTTGCCGAAGACCCCTTCGGTGTCGGGGCTTTTGGCGACAAGCTGGTGCGCCATCTGTCGGCGGGGCAGAAACGACGGTTGGCTCTATCGCGTCTTATGCTTGGTGAAGCCCCGCTGTGGTTGCTGGACGAGCCGACGACTTCGCTTGATCAGCAAGGGCAGGAGATGCTGCGCGATTGCATCATCAGGCATCGCGCCAAGGGCGGGATCGCCGTCATCGCCACGCATCACGACATGGATTTTTCCGATGCGCAACATGTCGCCATGAAAGGTGGCGGCGCATGAACAGCTTTCTTCGTCTGATGCGCTGTGATCTCCGTTTGCAAATGCGCAACCGTGTCGAATGGGCGTCGCTGGTGCTGTTTTTCACCATTGTGATCCTGCTGCTGCCCTTCACGCTGGGGCCAGAGCCGGATTTGCTGCGGCGGCTTGCGCCGGGGCTCATCTGGCTGGCGGCGCTGCTGATGAATTTGTTGTCGTTGGACCGAGTGTTCCTTCAGGATGCGCGAGACGGCACGCTCGACCTGATGGTGCTGTCGCCGTTGCCGCTGCCTGTGGTTGTGTTCAGCAAGATGGCGGCACAATCCGTGATGATGATCGTGGCGCTGCTGATCATGCTGTTTCCGGCGGCGCTGCTGCTCGGCATGGATGCGGCGCTGTTGCCGGTTCTGGCCTTGACACTTGTCCTCGGCGTGCCGTCATTGGTGTTGCTCGGCGGCGTTATGGGATCGATTACGCTTCTGCTGAACCGCAACGCCGCCTTGTTGACGGTTTTGTTGGTGCCATTCTATATCCCGATCATCATCTTTGCGACCGGAGCCTGCGATGCCGCCGCGCTGGGGGCTTCGCCGGAGTCGAATCTGTTGTTGTTGGCGGCGCTGCTCGCGCTCATTGTGCCGACGGCGCCGTTCGTCATCGCCGCCGCTTTGCGATAAGGAGTATCCTCATGCAGTTCATCACGCGCTATGTTTTGAATCCGGGACGGTTTCTTCGTCTTGCCGAATATGCGCAGCCGGTTTGCGCATTGTTCGCGGTCGCGTGCTTCGCTTATGGCCTGTCGCTGGCGCTGTGGAACTCGCCGCCGGATTACCAGCAGGGCGAGACGGTGCGCATCATGTATATCCATGTTCCGGCGGCGTGGGTCAGCATTCTGCTCTATACGGTCATGGCCGTCGCGGCGGCATTGGGGTTAATCGGGCGGTTGGCGATGGCCGATGTTTTCTGCGTCGCCGCCGCTCCGGTCGGCGCGGTTCTGACGGCGCTCTGCCTTATCACCGGCAGCATTTGGGGCAGGCCGACATGGGGCGCGTGGTGGGTGTGGGACGCGCGCCTGACCAGCGTGCTGATCCTGTTCCTGCTGTATTGCGGTTATATCATTCTGCGCCATTCTTTCGACGATCATGAACGCGGTGGCAAGGCCGGAGCGTTGCTGTTGCTCGTCGGCGCGGTCAATATTCCGATTATTCATTTCTCGGTCAACTGGTGGCACACGCTGCATCAACCCGCGAGCGTCTTCCGTTCCTCCGGTTCGGCGATTGCGCCGGAGATGCTGAAACCGTTGTTGGTTATGGCTCTGGCGTATTGTTTCTATACCGCCTGCATGGTCCTGATGCGGATGCGCGCCGTCCTCTTCGCGCGTCGCATTGAGGCGACGGTGACCGACGAGCCGAAAGGCTGAAGCCCATTTATGTTTGAGGCGCGCTGAACTGGTCGAACGCTCGGAGGGCGTCGGCGGCGTACATCAGCGACGGTCCGCCGCCCATGTAAACCGCCATGCCGAGGACTTCGCCGATTTCCTCGCGTGTTGCGCCGAGCCGCGCCAGAGTCTTGGTGTGAAAGCCAAGGCATCCGTCGCACCGCGCCGCGACGCCAAGCGCGAGCGCGATCAGCTCCTTGGTTTTTTCATCCAGCGTTTTGGTCTGCGTCGCCGCTTTTGCCATCGCGCCGAAGCCGTTCATCGTCTCCGGAATCAGCTTGCGCAGTTCGGCGGTGTAGGCGCTGATGTCGCCGATGATGCCTTTGTAATCCTTGGTCATGTTGCGTTCCTTTGGTTAGGCTGCTGAGCGAGGTTTGTTCCACGGCGCTTTGGTCAGCAGCAGCGCCAGACCGCAACGGTCGGTCACGCCGGCGAAGATCAGGCCGCAACCGACGAAGAGAGGCAGAAATGTGAACAAGGAATTGACGGTCAATCCCAGAAACGCTCCGCTCGCTATCAGCAATCCCGCCGCGATGCGCACTTGCCGTTCAAGAGAAAGAGGCGCTCCGGCGCAGCATGCCGAAATCTTTTCGGCCAAGAGGCCTTCGATTTTATGTCCGCATTGTTCGCAGGCTTCAATGCCGCCTTCGATGACGCGCACATTAGGGAAGCCTTCGGCGATAAACTTTTGCGCCGCCTGCGCTGCACGTTTTCCGCTGCGGCACAGAAGATTGATCGTTGCGTTTTTATCCAGTCCTTGTTGCGCCATAAACTCTGAGGGCTTCAATTCATCGAGCGGCACATGCGCGTGGTCGGCTCCCAACCGTTTTTCGTCATGTTCCATCGCGGTGCGCACATCGAGAATGGTTGCTTTCCGATTGTCGGGCTCGTTGAGCGCGCGGGCGGGGATTGAGGCGATGTCGGTCATGATGTCCCTTGATCCAAAAAGGTTGCTATAAGTGTTAGCGATATGTAAATTACGTTATTGTAATGTAATTGTCAAGCTAATCATGGACGGGCAAGCATGGATGTAAAACGTCAGAAATTGAAAAGCGCCGTGGGACTCCTGCGGCAATTGTCGCACCCGGTGCGGTTGTCGATCCTGTGCAATCTTGTGCATCGGGGCGAGATGAGCGTGGGCGCGATTGTCGAGGCTGAGCGCGGCGCGGCAGGGCAGTCGCAAATCTCGCAGTTTCTCGCCAGAATGCGCCGCGATGATCTGGTGGCGTGCCGCAAGCAGGCGCAGATGGTCTATTACCGGATCAAATCGCCGCAGGCCAGAAAGGTCGTGCAGGCGCTTTATAAATTGTATTGCGGGTCGTGACGGTCACTCGACCGATGGCGCGAGCTGCGGCAGGCTGTCGCCGCCGTCGGGACTTTTCTGCATAAACTGGCCGAGGGTTTCAAACCGCGTCAGGATGTTGAGCGTCAGCCGGTTGAGCGGAATCGTTCCGTCCTCGCAGTCCATTTTGTTGCCGAAGGTATCGAACATCGTGGTTTGGGCGTCGCCTGCGCTGCCGGGGTCGGGCGTATCCGACATTTCTCCGTCGGGCGGCGGTGGGGGCATATCCGTCAGCGCTGCTCCTTTGAGCCCGGGTTGCTGCTTGACCGGCACGCAGTCGAATACCATACCCTGGTCGTCAAAGCTGTGCTTGACGGTCATGTTTTTGTAATAATCGATCAGATATTTGCGCATCTCCTCGAAAGCGGCGGCGCTTTTGACAGCGACATCGGGATGCCCGACATAATCGTTGGCGTTTGCAGCGCTGAGGCTTTGGAAAAAATCGGCGAAGGATACGAACTTTTTGTCGGCGGCTTGGGCGTTCGCGAGGCAACTGGAGGCCAGCAGGAAGAATAGGGCGAAGATCAGGCAATATGCCGGAGAGTGTTGTCGAATAGGATTCATGATGCTTCTCCTTTTGCCGCTACTGGCCTGCTTCATCCACAATGAAGAGGTAGGGTGACGAAAGAGCGGCGGCGTTCCTCCCCCCTCGCGGGGGAGGTTAGGTAGGGGGGGCGTTCCGTTGAGTGCTTGCGTTTCGAATAGACAAACGATGATTCAAGCTGTCCTCCCCCACCCCTATCCCCTCCCGCGAGGGGAGGGGAATCCTACCGTGCTTTCTTCATCCTTGTTCCTTTTCATTTTAAATGAATCAAACCGCTGGATTGCTTTCCGCGTTATTGCTTTATGCCCTGCATTTCCATTTGCAGGTTGATGGAGTCGCCGAAGCGCCCCGGAGTCTCGGCGTTCGGATTGTCGCCAAGCCCGAAATCGGCGCGCTTGAAGCTGGTCTTAAGCGACAGGCCGACGGCGTCGCCTTCGCTGGACCACATGCCTCCGGCGACCGGACTTTTTCCGGCGCGGTTCAGCGTTGCTTCGATCGTCACGGGTTTGTTGACGCCGCGCAAGGTCAGATTGCCTTTGAGTTCGGCCTTGCCGTCGGCGAAAGCGACGCTGTCGGGCGCTGTCAGCGCAATCTCGCTATCGGCTGTGGTGCTGAGCAAATTGATCAAGTCGCGCAGGGCATCGGCGTTGTTGCTCATCAGGCTTGTGGTATCGAGCGCGATACGCAAGTGGCTGATGCTTTTGCTGCCCTCATTGAAGCTGAAGCTCGCGGTCGCGTTCCGGAACAGGGCGAAGACTCCGGCAAAGCCCAGATCGGTAACCTGAAGTTGGGCGTTCAGTTGCGCCGGAGGAACGTAGTAGGCTGAGGTCGGCGTCGGCGCTGCGGGTTGTGTCGTCGTGTCCTCGGCGAAAGCTGTCGGACAGCGGAACAGAAGCGCCGAGATCAGAATCAGAAGGAAAAGCTGCCGCATGTGTGTCTATTGCCAATGGCCAGCTTCGAATCCCCAGCCAAATTCATGCCAGACCCAACGATCCGACGCCCATACGGCGGTTGGGGATGGGCGGTCTATAACGGTTCCGGAAACCCAGTTGAAAGTGCCGTTGGTGTATGTCCAATAACCCGGTCGCCAAATTTGCGCGCGCAAATCCTGCAACACGGGTTTCGGTTCGTCGATCAAGGCAGGAGGGGCGACAGGCGCCAGCATGATGAACGAATTGTCTTCGTTGCCTGCATTGAAGGTCTGGCATCCCGTAACAAGCAAAATGGCCATAAGGCCGAGGAGAGCAAAGGGTTTCGTATGAGATGTCATGAACGCAGCCGAAGGAGGGAGAATATGATTCGAGACGGCAATCAAAGCACAGTTATATGGTAATCCTCAACGACCTGATTAGCGAGGAGCTTTTCGGCCATCTTTTTGGCCGTTTCCTTGGCTCGGTCGGCATCGGTTTCTGCCAAATCGATCAGAATCACTTTACCGGCGCGGACATCCTCGACACCGGAAAAACCCTGACCGGCAAGCGCGTGACCGATGGCCTTGCCTTGAGGATCAAGCACGCCTTGACGCGGCATAACATCAACCCTGACCTTCATGATGCTTTTCCGCCTGTATCGCTGCTGGAACCCGGGACGATATCGGGCGTCGGAAATTCCTGCAGGATGCCGAGCCGCTTGGCCACTTCCTGATAGGCCTCCTCAACCTTGCCGAGATCGCGGCGGAAGCGGTCCTTGTCCATTTTCTCGTTGGTGCGCACGTCCCACAGGCGGCAATTATCCGGGCTGATTTCATCGGCGAGAATAATCCGCATATTCCCTTCCTCGTCCCAGATGCGACCGAATTCCAGCTTGAAATCAACCAGCTTGAGGCCAATGCCGAGGAACAGCCCCGACAAATAATCGTTGATGCGCAGCGCCAACGACATGATTTCTTCCAGCTCATGCGGATGCGCCCAGCCGAAGGCGGTGATGTGTTCGTCGGAAACCATCGGATCGCCCAGCTCGTCTTTCTTGTAATAAAACTCGACGATGGAGCGGGGCAGGACGGTGCCTTCGGCGATCCCGAGCCGCTTGGACAGCGATCCGGCGACGATGTTGCGGATGACGACCTCAATCGGGATGATCTCGACCTTGCGGATCAGTTGCTCGCGCATATTGAGGCGGCGCATGAAATGCGTTGGAACGCCGATCTCTCCGAGCTTCGTCATCAGATATTCAGAGATGCGGTTGTTCAGCACGCCCTTGCCGGTGATGGTGCCCTTTTTCGCGCCATTGCCAGCGGTGGCGTCGTCCTTGAAATACTGGACGAGCGTTCCGGGCTCAGGCCCTTCGAACAGGACTTTAGCCTTACCTTCGTATAGACGGCGACGTTTCAAGCGGAGATTCATGGTGTTAACGTTTCCAAACGGCTTTGATGCCAAAGCTTAAGCCCCTTCCGTATAGCAAGAGCATCGAGTCGTTGCAATGATGCAAAGACCTAAGAATTATGATTAACGAATGAGGATATGGCGCTTATTTTATTGATGTATTCAGACTCCATGAGAATCCGAAAAAGATTTTGTCATGCCCACCGGAGCCTGTCCCCGCGCAGGCGCGGGCGGGCATGACGATACTTCTTAATGAGTTAGTTGAATCTAAAACTCGTTGCTCAGTCTGTGAACGAAAAAAAGAGCAAATTCGGCAATGTGTTATTTTTCCCTTGACTCGCCCAAAGACATGGGATATATCACATGCTGTCTCTCACGAGACGTTTGGACGAAGGCCGATCCCGCCAAGCTGCAGATTACGGGGACAGATCGGCCAGCGTTCAGACTGGCAGGCTTGCCGCCGGGTTTTATCCCACAAGGATGAAACTAGGGGGCGCGCGCCCCCTTTTAACGGCTTGAACAACGGAGTGCCTATGCAGACCAAGACAACGTAAGACGCAGGCAGGAAAGACCGGAGAAACAAAGGATCAGCAGGCGTTGCGCTAGGGCTGTTTGCTGGAGCGTCCCGCAAATTCTGCGTCCAAACTGCTTATTGGAAAATGATCTGAAGTTTGCCACAATCGTGGAATGACACAGATACCCATTCGCATCATCCCCGATCCCGTCCTGCGGCAGAAGGCCAAGCCGGTCAGCGCGGTCGATAAACGCGTCGCCCGCTTTATGGACGACCTGTTGGAGTCGATGTACAAGGGGCATGGCATAGGGCTTGCCGCCAATCAGGTTGGCGCGCTGGAGCGCGTCATCACCGTCGATATTTCCGAGGAAC
>CAIQVS010000422.1 GCA_903875345.1 uncultured Pseudomonadota bacterium | reverse complement strand
TACCTTTCAGCCCGGACCGGGGAACCGGCTAAGCTGTGAGCTCCAATCGCGGTTGAGGCGCCGCGCCCAGAACGATCTGAGTGGTTATTGCGCACTTTGAATTTCAATGCTCTTGGCGCTCGGGCGAACAACGACTTAATCTGCCTGGTAGTTTAACCAAGCCTGGTAGACTAACGTTTTCATTCTCCGTCACCGCTTTGGCGGGCCGGTCGATCG
Source organism: uncultured Pseudomonadota bacterium (assembly GCA_903875345.1). Lineage (GTDB taxonomy): Bacteria > Pseudomonadota > Alphaproteobacteria > UBA9219 > UBA9219 > CAIQVS01. Next base: position 1,388 of record CAIQVS010000422.1, on the reverse strand, counting down.
CGCAATTGTCGTCCAGGTAGCACCAGCCATCGATATCCCGGGTGCCGGGGTGAAATGATCGTGCGCTCTCGAGTGTTGTGGCTGATTGTGATGTCTGCCGCGCTCAGGTCGTGCCTATCTGTTCGCCTTTCGGCCGGGAAGGGCATGAATGTCCATATGGCTTCACACTCCGAAGAGCATTTTACATCCGGCGAGCTGGTTCGGGACATTGTGATCGGGATGTCCGACGGCCTGACCGTTCCGTTCGCTCTGGCAGCTGGACTAACCGGGGCCATTTCCCAGACCCATCTTATTGTGACCGCGGGATTTGCGGAAATTGCGGCTGGTTCGATCGCGATGGGATTGGGGGGCTACCTCGCGGCGAGGGGCGATTCGGAACACTACGCCAACGAGTTGGCGCGAGAAGAGGCTGAAATCGTCGAGAAGCCCGAAGCGGAAGCGCAGGAAGTCCGGGAGGTTTTCGAGAAATTTGGGCTATCGGCTGAAGAATGCACGAGGGTCGTCGATTCACTCCGCCAGCGGCCCAAGGATTGGGTGGCTTTCATGATGCGATTCGAACTCGGACTGGAACAACCCGATCCGAATCGCGCCTGGAAGAGCGCTCTCACAATTGCGGGAGCGTACATTGTCGGAGGGATCATCCCCCTTAGCGCGTATTTAGTTGTTACGGATGCGCATCGGGCGCTGCTCATTTCGTGCACCGTCACGTTGATCGCTTTAGCGCTTTTCGGCGGGATCAAGGCTCGTGTCACGGGGGTTCCTACCCTGCGCGGCGCGGCCCAAACCATGGTGATCGGCGGCCTGGCGGCCGCGGCCGCTTTCGGGATTGCGCGCTGGATTTCGTGACGGCGGAGTGTTCACGCAACGACTGGGGAGCCCGCGAACTGCCTCGGTTTCCAGAAGAGGTCAGCTGTTTGGCCTCAAAAATGATAGGTGAGGTCACACGCGAGTGTCACCTGGGATTGCTTTAGCCCGTTGTCGTAGGCGCCCGCCATTGGCGCTGGAGCGCCGGTGGTATTGTCTGGCCCGCTCCCGCTCTCCAACGCATTGGCTTTGAATGAATGTTCATAGCGGATCTCCGGCCTGATTGCGACGAGCTTGTTGAGCCAGTAAGTCAGTCCGAAGGAACCTTCATAGTAAGGCGACGAGTAGCCGGAGCGGAAGCCATCCGGGTCATCCCACCACTCGTTGCGAAGCGTCAGGAAGGCATTGTTGGAAATCCGGTCGCAGGTGTAGTTGACGATGCCCGCGGCCCAAACGTAGCCCGGCTTGGTTGGGAAAAAGCCGTCTACAAACGGCACGTCGGCAGTCGGTCCGGTGGAAGAGCCCTTCTGGTACATGTATTGCACCTCGAAGGTGGTCCAGTACTGCTCGTTGAACTTGTGGCT
>CAIQVS010000421.1 GCA_903875345.1 uncultured Pseudomonadota bacterium | reverse complement strand
TGGATTGCAAGAGGAATTTTTGACTATTTTGGGGCGGCGATCATTCCCTTAACGTCATTCCGGGGGCGCCTTTAGGCGCGAACCCGGAATCCAGTTATAGGATTGGATAAAATGTGTTTGCGGGAACGCAAACTGGATTCCGGAAAAATCGCGTTTTTGCAAGGGCAAAAAGGCGATTTTTCCGGAATGACGTTAAGAAACCCGACCTACGGGTTTATCCGCGCCATTGGAAAAAGAGTCATTCCGGCGAAAGCCGGAATGACACGTGTTTTTTATGATTCCCGTTACACTCAAACCTGTAGCTCGAGTTTTTTATTAAACCGAGGGTTCAGGATATGCCGCAACCTCGTTGCCCGCCCCTATCCCCTCCCGTAACACGGGAGGGGGACTCTACCGCTCTCGCGGTTATTAAATTCTTCATGTGAGATGATGCGAACCCCTTACGCGGCGGCAAGCGGCTCCCATAAAATTCCGCTTATCCGTTAAGGTGGATCACACCTATTCGTTCAAAGAACCAAGGCAGTCGGAACGACTTGCGTTGTTTTTTTCCAAGGCCATGATCGTGTCGGCGCTGCGCTCACTTCAGGCTCGATGCGTCTGGCTATATCCCGCGCAGTTTCGCCGCGCCGCCGTGTATAATCATCGTATGATACTGCACGCAAAGGCCACGAACCGGACACATTAGAAATGACGCCCAAGGTAATTTGGCTGGGGTCGGCGAATGTGGGCGGTTTTCCTGTGATCGGATCAACATTACCGGAATAAGAAACAAAAATAATTTCCCGACCTTTCGTATTATCCAACCGCCAAACATAGGTAGGAGCGCGATCGGACGGATTCTCCCGTGCGTATGCTCTCAAAAGCGGGCTTTCCTTTCTTTCGCCACCTGCAGTCAGAACAAATCCACCTTCGGCGGCCAGAACAAAACCGGCGGCGTTTATTTTAGCGAGCAGTCCATCATGTCTAACGCACGGCTCCAAGGCTGGCATCGCTAAGCGCGCATATTCCACCAAATCATTATGGCTAAGCACTCCCGTCATAATTCATTCTCCTCTTCAAAGTTGCGGCTTAAAGCCGCAACGCCTCGGTGCCGGAACAACGTTTCCACACCGTCTAAAAAATAAAGTCACAGGAACCGCAGGGCGTGATCTCGAAAACATGAGATCATCACCCTGCGGCGCTTTAGCTTTTGGTAACGCGGCAGCAAGCTGCTCCCGTCAAATCTCCGCGAATCCGTTGAGGTGGATTAGGCCACAAGTCTTGGGTAAACCGGCACGGGCTTCTCGGCCTTCTCGGTCTGTGCAGCCGGTCTTGTCGCCTGTTTTATTCTTTCCTGCCGCGCGGCCGCCGGAGTCTGTTGTCCTATAATTCGATGTGTTTGAAGGATGCGCCTAATCCCTGCGCGTTCCTCCTGCGTCGTCTTAATCGTCCCGGCATTAATGGCTACAATTATATCGTCGCGAGTAATTGTTCCATCCGCGACCCCCTTCAACACGTCCCCTCTGGCTGGAAGATTACCTTGTGGTAGGAGAGGGAGCGCAAGTCTTTGTGCAATGGCTATCAACGCCTCTGTTTCTCTCAGAATAAAACGTAGTTCTGTCCCGGTCAGTTCTTTGGCTGCGTCTTTTGTGCTTGTTGTTGCTGTCGTCATTTTCTTTTCCCTTCAAACTACTTTCCTACCCTCCACTTAAAAAGGCGTGGACGGCAAAGCCCTTGCGTTGAATTGCTTGTTCAACGCCGGGTAACGCGCGGGTATGTCGAGGTGGCTAAAAAAATAGCTTCGGCACAAACGTGGTCACCCAACCAGGGACCACAGTGCGGAAGTTCTCAGGAACGAGGACTTGCTCCGTGGCGCTTTAGCTTTTGGTAACGCGGCAGCAAGCTGCTCCTGTCAAATCCCGCGAATCCATTTAAGTTGGATCAAACTGTTCCCTGATTTAATCAACTAACTGCCCTTTTTGTCAAGCGCGTTTTTTTAGTTGCGTGGTAAAGACCTTGAAATGACTCAAACTCCATCTGTTTCACCGCCACCGCCCGCCCCGCTCGCGGTTTATATTCATTGGCCGTTTTGCAAATCGAAATGCCCCTATTGCGATTTCAATTCGCACGTCACCGCGAGCATCGATCACGACGTGTGGCGAGAAGTCTTTTGCCGCGAGCTGGAACATTATGCAGCGATGCTGCCGGAGCGCCGCGTCACATCGGTCTTTTTCGGCGGCGGCACGCCGTCGCTGATGGCACCCGCGACCGTCGCCGGAGTCCTCGACGGCATCGCGCGTTTGTGGCCGATGGATGATGACGTTGAGATTACGCTGGAGGCCAATCCGACGTCCTCCGAAGCCGGAAAATTCGCCGCGTTCCGTGACTCCGGAGTCAATCGCCTGTCGCTCGGCGTTCAGGCGCTGAACGACGACGCTCTTAGATTCCTAGGACGGGCGCATGACACGCGCGAGGCGCGGCAAGCGATTGAGCTGGCGCACAAGAATTTCCCGCGTTGTTCATTCGATCTGATCTATGCGCGGCACGGACAAACGCTCAAGGCTTGGGAAAACGAATTGCGCGAGGCGCTTGCGCTCGCCGCCGGTCACCTTTCGCTGTATCAACTGACGCTTGAGCCGGGCACGCGGTTTTATACGCTAAGTCAACGCGGCGAGCCGCTCATCGCGCCCGATGAAACGGCGGCAGCGCTGTACGAATTGACGCAAAACATTTTGGCCGATGCGGGCTTGCCCGCCTATGAAATCTCCAACCACGCGCGGCGCGGCGAGGAGAGCCGTCACAACCTGACCTATTGGCATTACGAGGATTACATCGGCGTCGGACCCGGCGCGCATGGGCGTTTCGTTCATAACGGGAAACGCCACGCCACCGACGATCATCGCGCTCCGGATGTCTGGCTTCGCGCCGTCGGCGAACAGGGACACGGCACGCGGGTGTCTGAGATTCTGGATATCCCGACAGCGATGCGCGAGGCACTGATGATGGGATTACGTTTGACGTCAGGCATCGCGGCGGAGGGTTGGCTGAACAAATTCGGCGTGGCGTTTGATGATTTTATTCCGGCGGCGAAAATCGCTCGGCTGCAAAACGAAGGGTACCTGATGAACAGAACCGACTGCGTCACCACCACTCCGGCGGGAGCGCAGAGGCTGAACGCGGTGCTGCGGTATTTGCTGGGGTGAGTTAAGCACGGTGTTATTCCCTCCCCCTCGCGGGGAGGGTTAGGGAGGGGGAGAACGACCGGGAACCCGTGTTTTAGATTCTGAAACAGCTATCCAAGCATCACTCCCCCACCCCTGCCCCCTCCCGCAAGGGGAGGGGAAACCTTTCTCATTCTGTCAACTTTTCAACTGCGAGGGGGATAGAACGAATGATCAAGCCTCACCGGGAATCATAAAAAACACGTGTCATTCCGGCGGACACGCTTTCATCAGCGTCCTTTGCCGCGAAGCGGCAAAGCGCGGTAAGCGCTTTCTTGTGGCGTTTTGATGCTTTAGGTTACTGATCATAACTTCACAAAAATGACGAGTAACCACCCCTAATCAGCACGGAGCCGGGGCAGTGGTTGGCGAGCAGCCCCAACGAGCATAAGCCTGTTGCAACCCCGGACGTTGCGCAGGCTGGGGGCGCGGCGCGGGTTTCATCGAGAACATCAAATCGCTGACGCACGACGCGGCGACAAGTCCCGGTTCCGTAACCTCAATTTCAGGCGACGGCGCGACCGGCTTCGGAGCAGGCACCGGCACAACGTGCAATTGCGGAGCCTTCAGGGCTTCATAACGATTGGCTTGGGGTTTCTGCCCATTAATACGGTCGAAAACCGACGTTGCGTCGTACTGCTGAAGCGCGTCGTATTTTCTTGCGAGACTGGCCATGTTCGACTCCGTTTCCTGATAAATCCATCCTAGGGGATCAGGGTTAACGGCGCCTGAATTAATGCGTCTAAGCCATTGAAAGCAAATGACTATTATGGATTTGCGCTAAATTTTAGCGATATTTTCCAAACCGCGAAAAATTCTACCTTTGCAATCAATTAATCCGTAGGCGTGGGGAACCAGTCTGATTATCCTGTCGTGCGGATTTACTTGCAACTTTCACATTGAGCAAAAAAATTTGGAAATCGCCCCATGCACGACGAAAAATTGTCGCCATTAACGCCAGATGAACTGGCCGCTATCGCGGTCGAACTGGCGGAATATTCAAAACCGCCTGAAGTCAGGCCGATATGCAGCCAGATGGAATTGCGTCCATCGGGTACAAAACTTGTTGAGCCTTTTTTCAATCTCGGCTTACGGGAAGACTCATGCGCCGTTTCACTAAGTGTTTATAGCCTGACATTCATCCCTGACCGTCTCGAAGACCTTAATCTGTTGCATCGCCACGTCATAGCTGCCGTTAAAGCTTTGGCCGACATTGATCCGGAATTCAAAAGTCACTTTGGTCATATGGCTTCCAACGGCCTTGCCTACGAACGCCCCCATAGGCAAGGAGAGGACAAATTCGTTCATAACGCCTATGTTTATCCTGATGAAGGCCACGTCATCGTTTCCGTACCGATGATCCTGACGGATGCGATACATGTTTATGACCGGCTGAAGGGCGTGATTATCCCCTCAATACAAATTGCGCAGCAATTTGAGTATGCGCGTTGGATGGAAATACGCGGCCCCCTGCTTGTACTCGATGATCGTTTTCATTGGTCGGAAACGTCCTATACCAACAGCGCCGCGCACCCACGGGATCAATTAGGATGTCTGGCTAATGCCGATAATAAGACCCTGATCGTGAACGCCCTGAAGCATGCTGTTAATATGCATATTGCAGGAGTTTCAACAGATGAAGAACTGGTCGGGCATGTCGTGGGGCTCGCTCAATTAACTACGACCGGCCTGTTGACAGACGGCAGCGGTAAATATCCCGCCTTACCTGCTCCCGGTGCAGGGCAAACATTGCAACAAAATCGTCAAAGACAAACAAAAGAGATTGGTGCGCGTGCTGCTTCGATGATGCAGGACATGCTGGAACTCGCCGGAGAATCTCCGGGCGCTTTGCCGGTCGCCGCGTTCCAAAGAGCCAAAGAAGCATTAGGCACAAAATTAGAAGCAACTATGGCTGAAGACAACAAACGTTATCAGCAAGAAGCAGCCACAGCAGCTCGCAAAAGGAAGGAACAAAAACGTCCTTCCGCGTTTGACAGAAATGCAAGAGAGTCACTGGAAGTTGCCGAATTTCTGTCTGACATCATTTCCGGAAAAAAACACACTCCACGAGGAAATGATCCCGGCACATTCCTCGCAATCCCTTCCAATGTTGGATTTGCAAGCCCGGACATTCCGTTTTTTCTGCCGCGCCGCTATACACGCGAGGGATATTACGGTGATGTTGCTACCTATACCAGCCGTCCTGCCGGACCCGCATATCCACCTATCGTGCCTTTACCAACCGATCTGGAACCATTCATAGACAGGGAAAAGCCAAATCATCCGGCACCGCAAATTCTCCATCAACCGTTGCCACCACCGGCGTCCTGACGATTATTCAATAACAGTCATCGCGCCGCGAACGTCGTCGGCGCGTTGTCGATGACGTGCGAGCCGTCCGTACCGACTTCCAGAACGGCAAGCCCGCGCTCAACGATGCCCTGCGACGACAGGCGGAAAATACCGTCCACTCCGGCAAAGCCGTTGGGATTGGTCAGCGCCGTTTGATCAAAGGACGCTCCGCGCTTGGCCAACACCGCCGCCAACGCCGTCGCGTCATAGGCCAGCGTCGCAAGACGCGGCGGTTCCTGACCATAGGTCGCGGCATAGGTGCCGATGAATTTGCGCCTCAGAGCGGGATCGGGAGCGGCGTACCAACCGCCGACGGCGGCGGCGTTTTGTTTGGCAAAATCCGGCGCGTCCCATAATCCGGTACCAAGCACCCGCATGACGTGGAGATCCATTCCCGCCGCCGTGAGCTGGCCGAGGATGCCGTTAAGCTCGGTGCCACCTTCCGGAAGAAACAGGGCGTCGATTGCTTCGCGGCGGCTGTAAAGATCATGCACGCCGACGCTCGTGTCGTGATGCTCCGGATCGTAAACGTCGAGCGTTACGAGCGTTCCGCCCACGCGATCGAGCGTCGCGCGCAAAGCCTGCCCGACGCGAGCGCCATAGGCATCATTGGGAACGAGCGCCGCGATGCGTTTCAACCCGTGCGCGACGGCATAACGCACGACGCGATCAACCTGCGCGTCCGGCGCGAATCCCATGACGTAGAGTCCGGGCGCGGCCAGCGACGTGTCGGTGGAGAGCGTCAGCATGTTCAGCCCGCTGGCCTGAGCGATAGCGCGAACGATCGGCACATGCGTGGCGAAAAGAGGCCCGATCAAAAGCTGCGTCCCGCTCGCGATCGCGTCGCGGGTCGCCATATCGACCTGTTCTTCGTTGCCGCCGGTATCGCGCGGCACCAGTTCAAAATTCGGCGGCGCGATGTCGAACACCGCCTGTTGCGCCGCATTCAGCATCGCCTGACCAAGCGCGGCGTTCTTGCCCGACAGCGGCAACAACAGCGCGACCCTGATTTTTCCCGACGGCTGAAGCGGCTGAGCTTGCGCCGACGGCAGTGCCGGAGCGGGCGTTGTGGCCGGAGGAACAGTCGGCGCCGGAAGCTGCGCGCTCTGCACCGGCGACACAGGCGCCGCCTGAGGAACCGTCAGGGGACCTTTTGGCGTTTGTGAAGCCGCGTTCTTTTGCGCTACACTGTGACCGAACCACGAAGGCGACTTCATCCAGTCCGGCGATCCGCCGCAACCGCTCAGCATGAGAACCAGCACGCACGCCCATGCCGCACCTCTCCAAAACGCCCAAGACCTCATCGCCGGATTATCCTTCGCTCGCGAAAAAACTGCTCGAAGCTAGCGGGGATGACGCGCGAAGTAAATTGCCCATGGGATTGTATGTCGTCGCGACTCCGATCGGGCATTTGGGCGACGTGACGCTGCGCGCGCTGATGACTCTGGCGAACGTGGAGCGGATCGCTTGCGAAGACACCCGCGTGAGCGGCGGCATGTTGTCGAAATACGGCATCAAAAAACCGTTGATCGCCTATCACGACCACAACGCCGACCACGCCGGAGGATCAATTCTTCGCGCGATTCAGGACGGCCAAGCCGTCGCGCTGATCAGCGACGCCGGAATGCCTCTGATTTCCGATCCCGGCTTCGGCCTCGTCAATGCGTGCCTTAAGGCTGGCTATCCGGTCACCGTCATTCCGGGCGCGAATGCGGCGCTGACGGCGCTCGCGGGTTCGGGACTGCCGACCGACCGGTTTCATTTCTGCGGCTTCCTGCCGCCCAAAAGCGTCGCGCGGAGGAAAGCCCTTACGTCGATGTTGGAAATTCCCGGCACGCTGATTTTCTACGAAGCGCCGCAGCGGCTCGCCGAAACGCTCGCGGATATGGCTTCGGTTTTTGGCGACGACCGTGCCGCCGCCGTCGCCCGCGAGTTGACCAAACTGTTTGAAGAGCAACGGCGCGGCACGCTCGGCGAACTGGCGGAGCATTACGCCACGCACGACGTGAAAGGCGAGATCGTGATCCTCGTCGCGCCGCGCACGGACTCGGCGGAAGCCTCCACTGCCGACATCGACGCCCTGCTCGCCGAAGCCTTGCGCACGCAAACCCTGCGCGACGCCGTCGCGGCAGTCAGCGATTTGACCGGCGTCAAAAAAAATGAAGTCTATGCGCGGGCGTTAAAGTTGGCGGAGAAAGACAACTGATATGCCACATCCCACGACCTACCGCACCGGACTTGCCGCCGAGGCCTTGTGCCGCCTCGCCTTGCGACTGAAAGGCTACAAGATTCTGGCGTCGCGTTATCGCTCCCCGCGCGGAGAAATCGACATCGTCGCCGCGCGCGGAACAATCATAGCCGCGATCGAGGTCAAAGCGCGCGGATCAAAACGCGAGGCTCTGGAATCCATTCACGCGCATCAGCAACGGCGCGTCGCCAACGCGGCCAACGATTTTCTCGCGCGGCATCCCCGGCTGAGTACGCATTCCCTGCGCTTCGATGTGATGCTGGTTACGCCCTTGCGCTGGCCTGAACATATTCCGGACGCATGGCGACCGGAAGCACGTCGCTGACGTCGGCGTCATCGACGACAGCCAAGCGCCACGCCGAACGATCGGCAAACAGCGCGCGCAGCAGGCGGTTGTTCATCGCGTGGCCGGAGCAAACGCCGTGGAAATGCCCGCGAATGGGATAACCGGCGAGCGCCAGATCGCCGACCGCGTCCAGCACCTTGTGCCGCACGAATTCATTGGCGTAACGCAGCCCTTCTTCGTTGATGATCTTTCCGTCGCCATCGATGACAACGGCATTATCGAGCGAACCGCCGAGCGCCAGCCCCATCTTGCGCAGATGATCGACTTCCTTGAAGAAACCGAAGGTGCGCGCGCGGCTGACTTCGGACTTAAACGTTTCCGGCGACAGGGTGAAATCGTAACGCTGGGTGCCGATCGCCGCCTGATCGAAAGCGATCTCGACACTGAAACGGCGCTCCGCCGAAGGGCTCAGGCGAACGCGCTTGTTGCCGTCAACGATCTCGATCGTTTTCAAAATTTCGATCTCACGGCGCGGCGCGCTCTGCGGAACGACCCCGGCCATCTCCAACAGAAACACGAAAGGATCCGCGCTGCCGTCCATGACGGGAACTTCGGCTCCGTCGATCTCGATCAGTGCGTTGTCGACGCCGAACGCGTAAAGCGCCGCCATCAGATGCTCAACCGTCGCAATTCTGGATTCGGCCTTGTTACCGATGACGGTGCAAAGCTTTGTGTCCACAACCTGATCCCACTGTGCGGCAATCCGGCGCGCGCCGTTGTGAAGGTCGGTGCGCACGAAAACGATCCCCGTATCGACGGGAGCAGGCAGAAGACGCATCGTCACCGTCTTGCCGGAATGGACGCCGATGCCGGAGCATTGCGTCGCCGTGCGCAGCGTGTGCTGCCTGACGTTTGCGGTCGACCCCAAAACGGCATGAAACGCCGCCTCGGCTGAAGTCGCTTCAATCGCGTGCATGTTATCGTAAGGCATTGGAAGATTCTTTCGACGTAACCAGCTTTCGCGCATCCTCTTAGCCCCATTTGCAGCGCAACCAAAAACAAGCTTTCTTACGCATTGTTACAAGCGCCAAATAACTGATATTTAACAATATAATTGCGATTTCCGGTCTGAATTTTAAGGCCAAATTGTGACAATTTTGCATACCCGATAGCGGTTGCTATGTCATATCATCGAATCGACCACCTACCCAAAGTCTCGCTTTATCGGCCTTTGGAGGGAAGAGCCGACAGCACCGCGTCAACTCTTGAGCTGCGAGGACAATATATTCACCCCGCATCGGTGCGAAACTAAAGTCAAAGCTTGATTTGTGACGCAAGCTCGTATAACTGTCGCCCACACTTTGGCGCGTCCGGCATTTTCGGCACCCGAAGGATAAACATAGTCCCCTTCGTCTAGAGGCCTAGGACATTACCCTTTCACGGTAGTAACACGGGTTCGAATCCCGTAGGGGACGCCAATTAAATCAATTGGTTATAAAATATCAAAAGCAGCAGCACACTTTTCTGGGTAAAATTTGGGTAATAAACGGGGTGGAATGACCTGATACAGCCCTGATGCCTATGCGCCACTTGCGGCATTCTATGAATACCTCAATGGCTTCAGATATCAGGCACCATGACGTGATTTTAGGCGAGTCCCGCTTTTAGTGGGAACTGGGCACTCTTACTGCTTCCCAACCTCGGGGCAAAAGCCAAAAAATCGGCACCCACAGCCCTTGCAACTTTTCTGGCTCTTGCCTCAATTTTGCGTGGTGATCGCAAAAGGCGGCAAATAGGACATCGTTGACGGAAACAATCGCTCGCCGCTTATTGGGTTGCACTCGACCTACCGGATTCAAATTCATCATGTTGCGGTCAAAATCGATCTGCTGCCATTTCAAATCAAGCATCGCACCTTTGCGCACGCCGGTGTTGATGGCCAGCCCCGTATAACAAGAGCCGCTGTTCCTCATTAAAAACGAAAATAATTTGATGAATGTCAAAACCGAGGTGTGGGATCGGTGTATCCCTGAGCGTGGAATTTAGAATCCCCGCAATCCACAACCCACAGGCACACCATGACGATCAATCTTAACCCGAACCAATCAGGCGGCGCTTTAAGCCCATCTGTCGTTCGCCCTCAGGACAATAAGGGGTTTCAAAAGGCCTCCATGAGAGATTTTGAAAGAGAAACAACGGACTTCGTTATAGCAGTTTTTGCCGATCATCAGGCAGCCGAAGCGGCCATCAAGAAGCTTGCCGAGGATGGATTTGCCATGAAACACCTCAGCATTATCGGCAAGGGATATCACACCGAAGAAAAAGTGGTTGGCTTCTGGGCGGAATTAGCGCGCTGGGCGCTGCCCTGTGCAGCGTGGGCATACCCAAAGATAGCGTAGTTCAGTACGAGGCTGACGTCAAAGCGGATCGCTTCGTCGTCATGGCGCATGGCTCGCCCAGCGAAATGGGTCGAGCGAAAGCCATACTTGGCACAACCAGCCCGTCGCGTCTTGATGTGCATGCGAACGCAGAGACGACGAAAGACATGTCAAAGCATCCATTTCAAGCGAGTGTTTGATTTCATGTTTATGGCAATCTTTGTCGGCAGCCTTGCTCTCGTTGGCGTATCACGTGCCGATGCGCAGGACATGCCGCAAGACACGATGGATAAAACATCGCCGACGCCGCAGCATCATGAAGATAATGCGGAAATGCGTCATGACCAAAAGGCTACCGAGCAGAAGATCAGGAATCGTATCAAGACGCTGCATGACAAGCTTGGCATTACCGAAGCTGAGGAACCCAAATGGGAAATTGTCGCTCAGACGATGCGCGACAATGAGGATAGCATCAGCCAATTGATGAAACAGCGGTATGAAAACAGAAAATCTATGACCGTGATTGGGGTGGCCCCCGTGAGTTGGACAGAAACTGGGCAAACTTAAGAGAGAGTCCCGCCGGTTAAGTTTCGCTGGTTAAGCGGCCAGCCGCTCGATGTCTGTTTCTACCACTTTCTTTTCATAAATTGAATCCCTTTCTT
>CAIQVS010000420.1 GCA_903875345.1 uncultured Pseudomonadota bacterium | reverse complement strand
GCCGGGGTCGGCGCTGGCGGTTTTGGCGGCGGCGGCGGTGGTAGCTACAAGGCAATTTCCGTCGTCGGCGGCAGCGGCGGCTATGATGGCGGATTAAGCATTGGGCAGAGAGACACTCTTGAGGATTTTCTTATACCGTCTGGAAACAAAATCGTATTTATCACGGAAGGCGACAAAAGCGCGCGCGCACGTCTTACCGAGAATTATTTTAGAAATCTGGGCATAGACAATTGCACTTTTATCAAAGTTCCAACGGGGCAGAATCGCTGGGCTGCAACTTTTGATCCGGATTCAAGAATACTGGTTATCGAGGATGAACAGGGAACGCAGCACTATAACGCCGTTCTTTTCGACAGGTATCAGGAAATCTCCGACCCCGAACATGGCCTCAACAACGAACAAAGATTGTCCCAACGTCTTGGGCGATACGTTGATGCGACAACTGGCACTCTCACACCATCCTCGATCGAAGATCTGGCGCGGCTAATCCGCGCCACGGATCAGAGTTTCCTTTCCTCCCTTGTGTCACACATAGTTAACCTCCGTGCGCAAGCTGCGGGCTATGAAGACAGCGCTGACTATCTTGGTGCAAACTCAGGGAATTTCGCCAGAATAGCCCCCTCCTCCCCTGAGCTTGTGGCGCGCAAAATCAGTGGCGTGTCACCAGTGGCCAAGGCAAAATTCCTCGCTGCCGGCATTGACTTCGATACGGTTCAGGTTTCGCCTCAGTCCCTTATGAATTTGGTTCAGAATGATCCACGTATGGTTCGAGGATTACTCCGCCGAATACCTCAAATACCCCGTGAAACTGCACACGTTTCCGCCGAAAGAACTTCGACTCGTCCAGCCGCAGGGCAAACGACCGGATCGGGGTATACACCGCAAACGGCTGATCCCTGAATCACGTCTTCGTCACGAACGGGTTGAAATTCGTGTGGCGGTCGAAGTGATCGACGCCTTCGGCTTTCTTGAGACGCCGCACGACGACATAGGTCAGCGGCAACGCGACGATCTCCCATACGACTTTGGCCGCCCATGCGACCAGCATGCCGAGCGCAAGGGCATGAAGAGGCACGATGCCGACAAAGGCGATGCCGTAAAACACTACGGTGTTAAGCGCCTGTCCTATGCCCGTGGAGGCGATAAAACGCATCCACATATGCCTGCCGTTGCTCCAGACTTTCAGCTTGGCCAGAGCGTAACTGGTGCCGACGTCTCCGACAAAGAACGCCAATATGCTGGCCACCGCCGTACGGAAACCGGATGATAAAATCGTCTGGAAAGCAGCCTCATTGGCGAACATCGGCGACGGCGGAATCAACAAGGCCAGCCACACGACGCACGCGGCAACGATCTTGCAGAACAACGACAGCCACATGATCTTGCGCGCCTGACCATAGCCGTACACTTCGGTCAAAATGTCGGCGATCAGATAGATCATTGGGAAATAATAGACCGACACCGACACGCTGACACCGCCCAGCGTCACGAGGCGCGGCGAAACAAAATTCGCCACCAGCATGAACGTGACGTTCAGCATCGCGAAAAAGCCGAGATATTTATACCTGCCGAAATCGGCGCGGATCCAGCGGTCGAGCATACGGATTTCCTATAGAGAGTCTCTATTACAACCCAAGCTCGCTGTGCGAGCCAAGCCGCACAAACTCTATATCGCCGTTATCGCGGTTACGATAGATCAGAATGAGATCGGGCTTGATGTGACAATCCCTGTGATCAGCCCATTCGCCCAGCAGCGGGTGATCGAAATAACGGCGCGGAAAGGGCTTGTCGTGGCTCAGCAAATCTATAACTTCAGCCAACATCGCCTTCAGTTTCTTGCCGTATCGTCCGGACTGCTCGCGCTGATAGTCCTTCTTGAACCGCTTGGTAAAACTAATCCTCGTCATCAAGCTTCTCGAACAGCTCAGCCGCCGAACGCGCGGAGACAACCTCGCCGCGCCGCGCAGCCTTCATCGCCTTGATTGTTTCGGCGTTCGGAATCAACGGATCGAACGGCAAGGCCTTTTCGGTGGCTATGCGCGTCATCATCAATCGGAAAGCGTCCGAAACGCTCAGGCCGATTGCCGCAAGAACGGCAGCCGCCTCTTGCTTGACATGCTCGTTAATCCGGGCGCGGACGATGGCGTTTTGCGTAGTCATGGAGTGCCTCCTCTCTATGGGCTACAATGTAGCACAACCCAATAGCAAAAGCCAATCATATCCATCTGTCTGTTTTTACTTATAATTCTCAGGAAACAACGCGCGTTCGACCAGTTCAATCAGAATGTGGATCACCTTGATGTGCAGTTCCTGCACGCGGTCGGCGAAGGCTCCGGCGGGCGTGGCGATGACGATATCGGCGACTTTGCCGAACGGCGAATCCGCCTTGCCCATCAATCCGATGATCTTTACGCCGCGTTTCTTCGCTTCTTCGACCGCTGTCAGGACGTTCTTGCTCTTGCCGCTGGTGCTTATTCCCAACAACACATCGCCCGCGCGGGCGTGCGCTTGCAGGTAGCGCGCGAAGACAAAATCATAACCGTAATCGTTGCCGACGCAGCTGAGATGCCCCGGATCGCTGATCGAAGCCGCTGGCAATCCGGCGCGGTCGAGGCGATAGCGTCCCGACAGTTCCTCGGCGAAATGCATCGCGTCGCACATCGATCCGCCGTTGCCGCAACTGAACACGCGCCCGCCATTCTTGAACGTCGTCGCCAGCAAATCGCCCGCAGCGGCAATCGCCGCCAACGCCGCCTCATCCGCCAGCAAATTTTGCAAAGCGGTTTGCGCTTCGGCCAGCGAAGCGCGTACGTTGGAAATGTTGGTCATGGAAATCCGCGTCCGTTCTCTCAGGGTTTCGTTTCGGCATTCAGCCAATCCAGATAGGGCTGATGTCCCGCCACAATCGGCAGCGCGACAATGCACGGGCAGGAATAGGAGTGCAAGGCCACGACCCGCGCTTGCAGGGCATCGAAACGATCCTTACGGGTTTTGGCGATCAAGACGATTTCCTGATCGTCCTGAATCTTCCCTTGCCAGCGGTAGATCGAACGCACGCCCGGATGAAGAGTGACGCAGGCGGCGAGCTTCTCCTCCACCAAAGCGCGTGCGATAAGCTCGGCCTCAGCTTCGGAAGAGACGGTTATTGTGACGGAAATGAATTCGATCATGGCAGAAATCTCGCAGATCAAGGTTTTGCATACTTAACCAAGTGCAGATTAGGATAGAGGCGAAAAAGGTCAAATCACCGAAAACGAGAACAAAAACAAGGTCAAATCCGCAAGAAATAGGCTTTGGACGCGCTAAATCATCTCTTGTAAACCTTGTACGTGTAAAGATTCTACGAGACGGGACAATCCGGTTCAGAACATGACGAATATCTGGGGCAAAGTGGTTGGCGGGGCCTTGGGCTTTGCGATCGGCGGCGGAGCGCTTGGCGCTCTGGTCGGCGTTGCCGTCGGCCACGCTTACGACACGCGCCATGATTCCCCAACCGGCATGTCCTACGATTTTCCCCGCACCAAGCCTCCCGGTCATGACGAGGCGACGAAACAAGCCCTTTTCACGACCGCCATCGTCACGCTTAGCGCCAAAGTCGCCAAAGCCGATGGCCGCGTCAACCGCACGGAAATCGACGCTTTCAAAAATATCTTTCAGATCAAGCCGCATCAGGAAAAACATATCGGACGCATCTTCGACAACGCTCGCGGCAGCGCCCGTGGCTTTGAACCCTATGCGTTCCAGTTGGCGCAGGTTTTCAATTCCCAACCTTCGGTTCTGGAGGAAGCGCTCAACGGCTTGTTCGTCATCGCCGCCGCCGACGATAGAAACCGCGCCATTAATCCGAACGAAATGCGGTTCCTGAAACAGGTGGCCTATATCTTCAATTTCACGCCGGAGGATTTCCGGCGCATCGCCGCGCACGCCAATGTCCGCTTGCCGGATGACGACCGGGTTCAGGAACATGAACGCAGCAACGCGAACGATCCCCTCGGCATTCTCGGCCTCAATGATCGAGCCAGCAACGACGAGATCAAGGCGGCTTACCGCGCCCTGATCCAGAAACATCATCCCGACAAACTCGCCGCCGAGGGCTTGCCAGCGGAGATGGTCGCCAGCGCCACCGAAAACATGAAACGCATCAACGCCGCCTATGACGCCGTTTGCAAGATCCGAAAGATTAAGTAGTAGTCTGTGTCAGCCTAATCGTAGAGAATAAACTTTGAAGAAAGAGCGGAGGAGCCCCTCTCCCGCTCGCGGGAGAGGTTGGGTGAGGGCAGGTGAGGTCATGATTTGCCTCAACATCTTGGCCCGCCCCTAACCCCTCCCGCGAGCGGGAGGGGGACACCACTGCTCTCATGTCAAATTGAATTCCCCTCATTCAAGACGACACAAACCAGTAGGTTCTTGTCATGCCCGATTTTATCCGTCTGTCCTCGCCGAATTTCAACGACCGCGATCCCGTCGCTCCGTTGCAGTACATCGTGCTGCATTACACCGGCATGAAAACGGGCGACGCGGCTCGGCAACGGCTGTGCGATCCGACGGCGAAAGTCAGCGCGCATTATATGATCGAGGAAGACGGGCGGATTTTCCAGCTCGTCGACGAGGATAAACGCGCATGGCACGCGGGGAT
Source organism: uncultured Pseudomonadota bacterium (assembly GCA_903875345.1). Lineage (GTDB taxonomy): Bacteria > Pseudomonadota > Alphaproteobacteria > UBA9219 > UBA9219 > CAIQVS01. The sequence continues at coordinate 5,475 of CAIQVS010000420.1, read as the reverse complement.
CAGTTTCTGGCGCGGCGTCACCGACATGAACAGCGCTTCCATCGGCATTGAACTCGTCAATCCCGGTCATCAATTCGGTTACCGCCCCTTCACTCCGCAACAAATCCGCAGCCTGAAACCGTTGCTGCGCCAAATTATCGAACGGCATCGCTTATCGGCCAAGACCTGCTTGCTCGCGCATGCCGACATCGCGCCGATGCGGAAAGAAGATCCGGGCGAACTGTTTCCGTGGCGCGATCTGGCGCAGCAAGGGTTTGGGCTGTGGCCATCGCCGCAGTCGGTCGATTACGGCCATGCCGAGGATGAAGACGTTCAGGTTCTGCTGCGCTCGGTAGGATATGATTGCCCGACAGGTACGGGCTATGATCGCGCCACCCGCGCCGCCCTGCTCGCGTTCCAGCGACGCTATGAACCCAACAACCTGACCGGCACTCCGGAAAAGGAAACCGTCGCGCGGTTACGGGCGCTGTCGCGGGATGCGGCAAGCGGTTAGGGCTGTGGGTGAAAAGCTGCGGCAGCGGCTCTGCCGCGCTCTTGACGACCGGCGGCGTTCTGCCGCGATTCCTGCTCGGCTTCAAGCCGCGCCGCTACCATGGTCCTCAAATCTTTACGTGATAATTTGCCGATCGTAGTTTTGGGCAGCGGCTGATCCCAGAACAAGATATGTTCCGGCTTCGGCATCGCCCATCGCGCAAGCGTGTCCTGCAGAAACTCCCTCAATGCACCCGCCGTCAACGATTGTCCGTCGCGCAGCCTGATACAGGCCACGACTGTCTCGCCACGAGATTCATCAGGAATTCCAATGACGCCGCATTCTTCTACGGCGGGATGCCTATAAATTTCTTCCTCGACGTGGCTCGGATAAACTTTGAAACCGTTCACCGCGATCATATCCTTCATGCGGTCGTCGACGTAGACGTAGCCGTCCGGATCCATGTGTCCGAGGTCGCCGGTACGCAGGCGCTCGCCCCTCGGCGTCGTTTCCATCACGCGCGCAGTTTCTTGCGGATTATTCCAATAACCCTTCATCACTTGCGGCCCACGAATGCAAATTTCGCCAATCGCGCCAAGTCTCAGCAACTCTCTGGTCTCGGGGTCAACGATTTCGATATGGGTCCCGGGAACCGGTAAACCGATCGAGCCGGCTCTGTTCTCGCCATCAACCGGATTGCACGTGGCCACCGGCGAGGTTTCGGACAGCCCATAGCCTTCGACCACGACGCAGCCGGTCAATGTCTCAAACTGTTTCTTAACCGCAACCGGCAACGGCGCGCCGCCGGAAATGCAAAAACGAACCGAGCGCAAATTATACCTGCCCAGATCTTTGTAATGATTGATCGCATTATAGATCGCCGGCACCGCCGGAAACAGAGTCGGGCGTTTTTTATGAATGGTCTTGATCGCCTGCTCCAGATCGAAACGCGGCAGCATGATGATGCGTCCGCCGAGCGAAATGGAGACATTCATCACCGCCGTCATCGCAAACACATGGAAGAACGGCAGAACGCCGAGCATCGTCTCCTGCCCCATAACGGCGCCCGGCAAGAGCAACCGCGATTGCTCCGTATTGGCCGACAGATTGGCGTGGGTCAGCATCGCGCCCTTCGACGGCCCGGTCGTTCCACCGGTGTATTGCAACACAGCGAGGTCGTTTTCCGGATTGATCTCGGCGGGTTTGTAATTTCCATCGTTGGCGGTAAGAGTCCGAAAATCAATGATCTGCTCGCCATAGACCGGACGCGCAATCTCGCGTCGTTTGGCGAGACGATAAAGCGCGCTTTTCACCGGCGGCAAAATATCGGTCATGCGCCCGACGATGATTTTCTCGAGGCAGGTCGTCCCCTGCATCTTCACCAGCGTGTCATAGACGGAAGGCACATCGACCGTCGCCATAACCTTGCAACCGGAATCGTTGATCTGTTTCTCGATCTCCTTCTCGGCGTAGAGCGGATTGAAATTGACAACGATCGCGCCGAGCTTCAGCGCGGCGAAATAAAGCGCGACATAGTACGGCGTGTTTGGCAGGAACATGCCGACACGATCTCCCTTAACCACGCCCAAATCCTGCAAACCCTTCGCGGCGCGCGCGACGAGGTCGCCAAGCTCGCGGTAGGTATAAAACTTGTCAAGAAAATCAAGTGCGACATTGTCAGGATAATCGCGCACGGCATTGTCGAGAATTCTGTACAGTGGTTGCGACGGCAGCGGCGCATTCCAATCGACCGATGCCGGATATATTCTCGCCCAAGGCAACTCTGACGGATCAGGCATATGCTTCTCCTAACAATGGATTGTACAGCGCATCACGTTAACAAGGATTTAGGAATCTCAACAAGAGTTTATGATTTTTTTCTGCGCGTCGATTTGCTGCAGCGCAAAATGGAACGATTCAAAATTTCTTACAAAAACGGCACAGACAATATTGATCTGCGCTAGATTCTACTGTAAGCATAGATGATCCGCTCGGATAGCACGCTGCTCTCAAAACAGAAACTTCCCCCGTGGTGTTTTCCCAATTTTTCTCGCGCTGGTCGCTTCAGAAACGGTTCATGTGTCTGGCCGTGACCGGGTTTGTGCTTTTGTCATGCGCCGTGTTAAGCGCGATCGTTATGCTGCAAGACGCGCAGATGGAGCACAGCCTCGAGCAGTTCAGCGGTAGCCAACTCGATTCGCTTCATGCCCTCATCGCCACGGCCATGAATAACCGGCCGGACGATCCGTCGGATGTCGGCATTAAAATCTATAATCAGTGGTTTGGGGAAAGAAACAGCAACTCGACTGAAGATCAAGTGTGGAGCGTGTGGAGCGGCAAGGTACAAGACTACATGGCGCAAACCGCGCCTGACACCAAGCCCAAACTGCCGAAGGACGATATTGACAAAGAAGCCCTGACGACCGGAAAAACCGTCGCGCGTTTTCTGGGCGACACGTACCGCATGAGCAAGCCCATTGTGCTGGGAGTCAGCGCGGGCGCCAACAGGGAAACCTGCCATGCTTGCCACGACGCAATGGGATTGAAGGACGGCGACGTCATCGCCGTGCTGTCCAGCAGCGTCAATGTCGCGGCGGAACACGAGCGGAAACGCGAAATCATTGAAGTGCTTTTACTTGTGGGACTCGTCACGACATTTGGGGCTGTCTTCGCTCTGCGACACACGCTCGTTCGTCTCGTGACCGGACCAGTCAACCGGATGACCGATCAAATGCAAAGACTGGCGGGCGGACAGCTTGATGTGTCTGTGACCGGCACCAGACGGCAGGATGAAATCGGCGTCATGGCGCGAGCCTTCGTCAATTTGCGCGACAATCTGGTTCATGCGCACGACATGGAAGCCAAACGACAGGCTGAGGCCGAACTCAAGGCCAAGCGCGCCGAAGAGATCGCGTCTCTGGTCCACAACTTTGAAAACGTCATCCGCCGCATCGTTGACGGACTGGCCTCGTCCGCAGCGGAACTTCAATCCAACGCGGTCAACATATCGGAAACGTCGCAGCACACGCAGCAGCAAAGCACCTCTGTCGCTTCGGCAACCGCGCAAGCCTCGGCCAATGTTCAGGCGGTCGCGGCGGCTACCGAAGAAATGACCGCCACCAGCCGCGAAATCGGCACTCAAATGGAACGGGCAATGAATATGGCCCGCAACGCCGTCAAGGAGACCGATCACACGGGCGCCGTCGTCGATGGGCTGGAACAAACCGCGCAAAAGATCGGCGCTGTCGTCGAATTAATTCAGCACATCGCGGGGCAGACCAACCTGCTGGCGCTGAACGCGACGATCGAAGCCGCGCGCGCAGGAGAAGCTGGCAAGGGCTTTGTCGTCGTTGCCAATGAAGTGAAGTCGCTTGCCAATCAAACCGCCCATGCCACCGGGGAAATCAATGCCCAGATCACCAGCGTTCAGGGTGCGACAAAATCCACCGTGGGCGCGATCAAGACGATCGGCTCGTCGATAATCGAAATAAGCAATGTTTCGACGACAATCGCAGCCGCTGTGCAGAAACAAATTGAGGCCGCCGGAGAAATTTCGAACGCCGTTCAGCAAGCCGCGCAGGGAACGGCTGAAATTTCCCAAAATATCGGCAGCGTGGCGGAAGCCGCGCAGCGAACGGGGGCGGACGCTAACAAGGTCCTTGCGGCTGCAACCCAACTGACCAAACAAGCGCAAACACTGCGGACCGAAGTGGATGCGTTTCTTGCCTCCCTCGCTCAACAAGGAAAATAACTAACGCGCCGTACCAGCCCGCGATGCGGGCGCTGCCGCGAGCGCGTTTTGCAAAGCTCCGAGATTATAGAGCACTGTGCCGATATGCTCGGACAAAAGCTTGACGTTGCCGCCGAGGAAGCTATAGCCGCCGCCGTTCACGACCGGAAAGGGTTTAACGCCGAGAGTCTCGCAGCTTTTCTCAATCGCCTGATCGAATACATTAAGCGAAGACTGCATCTCCAGCACCGGTTTGAAATCGTCACGCTCGGCTTTCAGCTCCAGACACACGCCCGTCAGTACGCCCTGCGCATGATAGAACGGGGCGCGCGCGCCAAGCAACGCGTGGCCGCTGGCGGCAATAGTTTCCAAACGCGTATGTTCGTCGCTGAGCAGGATGACGTAATCGTTAATCTGGCTCGCGATCAAATCGATGCGCCCGCTGACCGAGGGAAAATTGCCCGCTGCCAGTTGCGCATTTACGCGATCAAGCCGCTTGACGGCATCAGTTAGACGATCCCCGGTACTGTTGGCCGAAAACACCGACCAGCCGTTGGCGGGACGGTCGATGTCGTTCGCCGCTTCTTTCAAATCGTCTCCGGCGGAGGCTTCCGATCCGACGCGGAAAACATGGTTAAGCTCCTGCGTCGATTTGGTCACGACATCAAGCAAGCCTTGCTGAAAAGCGGGCAGATCAATGCGCACCCAAAGCGGCATGATATGCGCGCTCGGCGCCCAGCCGCTATCAAGTTCGCGTTCGAGAATGCGGGCGTTGGCATCGACGATATGGCTGGATCCCGTCGGCAAATCCCTGTCCGGCAACAACGCCGAGTTAACGCTGCCCGACGCCTGCCCGATCAGCCAATAGACGAACGCAAGAACAACCAGCGCCAGAAGGGACAAAAGCACCGGCGATGCGCCCTCGGCGGCATCCTCGGTCTTGGGGGAACGACGGAATAAATTCATGTGTGAATTGTACTCTGCGGTAAAGGACTTAACAAGGGTTGGAAAACGGGGTGGGTTATACTATGTATAGCCCGTGATTATAAGGAACTGCCTCAACCCCTTTATGGATTGCCATGACCGAAGCCCAACCAAAACCCGAAATGAATGATGACGCGACGCCAGTCGATGCTTCCGAATCTGCATCGACGCAAGGCGCTCAGGCTGAAATCGCCACGCTGAAAGATCAGTTGCTGCGCGCTCTGGCCGAGGCCGAGAACACCCGCCGCCGCGCCGCCAAGGAGCGCGAGGACACGGCGAAGTACGCCAT
>CAIQVS010000419.1 GCA_903875345.1 uncultured Pseudomonadota bacterium | reverse complement strand
CGCCGTTCTTGGCGTCCGTAGTGGCTCCGCTCCAGATCAGCGTGGCCTTGTGCTGGGCCTCGATCGGGTCGGTGGTCTCTAGCGCAGCGCGTATCTGCCCCTGGCCCTTGATGCTGAACCTGACCCAATAGGGGCCGTCCGGCTTGCGTTGATAAAGTTGGAAGAGGGATTTCAGCCTGCCCATTCGTAGCGCACCTTCGTACAGTCGGTCGGGGACCGTGCTAGAAGTGTGCTAAGTAGGCTGCTAACCTATTGATAATAGGTAAGCTAACACCCCGTGTGCTACGGTGCGCTAACGTAGTTGGGCCTGTGTGCTAGAGCAAGCCTTGCGCTAACCGCTTGATTTAGAAGGGGAAGATGGTGGAGCCAATCGGAATCGAACCGACGACCTCCTGAATGCCATTTGATTGCTAGCTGTTCTAACGCATTGTTTCATAAGGAGGATTGGCCTTGTGTGTTAGGGGTGTGCTAGGCGTTGAAATAATAAGTAAGACTTTCAAGCGGATAACACTTTGTCGTCCGAAAGTCTTTTCTTGCCGTGTGAAAGTCTTATTCGTTCTGTGGTTTCCGTGCGTTGCGCTGTTCATCGTCGTCCCCGATAAGACCCGCTGATCGTAGCTGCAAGTCAACCTTACCAGCCAGTTTGCTGGTCGCCAACAGGCACGCTTTGGCAGGCTGAGACGTTGCCCGACAAGCCCCTGCTGCGCTTCTCGGCATCGGCTGCCAGGGCTTGGTTCAGGCGTTTCTGTTTGGCCCAGTAGCGTTTCCAGCGCTGGTGTTCGGTGTCCGGGTCCGTCTCATCATTGCCGTTTTCGGCAAGCTTCTGCTGAGCTTTGCGCTGTTCGTTATCGGCAGATCGTACGCTGTCCTGGTAGTCCTGTCCGGCTCGGCTGCCTTTGTGCCGGGCGCTGTCGAGCTTGCGCCAAAGTTCGGCGCGCTCTTGTGGGTCGTGTTCGGCGTCGTGGTCAGGCTTGCCGGCTTCGATGATTTCCCAATATCGCATATCTGTCCCCCGCTTCCGGAATGTCTCCGTATTTAGCCGGGCTGGCTATCCCCTCAAGGGACAGGGCTTTGGTTGGCGGGGTCCGAAAAGTTTGGTCCCCAAACTTTTTGGCTGTTCGGCAAGCGTCTATAAGCGTTGCTAGCAGGTGCCGGGCAGTGCTGTAGCGCGTAACACGCTGCCGGTGCCGAAAGCTGCGAGCGGGGTTTCTGTAGTGTTTACAGTGGCATAGTGACAGCAGGGGGTGGTTGCTGGGCGTCAAAAAGTTTAGGGACTAAAGTTTTCGGGCGCACACAGGTCCACACTGGCGGTCAGGTGCCGGCCTCGACAAACCGAGCCGTAACGCGCCGCTCGTTATCAGTTGTTCAGACACAGTTCTAACGATCTTGTGCCGTTCTGGTTCACTTTGACCATGCATCTCTGCTGCAACACGTAGGGGCATATTCAAGGGGCGGCACCCACTTGGCGTTCCAAGTCGTCATAGGCGGAGATTGACAGAAAAAGCCGAATTGACGATAGTACGAAAAGAAAGCTTTGGGCTGACTGCGAACCAAACGGCCTACCTCTACCTTGCAAGCTGGTTCTGCCCGTCCGGAGAATGATGAGACTGCGTCCGAACAGTTCAAGTTCATGTCGCGAAGCTTCGCGATGCTTGACGAAGTCAAACCCACGATGTTGAGGGATATGCTTGCGATCATTTCTGTGATGCGCGGGGCAAAGATCGACCGGCCGTTAACGGTGAATTTTTGGTAGAGTGATGAAGGAGTGTGATCGTGTCTGTTCTGTCCCAATCCGATGATCGGCCGCAGGTCTTCATTAGCTATCAAAGTGATTCATTGGAATGTGCGCAGCGACTAAGGGACCTGCTCGTTCCTGACGCCCAAGCTGCGCCGTTCAGGGTCAGGATCATGAATAATGAAGGAATTCCTCACTCTAAGGAATGGGATCACGAGATAAAGGAAGTGATCGAATCGGCGTTTGTTGCAATATGCATACTAACACGAAAGTATTTCGAATCACCGTACATCAGGGAACAGGAAATTCCGCCGATGGTGCGGCGGTATGACAGTGACGGCGGCAAGAGCTTACCGCTCCTGCTTTTGTTCGAAAACGATTGCGAAAAAGAGTTCAAAGACAGCCCATTGAGCAGATTCCAGGCAATCACGACTCCGCGGGAATATTATTGGAAAGAAAAAGATCGAAAAGCCATTGAGATTGCCCTTGCCCAAGATGTAAAAGATGCATACTGGAACTGGTTATGCTCGGATGCCGCGCCCCCGCCATGGGAAATATCTTCTCCACCGGAGAACTTTCTTGGTCGCGACAAGGAGCGGAAGGAACTGGAGTCCTATATCCGTGAGGGCGGGTTTGTCGTGGTGAACGGCTCCCCTCGCTCAGGGCGGCGAGCGTTAGCGCGCTTTGTCGCCCGGGACCTGCGCGCTGGCGGTGTGTTCCGGGGCGGGGTTGAGGTGGACTGCTCCAGCATCGAAAACCATGACGATCTCGTCAGGAAAGTGGCTGCCGCTGTCCTGCGTGGCCAGGAGCAGATCGACCCTGCCACGTGCGCCCGCATACTCAAGGAGCACTTCGCGAGGCGCCGCTTGCTTGTCGTGCTTGATGCTACCGGGAACAAGGACAAGAACAAGGATGACGTGATCGTTCAGTGGGCTCGGCAAATGCCGGTGAAGTCCTGCGCCGTCTATCTGCCATTCAACCAGATGGCCGAGCTGCGCAGGGTCCATGTTCCGCCCAGCCTAGATGTGCCTAATGCCATTGAACTTTTCCGTTGGCACGCAAGCGTCGCGAACGGAAATAACGATTATCGCGACCCGCAGTCAATGAATCTGATCAGCCAGATTACAAGTCAATTGCACTTTTATCCGTTGCTGATCGAGCTCTTTGCAAAGAAGTGTGGCGAGCGCATGCTGCTGGTGCATATCCTTGACGATGCCAAGCAGAGCGCCCACAAGGCGTTCGAGGATGTCTGGGGCGAGCAACTCAGGATCAGGTTCGCCCAGCTGGCGGACGATTACAGGCAAGCGTTCCTTCGGCTCAGCCGCCTGCCGGCAGCGATTAGTGATGAGGTCGCCCGGTGCGTGACAAAGACATGCACGGTCGAGCTTGGAAAGGCGGTCGGGCAGCAACTCCTTTGGGCACCTGGACCCTATGACCGTTACTACATAGATGGCTACGTGCGCGATTTTGCCAAAGCGCAATTCGGGGGGCAGAATGAAATAAGTGAGGCGGACAAGCTGGCCGCCGCGGGGTTTGCCTGCGCAGCCAAGGAGCAGGCTGGGCTGATCGACCGGGGCCGCCGCGAAGGGCAGGAGATTGCGGAAGCCGCCTTTGACTGGTTCGAACTCGAATGGCCGAACGTGATCTGGTGTTGGAAGGTTGCGCGGAAATCCGATGTAGAAACCTTGTGCCGGCTTTCCGACAGCCTCATTCAGTTTATGCTAAGCCGTGGGCATCTTGATGACTGTTGGCTCATTTACAAGGACGTCGAGAAGCGACGGCGCGTCCTGTCGCAGTCGGGAACCCGTGATGATCGCTTGGCGCACTCCCAGACGTTGAACGACATGGCGGTCTGCCAGCAATATAGATCGGATTTCGTCGAAGCGGATCTCAACATTAGCGATTGTATCGCCATCAGGGACAAGGAGCTCACCGCACTGCCCGACGGCGCCGACATTGCTTGCGAACGGTTCCGCTTGGCTCAGTCACACAACACGCACGGGGCGATCAAGGAGTTGCACGCATGGTCATTGGTCCCGAATCGCGATCGGACGATGTCACCTCACGACCGGCAGCGCATCACCCGGCTGTTGCATGAGGCAACCACGGCCTACGAAGAGGCGCATCGCAATTGCGTTGAGGCAAGCGAGGCCTGTGCCCCAGAATCGGATATCGAGCGCGAGATCGAGATTGAACTCAGCCAAACCCTTAGCAACCTCGGCCAGTCCAATGCTAGGCTGTTCTGGGTTCTTAGCACCGACCCGTGGATCGAGAGCGACCCGCAACTTGTTGCGGAGCGCATGAACCGGCGGGATAAGGCGGAGGGTGCATTCCGTAACAGCTTGAAGATCCGTCGCCTTACCGACTGGCGGCGGTGGCAGACGCTGAGCCGCCAAGCTTGGCTCTACGGCATTGATGGAAACTGGCCACGGGCGAAGGCGCTTTACAGGGAAGCACTCCAGGGAATCGGGAAGAATCCGTTCGAGAAAGGCCTTGCACTCCGGGGTTTTGGTGAAGCGCTGGTGCATATTCCCCCGCACGATTACGTTTCCGGATTGCAGTACTATGCGGAGGCACGAGATACGTTTGGCACAGTCTATCTACGTGAACGCTACGAAGTAAGCATGGAAATGGTGCGGACAGAGAGGGAGCGGGGAGACGAAGATCGAGCGCGGGAACTGGCGGATGAGGCTCAAGCTTTCGCGGCCCACCATAACCTCACAGTCTAGGCACCATCGAATGAACGACGCAATGCTGGTCGGCGACGATGATTAACCCGGATACCGCCGACGTGGCGGGTGGATTCCCCTTTCACCGCGCCTCCTACAGTCCCGACGACCTCGTGCAATTGCGTGCTTTACTCGATCGCAGCGGTACGTTCCATTTCCCAGCGCTACCTACCGGCCTGTTCCCTGCTGCCCATCTCAGCGCTGCCGGCCAGTATACCCGCTACGACCACGTCTGGGTGCGTGACAACATCCATGTCGCGCACGCCCATTTCGCGACCGGAGATGCCGCGGTGGCGAGCCGGACCTTGCGCGCGATCCTGACTTACTTTGCCCGGCATCGGCACCGCTTCGAAGCGATCATCGAAGGCCGCACCGACCCCGCCATGCCGATGAACCGCCCGCATATCCGCTTCGATGGCCGCAATCTCTGCGAGGTCGATGAGGATTGGGCACATGCGCAGAACGACGCTCTTGGCTACGTTCTGTGGCTGGCCTCCCGCCTCCACCTTTCCGGGGCCATGCATCTCGATGCCGATGACATCGCCTTACTGTCGCTGTTCCCCGCCTATTTTCGCGCCATCCGCTATTGGGAGGATCGCGACAGCGGTCATTGGGAGGAGAAGCGCAAGGTCGAGGTATCCAGCATCGGCGTCGTGGTCGCGGCGCTGGAGGCTTTTCGCGAGGTTCTGCCGGCGCTGGCCGACGGCCTTCTTCTGGAGTCGCTGATCGCCCCGGGTCGGGAGGCACTACACCGCATCCTCCCCAACGAGTGCATCGATGGTGAGGATGCTAGGACTGCCGACGGCGCTCTCCTTTTTTTGATTTACCCGCTCGACGTGGTGGGCGCCAGGCATCGCGAACAGATACTCGCGAATGTGGAAACCGTATTAAAAGGGGAGATCGGCATCCGTCGCTACCTCGGCGATTCGTTCTGGTGCGCCGATTACGACCTGCTGGTCGCCGAGAACAAGCGCACCGTAAACGTCAGCGACGACATGTCGGCCCGCGACGCATTGGCGAAGCCGGGGCAGGAGGCCCAATGGTGCATTTTCGACCCGATCATGTCGGTCATCTATGGTCATATGTTCCTGGCTAGCGGGGAGCAGACCGACTTCGCAATGCAGGCCCACTACTTCAACCGTTCACTTGCTCAACTGACTAATCCGGAAGGCGATGGCAGCAGTTGGCTCTGCCCTGAGCTTTACTACCTTCGACGCGGACACCGCGTGCCCAACGATGTCACGCCCCTGCTGTGGACGGCAGCTAACCTGAAGCTTGCCCTTCACACCATGATGCAGACCACAAACAGACAGGCGGCAGCAGCGGAACGCCAAACCACGCCCTAACCCCCGCCCCTCTCCGGCCAGCCTCACCGCTTGACCTAGCGCTGGAGAACGGCAGAACCCAGAAGCAAGCGCTTGCAAGAATTGTGGACTTCCAAGCGTCTTTTGGCAATGACGTGGTGAACCAGGAAAAGGCCGCCGGAAGTGCCGACCCTATTCTTACCGGTGAGGTCGCGCCCTTTCGGCACTCGCTGCTTGGCAGGCTCAATGGGGTCGGTACCTCCGGTAGCCTGTACTAGTGCCACAAGTTTCAGCTTGAAAGTTTGGTCCCCAAACTTTCGGCGCCCCTGGGAGCGTCTACAAACGCCCTGTGCTGGATTTGAGGGCGGGCGCTACACAAGCACGCTTTCCCGCCGAAAAAGCTGCGAGCGGGGCTTGTAGGGGATCAGAGGGGTGCCGACGGGTGCATTACGGGGGCAAGCTACGCCTAGCAAGTCTGTTTCCCAGACTTTTCTGGCCGTCGAGCCTCTTCAAGCCTCGTTGGCACAATTCTCTTGCCGGCGTCGATCGCGCGGTAGCGTTGCTCCGCAGTCTGTATAATGTGATGGTCCTCAAACTCAATCACGCTGTGGTATTCAATCCCATGCAAATCGCTGCGGTCCGGTTGGCTGTGCACACGTCCTGTGATCGTCCGAGCGCCGACAGGCCCTGGCCCAATATTCGATATTATCAGGCTGAGCCCCTCGAAAGAGTCATCGGGTGAACCCGAAAACTCGACAGCGACGTTAACTTCATTGCCGTCCTTCAATTCGGCGAGGTCAGCGTTATCTGGTATTTCGAAAGTGTTTTGATGCTGTGCGTTCAGCTTCTCTGCGTCAGCGAAATCGCATCCAATCTTCTTTAACGAGTCCCCGGTGACTGGAGGCTCGCCTAAGATGATCTGGCAAGCTTGTGTGGCCATTTCCCAATGGCAGCTATCGTGTTCGGGATTCGACGGTGGCGTATTGTGTGCGCAGACAACCAGTCCCGAGAAGTTGATGAGGTCAACAAGGTTGGTTACGGTGGCGTCCGGCGCCACCACCTGCTTGCAGAGCAGTTCAACTGCCTCCCTCTCGTGCCCATAACCGGGTTGCCCCTCACGGCTAACGTCCACCAGAAGGTTCTGCGCAGCCTGTTTGACTGCGTCAAGGAAAACGCAACAACTATCGCTTAACATCTCATTCTCCTTATGGTTCGTGTGAATCCATTGCGAGTTCAGGCTCAACGGCGGTGCGGGTCGCAGTTGCCGTTCGCCATCGCGGTGTAGATGACTATGTTTTCGGGAGATTCCCTGCCTTGCGTCCACTCCAATGGAACAGGGCTGAGGGGGCCAGAATGTCAGTGCGCCACCGCTTTCATTTCGCCTTGCTGCTGGAATTGCGCAAAGCCCTGCGCCCGCAGTTTACAAGCCGGGCACACGCCGCAACCATAGCCCCAATCGTGGCGCTGCCCCCGTTCACCCATGTAGCAGGTATGCGTTTGCTCCACGACCAGATCAACGAGCGCTTGCCCGCCCAGATCGAAAGCGAGGCGCCATGTCGCGGCTTTGTCTATCCACATGAGCGGCGTGTGAAGGACAAAGCGCTGTTGCATGCCCAGATTGAGAGCAACCTGTAGCGCTTTGATCGTGTCGTCTCGACAGTCGGGATAGCCCGAAAAGTCGGTTTCGCACATGCCGCCGATAATGTTACGAAGCCCGCGCCGATAGGCGAGCGCCGCTGCAAATGTTAGGAAGATGATATTGCGGCCGGGCACGAACGTGTTAGGCAAGCCGTTCTTGCCGAGTTCGATGGCCATGTCTGTAGTCAGCGCTGTATCCGATATCTTGCCAAGCGCATCCAAGCTAATCGTGTGGTCATCGCCAAGTCGGGCTGCCCATGATGGGTTAAGATCAGCAAGGCCCCGCCTCAACTCCGGTCGGCAATCCAGTTCAACCCGGTGACGCTGGCCATAATCGAAACCAACCGTCTCAACACGAGGAAATCGGTCAAGTGCCCAGGCAAGGCAGGTGGTGGAGTCCTGACCACCAGAGAATAGGACAAGCGCACCGTCTGTCATCGTTTGCTTCTCAAGCATGCTGGATTACTGCGCAGTTTACTGACCATCGTAATCAGCCCAGCATTGCGGCGTTTCGTAAATGACTACCCGCGATAGCTGTGAAAGAAGCGGCTTCGTGCGATCCCATATCCAAACAGCAATGTTCTCCGCGGTAGGATTCTCCAGCCCCTCAACCTCGTTCAAGTAGTGATGATCGAGTTGCTTCCGCAGAGGATCGAATGCCGCCTCAATGTCGAAGAAATCGACAACGAAGCCGGTGTGCGAGTCAACCGGGCCTTCCAACTGCAACTCAACCCGGTAGGTGTGTCCATGAAGGTTGATACATGGATGCGTCGGAGGGACGTGAGGCAGACGATGAGCCGCCTCGAACGTAAAGACCTGTGTGACCTTCATGGTATACCAATCAGATTGACAGGCTGGACTATGACCCGCCAGGAGTTAAGGAGTTGCAAGCGCAGGAGCGACCAATAGGCCAGGGTAGTTGCTTGACTTATGGCGCTTGCGGGGCAAGAGCGGAATCGGGCGAACGCTTCAAAAAGTTTGGTCCCCAAACTTTTTGGCGCCCAGTGAAGCCCTACAAGCGCTATGAACCGTGCTTCCAGCCCAGCGCTACGCAAGTGGGCTGCCACGACGGAAATCTGTACCGAGGCGCAGGGATGCTTGAAGGCAAGCGGAATCGGCCTTGTATAAAGGCCGGAAGAGCTACAACCGGACCCCCAAGTTGACCTTTCACGCAGAATGGCAAGTGCCTATAAAAAGCCAACCGTGGGTTACGCTTAGTTCACGATCTTTTTCCGAAAAAATGAGGTGCATGCATGTCCGTGTGGCCGGCCGATCTCTTCGATTTCGCTTATATCCACAACACCAACAGCGACTTGACTCCTTGGCCGAACTAGCGGAACGCGAGCCGTGGGACTACCAGAGCACGCCGCAAACAAGAACCAAGCCAATTCTCTACAACTATCTTCGCTATACGTACACACGTTTGGCGGAGGAGGAAAAGATCGAACTGTCGGAAGACGGACAGTACGTGGTATTCAATACTGGGCTCGTGACGCCAAATCAGGAACCGATTTATGCGTTTTTTGGTCGCAATCAGATTCCCGACAAGCAACCATGGTTCCTACGTGACTGGTTCAGGAGGGGGGAGCATGACTTAGTGAGATTTCGGAAGCTGCCGGATATGGCGCATTACTTCACAACTCCGGCTTCGCTTGTTTTCGATGTTTTTAAAGAATTCCGCGCTAATATAGAACATATTATTGCTGATAACAAAGAACGTTTTCCAGCACCCTACAGCACAATGGATGATTATGTCCTTCAAACTTTTCTAAAGGGAGCTATCGACAACGCGAAGGAGCGCGTCAGGCGAAACTACAAGACCGCGATTCCTCAATTCTATCGAGGTAGGATCCAGCTTTTGCTCCCACTGTGCATAAGCTCACCGTCGCGGGCTGATCTCGCAATCGTTGTTGAGGACCACAACTCTTTCTACAGAGCGGCAACGTGTCTGACATTAGACATGGCGTACAATAATGCGCGGCAGCTTGCGAAGCCTGATCGGGATTGGTTGGCACCATAAGTTTGGTCCCCAAACTTTCCGCGCCCAGTGAAGCCCCTCAGAGCGCGCTACGCTGGGTTTCGGCGTCGAGTGCAGCAGCGCACGCTACCGGCAGAAAAAGCTGCGAGCGGGGCTTGTAGGCGCTTGCTGGGGTATCTCCGCAGTCGGTTGCCGGACACGATCAGCATGTCCGGCAAATCGGTGCGGAATTAAAGCCGCGACCATTCCGACACACCCGGCGCACAGTGATCGAAGCCCGCCCCGTCACGGCCAAGCGCTCGGCTAATATTCCGAGGGGAGCAGCAGCACCCATGGCTGCCGGACAGATGTTCGCTGTAGCCATATTTCCGCATGGTCGAGCGGAAAGTCCGTGTATTCGATCGGGAAGCTTCCGACAATGTTCCCGTTACCGTCATCGACCGTGAGCGTCGCTGCGTGGTTCGATACCGCCAGCTTCCAAACCTGGAACTCTTCGCCCGCAATCCTAGGTTCGAGCTGATACGAGACTATGGCGTTAATCAGCCAATAGCACTCGCAAGCGTCGGCCAAAAACTTGACCCCTTCCGTAATCACGGCTCGGCACGTCCAGTGTCGATAATACTCCTCACTGCCATGAAACTGAGTCAATCCGGCCATTATATCGTCTGGTTTCATCACCATCTCCAATACGCTTGCTTCAATGGAGAAACTTTACTTCGATCCAGATTACGAGCAACCTCTTTTTGGTGCCGGGTATTGTCGGGTTGATGCCCTACGACGGCGAGGCTTGTTGGTGCAGAGGCCCAGCCCCTACAAGCCCGGCTCGCTGTGTCCGATGCGGGGCGTTGCGCAGCAGTCGGACAACCCCGCCCGCGTAGCGAGCGGGGCTCTGTAGCGCGTACAGGGGCATATGCACGCTCAGGGGCCGGACACAATCAGCGCGTCCAGCATGTCGCCAAACCCGAACAACCGGCCGGCGGCATCGCGCGTTTGGTTATGGCGCGTTTCGAACCAACCACGCAGCCGGCCGCTCCTGTCCCGGCCCTCAACTCGATCGCCATGTGTCTCGCGCCAGCCGAGCAAGTGCCCGGCTCTGTCCCGAAGTTCAACCCGGTTCATCTGCTTGCGTCCCTCAATCGCGCTGAAAACGCCCAGCACTTCGCCGGGCGCCTTCAATCAAGCTTGCGCCTGCGCCGACGCCGGCTTTCCGGCCTTGCGCTTGAGGTTCTTCTTCCGCTCGGTCGCTGCCGCAGCAAGCTGGGTGTCGAGTTCGCCGGCGTTGATCGAAGCGGTCAGGACATCAATGATCCCCGGCAGCGCATCGAGCTTGCCGACTTCGATGCTGACATTGCCGGCCTTGTCGAACGGCAGCGCCTTGGCGCCATATCGGATCGAGAAAAACACGTTGCCCTTCCCGTCCTCGAACCAGCCCCGGCGCACATGCCTCGGTTCCTGCACGCGAATTCGGTTGCCGGCCTGATCTTTGCGGGTGACTGTCTTGTAGGAAAGGTGCGGGGTGCCGGAAAGCTGGCCTTCGACCAGTGCGCGCTGTTCGGCCAGATGGTTCACAGCACGAGCGCGCATGGCTTCCTTGGGCGACAGCTTGGCAGTCTGGGAAATGGCTTGCGTGGACAGCTTCAGTTTGGCGATATGCGACACGGTGTAGCTCCTTGTTCCGCATTCATTTCGTATCGCTACGAGTAACATCGCTTTGAATGAGGACAAGATAAATCCTGCCTGAAACAGCAATCTCCTGAGCAGAGTAATCTTGTTAGTCT
>CAIQVS010000418.1 GCA_903875345.1 uncultured Pseudomonadota bacterium | reverse complement strand
GCTCTAACCAACTGAGCTACAGGCCCACGCGCGATGCTGTCGAACGCTCTTTGGATCGCACAGCGGGTCAGGGAGTCATAGTGCAGTTTGACGCGGCTGAAAAGATTCATAATTCGTTAGCAAACGCATGTCATAAAAATCATGCTTCATGAAGCGAGTCGGTGATACGCGTTTTCGTCTCGACCAAGACTTCATCGGCACATTGTGATGATGACGCGTGAGCGTCACACATCACAGAGTCGATGAAGAGATGTTGCGAAGCTGCAACGCGGGACGAGTAACACGCATCACCGAAGACGATCACCGAGGCAAACGACAAAATGTTGTTGACTAATCTCAAGGCTAGCCACAACATGTCGGCAACTCTACTCTAGTTAAGGAGGTCACTATGGCTGCTAAGAAAAAAGTCGCGAAAAAAGCCCCGGCGAAAAAGACAACCGCCAAGAAGAAGAAGTAATCTCCATCGCCCTCTGGGCGATGAATGATACTTTTAAACCCCTGTTTGACATGCCTAGCGATTGCAGGTTCGTCGGACAGGGGTTTTGTATTTGTGGTTTTGGCGACGTAAATAAACCCTAAAAAACGGCGGAAAACCAAGGATTTTAACGGTTTTTCATAAATTTGCCCCCTCAAAAACCGCATAGCGTTAAACCGTCTTTAAGCATATTGGGTTACGCTGACTCCTGTCTAAAGTTTTCAAATTTTTCGCGTTCCATCCGTTTCAAAAGGACATTTCCCATGATTGATTCTGGCGATATCGAATTCCTCCGCGCTGCGGGTTACACCTACCTGCCTGCCGAATCACCGATGCTGTGGACTCACTTGGAAAGCCGATTCACCGAATCACGCGCGGTCGGATCCAAGTTTGGCCAGATGTCGTCGGCCTTCATCGAGGAGCTGATCGCGGAAGGCGAAGCGATTCTTGTGCGCGAAATCGTCGAGACGTTGCGCCGCACAGGCCGCGTCGAACGCGTGACGCGCGTCCTTTCTCGCCCCAGCCGTATCGGCACGAGCGCGGTGGTGCCGCGCGCCGAAGTCGACAGCGCGCACATCCTCAGTCTGGTGAGCGGCGCGGGAACGGTGGTGGAGAAAGTGATCCGCGTCGTGCCGACTCAGGCCAATGCCATCCCCTGCACCAACGAGTTCACGGTGGAGGGCGGGCTTTATCCCGATGGCCGCACGATCGGTTTCTTCGACGTGCATCCGGGCAATCTGTTGGCCCAAGGGCGCGGCGACGATGCGAACCATGTCTATCTGGCGCTTGAGGAAGAGATTCGCCAACTCGCGAGCGAAATGCGGCTCAAAGCCGAAGACCTCACCACGGTCACAGGCGCGGAAGGCGAAGCGATGGCCGAACGCGCGATCAAGGCGCTGAGCTAACCGATAAAGCAGAAAACGGATTGACCTCCGAAGACCCCTCTCCGCAAGGAGAGGGGTTTTTCGTTAGGTATCCAAAAAGCTCCGCAGCTTGCGCGACCGCGAGGGGTGTTTCAGTTTGCGAAGCGCCTTCGCTTCGATCTGGCGGATACGCTCGCGGGTGACGCTGAACTGCTGGCCGACTTCTTCCAGCGTGTGGTCGGTGTTCATGCCGATGCCAAAGCGCATGCGCAGAACGCGTTCTTCGCGGGCGGTGAGGGTGGCCAGAACGCGCGTCGTGGTTTCGCGCAGGTTGCCGAGAATGGCGGCATCCAACGGTTGCACGGCGTTTTTGTCTTCGATGAAATCGCCGAGATGCGAATCTTCCTCGTCGCCGATGGGGGTCTCAAGGCTGATCGGCTCCTTGGCGATCTTGAGGACTTTGCGCACTTTCTCCAGCGGCATGTGGAGCTTTTCCGCCAGTTCTTCCGGCGTGGGCTCGCGGCCGATTTCGTGCAGCATCTGGCGGCTGGTGCGCACCAGTTTGTTGATCGTCTCGATCATATGCACGGGGATGCGGATCGTGCGCGCCTGATCGGCGATGGAGCGCGTGATCGCCTGCCGGATCCACCATGTCGCGTAGGTCGAGAATTTATAGCCGCGCCTGTATTCGAACTTTTCGACCGCCTTCATCAGGCCGATGTTGCCTTCCTGAATCAGGTCGAGGAACTGCAGGCCACGGTTGGTGTATTTCTTGGCGATGGAGATGACGAGGCGCAGGTTGGCTTCGACCATTTCCTTTTTGGCGCGGTTGGATTCGCGCTCGCCTTTTTGCACCGTCATGACGATGCGTTTGAATTCACCAAGCGGTAAGCCAGCTTCGTCACATACGCCCGCGATTTCGGCGCGGAGACGATCCACTTCACCTTCATGGCGTTCGACAAATTTCGTCCAGG
>CAIQVS010000417.1 GCA_903875345.1 uncultured Pseudomonadota bacterium | reverse complement strand
CTGCTGCTCATGGACGGCTGATTCTTACCTTGATTTATCGGCAATATATCGGCATAATAACGGCATTGAAATCGCCGTTTATCCGTAGGGTGTCAGCGTTATGTCCGCAAAATTTGCCCCCAAATTCACGATCACGCCGAGCGCGGCCAAGGCGCTGATGCGGATTGAGGCCGTGAAGCAGGTTTTTTCGGATCTGCCGATCACGCCGCAGATGCTTGCTCATTTGCGCGAAACGGCGCGTTTGTTCTCGACGCATTATTCCACGATGATCGAAGGCAACCGCCTGACGCAAGAGCAGGTCGCCAAGGTTATCGAAAAAGACCAACATTTTCCTGGGCGCGAACGCGATCAATATGAGGTCAAAGGCTATTACGCTGCCATGGACGAAGCTGATCGCATGGCGCGGCGGGGCGGCCCCGTCACGGAAGCCATGATCCAGCGGCTTCATGCCCTCGTAGAGAGCAGCGGCAAAACGCGGGTCAAGCCGACACCATATCGTGACGGACAGAATGTCATCCGCGACGCTGGTTCGCGCGACATCGTCTATATGCCGCCGGAAGCAAAAGACGTCCCAAAACTGATGCAGCAGCTTGTCGCGTGGATTGGCAAAAAAGACGATCTGCCGGTTCCTATCCGGGCAGGGCTGGCGCATTACCAATTTGCTACAATCCATCCTTACTACGACGGCAACGGGCGCACCGCGCGGCTGCTGACGACTCTTATCCTTCATTTGAATGGTTATGATCTCAAGGGGCTTTACGCCCTTGAAGAATACTATGCACGGAATCTGTCTGCCTATTACGAAGCCATCAGCATAGGCCCATCGCATAACTATTATATGGGACGCGCCGAAGCTGATGTTACGAAATGGGTGACCTACTTCGTCGAAGGCATGGCCGAGGCTTTCGAAAAAGTTCGCGACCAAGCTCAAATCGAACAAAGCAAAGGACACAAGGACCAGTCAAAGCTTCTACGCACACTGGATGCCAAACAACGCAAGGCGCTGGCATTGTTTCAGGATGCCCAAGAGATCGGAGCCAAAGACATCGCTGCGCTGTTTGGCTATGCCCCTCGCACAGTGTCTCTCTTGTGTCAGAAATGGGTGGAGGACGGTTTTCTCGAAATCGTTTCAGCGTCGCGTAAAACCCGCAGCTACAGGCTGGCGAATCGCTATGAAGCGATGATAGCAGGGGATGATTGAGGCTAGTTTTTTCGCCGTCAGTATGGGTAAACTATGGGTAGAAACTATGGGAAAAACTGACAATTTCTGATGCAGAACGAACAAAAATATGCAAAATAGTCAAAGAAGTGCAGGGAAAAGACGGGTTTAGCGGCTCGTTCACACGGTAGGGGTCACAGGTTCAATCCCTGTCGCACCCACCACGCTTTTCAATGTCTTAGCGATTTGCTTGGTTGAAATCGGTGTTACAGCTGTAACACCACACGCATTATCGGCACTTAAATTGAGAGCATTGACCGCCCGCCGCAGATAATCGGGCGAATGCTTCCCATAGACACGCTCTACGGTTCTCTCACTGTCGCCAAGTAATCTGGCAACCT
>CAIQVS010000416.1 GCA_903875345.1 uncultured Pseudomonadota bacterium | reverse complement strand
TCGAAATTACAGGTATTGCCGATGAGAATAACCTGATTGGCATAGGCGTTTGAGCTGCTCTTAAGATTGCCGGTTCCGCTAAAGACGGATACGCCGTCAAGATAGACATTGTAGGAGCCGCTGGAAGCAAAAGTCAGATCCCATTCGACATAATGCCATGTGTTCGCCGTGATCGCGCTCGAAGCAATGGCGATCTGGGTTCCACCGAGGCCGCCATTCCAGAGAACCAGTTTGCCTGCCGAATTAAACCCCACCGCGCATTGATTGGTACCGGCATCGCCGAATATGACGCCGCTATTGTTTGACAGGTTGGGATTTAGGGCAATGCCGCCGATCAGACGACCATAATTGCTCGGCAAGGTGCGGCTGGCATTGACGAAGCTGTAGGTCATCTGCAGCGCGAGGCTATTGGCAAAGCGCCCAGCGACAAAGGATGCTGAGCTGCTCGGCACGGTCGTCCATTCGCTGTTCATGGTCGAATTGACCGGAGCGCAATTGACGGGGCCGTATTTATCGAACCCGTCCCAGAAAATCTCAACCATGGTTACCTCGTGCCTGTGATGGTGTAGCTGGGGCCAGCAAAAGTGGCATCTGCTGTTGCTGGCGCGTCGAGTTCAAAGACGTCGCCGACATTAAGGATGACTGCGCTGGCGAAAGTGAATGTTCCAGTCGTTGCACCAGCAGCAAAATTGATACTGCCGATGCTGGTGCCATTTTGTTTAATCGGTAGCGTGACCGCCGCTGTTGGCGCTGTCTGGCAGACCGCGCGGCTGCCGGTGAGATTGATCGGCAAAGTGATCGCCCGCACGATCTCGATGCGGAACAAGGTCTGTCCCGCTGTTGGTATGCCTGGTAGATAACCGGCGATATCGTAAGGATTAACGCCTGTCGATGACGACACCGCAGTGACTTGGCCAGAGGCATTATAAGTGACGCCGCCATAAGTGCCGCTGGATCCCAATAGCGGGAAGCCTGTCCCAACCGGCGTGTAGGAATAAGCCGTGCAGGTCGATATATCCTGCAAACCACCGCCCCAGATATTGAAGCTCTGTAGCTTTACCGTAATCGGCACGCCGACATAGGCTTGCGGCAGATCGTACTGAAAGACGGAGCCGTCAAGCCGAACAAACTGCGCGCCAGAGGCATGAGCGGCAGCCGTTGTTCCGTAGAGGCCGCGATAAAGGATCGTCAGGTTATAAAGGCCAGTTCCCGTCAGCGTCGCCGTTTGATAGGACAGCAATTCGCCGTCGCAATAGCAAAGCGTCCGGTAATTTGAGGCATCGGCGGAGGTTCCCGACGATAATGTGCCGCCGCTTTCGTTGAGATTAACCGCAAGCGTGTGCGACGTGTCGGGGTTGGTACCGGTAAAGGACGCCAAGGCAGCCGACAGCACGCCCATGCGCGCCGGCCCCTCAATCGTGCCGACCATCGAATAGTTTGTGCCGTCCGCCGAGAGCCAGACATTGCAGCCGCCCCAATTGGGATCGGCCACGCCAGCCGTGCCGCCCGATGCCGCAATCCAGACTTGCGCCACGCCTCCTGTAAGGGTCGCGTTCG
>CAIQVS010000415.1 GCA_903875345.1 uncultured Pseudomonadota bacterium | reverse complement strand
TAGTTGAAATCGTTTTTTCATGGCCGGACGTTTTGCATTCGGGATTCGGCATGGCAACCTGCGCGATTGCTGCGGGGGTGGGAGCGGTGGCTGCATTCATAACAGCTGGACAAATAGCTTGTCTGAATAACAGCGGAGGCCGGAATAGTTCAGAAACTCCAGTCAGATCACCAAATCCTCGTCACGATCCACAGAAATGGTTGGGAGAGCCCCCCAAAAATTTCAGATAATACGCATTCAACTAGAGGGAAGCCTATCCTCTCGACAGCCGCTCTTCCAAATCACGCGCCGCTGTAAAAAAGGATTCTTTGGCCTCGGCTGTAAAAGGGTTTTCGCGCTCGATAGCCTTGAACAATTCATCCGAGTCATAGCGCACCATCTCGACCATCTTCAGCATGTAGTCATAAGTCTTTGTCCTCAGACGGAAATCCGGCAAATCCATCGCCACCACCACCTTGGCGATCAAATGGGTTAACCCCTGCACATAAGCCAGTTGCCGATCATGATCCTCCGGCGTCGTAGCACTAACGTTCAAACCAAGCCTGTCTTTCAAAAAAGAATGTACGACCGTATCGCGCGCACCCCGAACATTGCAAACGACAATTTTCAATCCGGCGATGCCTTCCTTGCCGCTCTGGGGACCGAACAAGGGATGCAACCCTACGGCATCGACATGCGCGGGCAAAAGCTGCTTCATCCATGCGGTTGGCTTCATTTTTACCGAAGCGACATCCAACACCAGCGCGCCGGGTTTAAGATCCGGCGCAATTTCCGTCATGGCCTTTTCCATCTGCTGCACGGGAACAGCCAGCACAACGACGTCGCATCGGGCTGCCTGATGTATATCACCGACGACACAACCCTGCTGGCGAGCAATGTCCGTCAAATCCCTATGCCCGTCATGAAGCACAAGTTCGAAATGGGGTGTGAGGTGCGGAACAGCAAATGCGCCAAAGGCACCAACACCGATGAGGCCAAGGGAATCTTTGGGCATGTGAGGCCTAACGGCGGCCTGATTTTAACGGTACGGCATAGCCGCCAAGCGGAACCATATGCTGCAACCGGCTTCCCAGCATGGCGCGAATGCGAGCGAGGCGCGTATCGTTGCGTCCCACATAGCCCTCGGTTTCGAGCAAGTATGCCGTTGGAGCGGAACCGCCGCGTCCCATCGATTGGGTCAACATCTGCTTGACCTTGTACCCGGCTTTGCCGAGAAGGCGACGCATTTCAGCTTCGGGAACATGGACGCATTGCAAGGCGATATAGCTGTGATCGTCTCCGGTCAATTCAGGATACAGGCGGCCAACGACCAGCCCCATCGGTAAAACGTTACGTGCGTTCGTGCGACCGGGTTTGAGCATTTCAAACGGCAAACACGCGAAAACGGTCAGAACATTGGTTTTGTCAGCGGCAAGCAAAGGCCACCACGCGTCTTTGTCGTCCTGCGTCGGTGGCGGCACAACGGCCACCGTCGCCTTGCCGGCTTGCACGGCCTTGATCGCGGCTACAGCCGACGGCGTTTCCACAAGGGGGGTAAAAGAGCCGTAGAAATCACGCGCGTGATCCCAGAGATTAGGTCCCTTTTCCGGTGAATACACGGCGACTTTTATGGCGCCTTCCATCAGCGTGAAACCTGAAATCATCTCGCGCCACAAACGCACGATCAGGCCTTCGGGCAATTTACCCTGCGGTCTGCCGGTGAGAACGCGCAACATCTGCGCCTCTCGTCCGGGGCGGATATAGATATGTTGCTTGCCTTTAAGTTTACGCACTTCGTCGATGATCTCAACCCGATCACGCAAAAGATCGTGCAAAGCACCATCAATACGATCTATTTGGGCACGGAGATCGGCCAATGCCTGTTTATCAGGGTTGACGGCAACAGTCTTCAAAGCCATGGACGATACTCTCTCTATCCTATTGGAACGATTATAAGTCTAGGCTAAAATTACTCAAAAGTCCAAGTCTATGTCGCAGGCAACCTCTTTAACTGCCTAAAACACACGACATCACTTCTTTCACGGTCGAAAAACTTTACTCTTAACCATATTGGTTAACGAGCCGACGTCTCGATAGCCTTACGATTCGAGCGCTTTGACGATATTCTCACACATATGCTTGGCATCGCCGAATAGCATCATCGTATTGGGACGGAAGAAGAGCTCGTTCTCAACGCCAGCATAACCAGCCGCCATTGAACGCTTGATGAACAAGACGGTCTTGGCCTTTTCAACATCGAGGATCGGCATCCCGTAAATCGGCGATTGCGGATCGGTACGCGCCGCCGGAT
Source organism: uncultured Pseudomonadota bacterium (assembly GCA_903875345.1). Classification (GTDB taxonomy): domain Bacteria; phylum Pseudomonadota; class Alphaproteobacteria; order UBA9219; family UBA9219; genus CAIQVS01. The sequence continues at coordinate 3,447 of CAIQVS010000415.1, read as the reverse complement.
TGGTCACATCGTTCGCGCCAATGACAAACGCCACATCCGTCTGGCCAAAATCTCGGTTGATTTCATCAAGCTCTAGCACCTCGTCATAAGGAACATTGGCTTCGGCGAGCAAGACGTTCATATGCCCCGGCATACGACCGGCAACCGGGTGAATGGCGTAACGAACCTGAACTCCGGCTTTTTTCAGCTGATCGGCCATTTCGCGGAGCGCGTGCTGCGCCTGCGCGACAGCCATACCGTATCCGGGAACAATAATGACGCTGGAGGCATTCTTAAGAATGAACGCCGCATCCTCGGCTGAACCGGCCTTAACCGGACGATCATTGGCTCCCGCCCCCGCAGCAGCCCCCGTTCCACCCTCGCTGCCGAAGCCGCCGAGAATAACATTGAAGATCGAGCGGTTCATACCCTTGCACATAATATAGCTTAGGATCGCACCCGACGAACCGACCAGAGCGCCAGTGATGATCAAAAGCGGATTTTTAAGCGTAAACCCTGTCGCCGCTGCTGCCCAACCGGAATAGCTGTTCAACATCGAAATAACGACCGGCATGTCCGCGCCGCCGATCGGCAGGATCAACAGGAACCCAAGCGCGAAAGTGATAATAACAATTCCCCAAAACGCATAAGGCGCTTGACTCATCACCAGCACGACGACCAAAAACAGCGCGGCAACGCCAAGCCCAAGATTAAATTGGTGCTGCATCGGAAAAGTCAGGGGTTTTCCTGAAACCAGACCTTGCAATTTCGCGAAAGCGACGATTGAGCCACTGAAGGTAATCGCACCAATCGCCACGCCAAGCCCCATCTCGATCAGACTTGAGGTTTCGATGCTTCCACCGCTAACGATGCCATATGCCTCCGGATTGGTGAACGCTGCCGCCGCGACCAAAACCGCTGCCAGACCGACCAGAGAATGGAAGGCGGCAACAAGCTGCGGCAAAGCCGTCATGTTGATGTTGCGAGCAACGACAGCACCGATTGCGCCACCCAACATAATCGCCAAGGCAATGAACCACAACGAGGAAGCCTCAACTTGAAAAATGGTTGTGGCAATCGCGAGCGTCATGCCCGCGATACCAAAGGAATTTCCGGCTCGCGCCGTCTCCGGCGAGGCAAGGCCACGAATGGCCATGATGAAACAAATACCGGAAACGAGATAGGCAAGAGCGATGAGACTGGACATGAAACGTTCCTACTTCTTTCCTTTGATGTCGATTTTCTTTTTGTACATGGCCAGCATGCGCTGCGTCACGATAAATCCACCAAAGATATTGATCGAGGCGAGCGCAACTGCGCCAAGCCCCATCCATTTCGACGGTGTCATATCGACGGGACCCGCCGCCAGCAACGCGCCGACGATGATAACGGATGACACGGCATTCGTGACGGCCATAAGGGGGGAATGCAGCGCCGGTGTCACACGCCAGACAACGTAGTACCCGACGAAACAAGCCAATACAAAAACCGTTAAGCCTGTAATGAAGAAATCACTGCCGACTTGCGCAGAACTTTGAAGGGCAGCTTGCTGCGCCTGTTCAGCCGCAAGGCTGTTCAAGCCTGAAACGAGGTCATTAAGAGACATTCTTACTCCTTGGGGAAAATGCTACTTGGCAGGTACGGTGGGAACAGTGACAGGAGGCAACGCTGCCGGAACAGAAGATCCAACAGGCGCTATACTTGGCGTAACGACTTGAGCGGGATTTGACGCTGCAGGCGCAGACTCAGCCACAGGAGCCGCTGCGACAGGAGGAACAGCAACTGGGGCTGGTGCGGCCGCAGCCGGAGCTGGAGTTGCCGCCGTAACGTTTGCGACGGCCTGAGTGTTGGCGACCATAATGCGATGCATCGCTTTAATTTCCGACACCAACTGCTCATCACGCTCTGACATAACTTCAAGCTTTTCATTCGTGAGCGCAACGTTCCTTTTGATATCAACAACGTACTGGGCAAAAATCACAAACCAGACAGCGCAAAACACAACCGATACCGCAAGACTAACGATCCATGACGTTATATTTCTTACCAACTCGTTGTCTCTTTCTTTCGGTTCCATCTTCGCCCCCCTAGGCCGCAGTTGCTTGCGCAAATTGCGGGTGAATGATTCCACCATCACGAGACAAGGTAATACTGCGTATAATCTCGTCGTTCCAGTCAATGGCAAGGCGACCGCCTTCCTTCGCCGAAATCAACGTCATAAAATTGAGCAGATTACGAGCATAAAGCGCCGAGGAATCGACCGCGATACGGCTCGGCATATTTCTGTGCCCGACAATCTTGACCCCGAACGCCTCGACGATCTTGCCGGGCTCGCTAAGCGCACAATTGCCGCCCTGCTCGACCGCCAGATCGATGATAACCGACCCCGGCTTCATCGTGCGCAGCATCTCTTCGCTGACCAGACGCGGCGCTGCACGACCGGGAATCAAGGCGGTGCAAATCACGATGTCCTGCTTCTTGATCGTTTCGGAAATCAGCTCGGCCTGACGACGCTTGTAATCCTCACTCATTTCGCGAGCATATCCGCCGGACGTTTCCGCTTGCTTGGTTTCCTCGCTCTCGACCATAACGAACGTTGCTCCGAGGCTTTCAACCTGCTCGCGCGCCACGGGACGCACATCGGTCGCTGAAACAATGGCACCGAGACGACGTGCCGTTGCAATGGCCTGCAGCCCCGCCACGCCTGCGCCCATCACCAGAACGCGCGCCGGAGGAACGGTACCCGCCGCCGTCATCATCATCGGGAAAGCCCGACCAAATTGCTCGGCGGCATCGAGAACGGCTTTGTATCCCGCCAGATTGGACTGGCTTGACAGAACGTCCATCGACTGGGCGCGCGTTATGCGCGGCATCAATTCCATCGACATGGCGGTGACGTTGCCACGCGCGTAAGCATCCAGATCGCCACGAGCCCCATAGGGATTGAGCATGCCGATCAAAACAGCACCGGACTTAATCATGCCGACTTCGTTACGTCCTTCGCCTTCGTTCATCGGACGCTGAACTTTAAGGACAATATCCGCATCGCGCAAAACGGTCGCGGCATCAGGAATTACGTTCGCTCCAGCGGTAGCATAAAATTCGTCCGGATACGAAGCTTCGGCTCCGGCTCCAGCCTCTACCTGAACCTCATATCCTAACGCGCGATATTTCTTGACCGTGTCGGGCGTGGCCGCAACTCGCTTTTCATAAGGGCGCCGCTCTTTTGGAATAGCAATTTTCATGTCATCACAAGCCGGACAGAGGATTTAGGATTATAACCTACTTTTGGTTAAGGGGTAGACAATACCCAAACACGGAAACGAATTCCATGCAATCGCTAAAATAAACTTACCACCCCATGATTTTCAGTGGTGCTAACGAATCGTTCACAAGTTATTGATTCAAAGGCTTCTTTCAATTTTTGAAGGAGGCGTTGGTGGGAACGGTTGAGCATTTGGCGAAGTG
>CAIQVS010000414.1 GCA_903875345.1 uncultured Pseudomonadota bacterium | reverse complement strand
CTTCCAGCGCTCGGCTAATTCGATTAGCGAATAATGGTCTTTGTCAAATCCCAGCATAGAAAATATCCCACCGAAAAACCTAAAAAGGGTAGGTCGATAGACCACGTTCTTATCGTTGCGTTTCCGTAATAAATACACGCTAGAGTCGTAAAAATCAATAAAAATGTTCGTTTTAGTCCATGTTATCAAGTAGATGCATTGGTTAACCCTTGCAAAATGGCGTTGGAACAAAAAATGCTTTATTTACAAGTATTAATTTTGGTTAACGACATGGTTTGGAACTACGCAAACCCCAGATGTTTGCGCTGATCGTCCCAGACGAGAGGAAACGGCTGGAGAATATCGATGACGCGAAGGCCTTTCGGTTGGCGGCCATCGAGAATATCCCGCCGAATATCCGGCGCCAAAAGATTGAGCCGCAAAACACGGCAAACGTAAGCGTGCGAAATGCCCATTTTTCTGGCCAACGCTTCGGTGGTTTCCATTTTGCTGGTGCTGATGATCTTTTGCCATTTATGGGCGCAGAGCAAGGCGTGGATCAGGTGTTCGTTTTGTTCGGGGGCAAGCTGGGGGAGGATTGCCCGATCAGGCAGCAGGATTCGCTTGCGCCCACGTTTGCGGGTGAGTTTGGCAGGAATATGAATGGAAAGATGTGCGTCCTTTTTCATGCTGCCATCCGTTTCTTGTAATCGCCCATATCCCGCGCCAAGGATTCAAGACCTGTGTTACGAAATTTGATGTCGATGCCTTCCTCTTGGATCGTGACGCGCTCGATCAGCAAATTGACAATGCGCGCTTGCTCGACAGGAAAAAGCTCATTCCAGACAGGATCGATGTTGCGCAGCGCTTTCTTGATTTCTCGCTCCATGATAGTCGCATCCTGACTGTGTGCCTTCTCCCATGTTTTGATAATGATCTCCGGTTTGAGAAAGATCTCTTTCAGTTGAGCCAAGACCACGTTTTCCAATTCGCCTGCGCCCACACTGCCGATGGGGCATTCTTCATTGATGCCCCGTATTTGATGGCTGGGCTTGTAATAGCGGTATTTCTTGCCGTTTTTAAGTGTGTGTACCGGCGTATAGGGAGATCCGCAAAGGCCGCAGAAAACGAGACCTTTCAATAACGCGAACTCTTTGGTTGCTGTGCGGCGACCTCGAAGAAACGAACTTTCTCCCATTACGTCGCGCACCTCATCCCATATATTCTGATCGATAATAGCTTCGTGTTGACCAGGGTAGGTGTTTCCCTTGTGAGTAATCAGCCCCAGATAGACCTTGTTGTTCAGGATGCGATAAAGCTGGTTGAGGCAGAGCGGCGATCCATAGCGCTGGTTGCCAGTCTGGGTGATATAGGTTTTACCTCTAATGCCTTGCAGTTTTAATTCCCGTCCCAGCAGCGTGGTCGAGCGCAACGTGATGAAACGCAGGAATATCTTTTTGACGATTGCGGCCTCTTTGGGGTTGATGATCAGCTTGCGATCGACAACATCATAACCAAGCGGCGGGCAGCCGCCCATCCACATGCCTTTCTTTTTGCTAGCGGCAACTTTGTCGCGGATGCGTTCGCCCGTCTGTTCGCGCTCGAACTGGGCGAAGGACAATAGGACGTTCAGGATCAAGCGCCCCATCGGTGTCGTCGTGTTGAACTGCTGCGTGACGGAGACGAAGCTAACATTGTGTTTGTCGAAGACTTCGATCAGCTTTGCAAAATCCATCAAGGAGCGCGTGAGGCGGTCAATTTTATAGACGACCACGATGTCTATCCTGCGGGCTTCAATATCAGCAAGAAGCCGTTTAAGGCCGGGGCGGTTTGTGTTGCCGCCGGAGAACCCACCATCGTCATAAGGATCAGGGACAAGAACCCAGCCTTCGTGTTTCTGCGAGGCGATATAGGATTCGCTGGCATCCCGTTGCGCGTCGAGGCTGTTATAATCCTGTTCCAGCCCGTCTTCGGATGATTTGCGGGTGTAAACAGCGCATCGGATGCGTGGTCGTGTGGATGCGTTCATGCTGCGCCTTTCTTGCCGACCAATCCGAAAAACG
>CAIQVS010000413.1 GCA_903875345.1 uncultured Pseudomonadota bacterium | reverse complement strand
GGTGGTGAGTCCGGCTATGGCAGCCGTGCCGCGTATCCGTGGGCTGCGCGCTTTGGCTTTTCATAATCTGCATACGGACGAGCGTTTGAATCTGGCCTATTGGCAAAACGGCAAGTACAGCCGTCCTGCGCTGACGCAAATCAATCATATCCTGCGCGATCATTATTCCGGTGATGTGTATCCGATGGATGTTCGGTTGATGGATCTGCTTTGCGATTTGCAGAACAAGACCGGGCATGATGGCGCGATTGAGGTTATTTCAGGTTATCGCTCGCCTAAAACCAATATGATGCTCGCGCGTTACAGCGACGGTGTTTCCAAGCGTAGTTATCACACCAAAGGAATGGCAATCGATATACGCATGCCGGGTGTGCCGTTGCGTGGACTATATCGTACGGCCTTGGGTATGCAGCGCGGCGGCGTCGGCTATTACCCCGAATCGCAGTTCGTCCACGTCGATGTCGGTCCGGTCAGGACGTGGTGATTTTTACGCGTTGCTGATTTTCTTGGCTGTTCCCGCCGTATTCATTCGCGCGATCGTAGCCGTTGTGCTTTGGCCTTCCACCAGCTTGGCAAGAACGACTTTGCCGCCCCAGCTTTGGATAATATCGCCGCCGACGACTTGATCGACGCTGTAATCCGCCCCTTTAACGAGAATTGCAGGACGTATCGCTTTGATTAGCTCAAGCGGCGTGTCTTCCTCAAAAATGACCACGAGATCGACATCGGCAAGCGATGAAAGAACAGCGGCGCGCGATGTTTCATTTTGCACGGGACGGCTTTCGCCTTTCAGCCGCTTAACTGAAGCGTCGCTGTTCAGTCCAACCACCAGCTTGTCGCAAGCGGCGCGCGCCTGCCGCAGCAACGCGATATGTCCCGGATGTAGAAGATCGAAACAACCGTTGGTGAAGCCGACTTTTAGCCCTTGCTTGCGCCAGCGCTCGGCTTGCTCCGCTGCTTGCGCGGATCCTGTTAGTTTAATTTCGTCTTCACGCGCTGCGCCGCGCATCATTTCGTGCGCCAGTTCTTCGCGCGCAACCGTTGCCGTGCCGACTTTGCCGACGACCACGGAACCCGCGATGTTGGCGATTTCGGCGGCTTCGGGATAAGACAATCCTCCGGCCAGAGCCAAAGCCAAGGCGGCAAGAACACTGTCGCCTGCGCCCGACACATCGAAAACCTCCCGTGCCTTGGCGTGGAAATGCTGAGGTGCTTCGTCCCGCATGATGATGCAGACGCCGTCGCTGCCCAATTTGGCGAGTACGCCTTGAATGCCATAAGTGGAGATCAGATTGCGCGCGGCTTTTTCGGCATCTTCGACGCTACGGATTGGCGTTCCGGAAATTTCCGCCAGCTCCTTGCGGTTCGGTGTTAAAAGCGTTGCGCCCTTGTAGCGGGCGAAGTCGCGTCCTTTGGGGTCGATAAGAACGCGCGAGCTCTTGGTGTTGGCAAGAGCGATAATTTCGCGAACGACGGCGTCGCTGAGTACGCCTTTGGCGTAGTCGGATAAAACCACAACGCCCGAATGTTCCAGAACGCTTTTCACCTTCGACAAAATTTGCTGCTCGATGTCGGTCGATACGGGCTGCGCAATCTCCCTGTCGGCGCGCAGCAATTGCTGGTTGTCGGCGACATAACGGGTTTTCAGCGTCGTTGGCCGCTCCGCATCGACGATCAAATGCGGTTTGATTGCGGGGAGAGAACCGAGTTCTCGTTCTATATCACCGCCCGCCTGATCCTTGCCGATGACGCTGACAAAATTCACTTCCCCGCCGAGAGAAATAATATTGCGAACGACATTGCCCGCACCTCCAAGAGTCATGGCTTCGCGCTGGATGTGCAAAACGGGAATGGGAGCTTCAGGCGAAATGCGCTCCACCTGTCCGTAGACATAGCGATCCAGCATCACGTCGCCGACTACTAGAACGCGGTGGCCAATCATTTTATCAAGCAGGGGGATAAGGTGAGTGGTCATGAAAGTCCTATAAGGTGATCAAACATAGCGATCCGCTGTCGCCAGATAGGTTTGCACATAAAGCCGGACGCCTTCTTCGAGGTTAGTGAAAGGCTGATCGTATCCGGCACCGCGAAGCTTTGTCATATCGGCTTGCGTGAAATACTGGTATTTGCCTCGCAATTCCTGTGGCATATCGCGAAAGTCGATAAGCGGCGTTTTCCCAGCGGCTTGGTAAACGGCCCTGGCGAGATCGGCAAAACTTCGCGCCTGACCGGTGCCGAGATTAAAAAGTCCGTTTACCTTGGGATGATCAAGCAGCCATAGCATCACATTGACGCAATCGCCCACCCAGATGAAATCGCGCAGCTGACCTCCGTCCGGATATTTTGGATTGTATGATTTGAACAGTGGAAAGGCCTCGTTGCGGACGGTAAAGGGGAAAATTTGATCGACCACCGAACGTTGCCCGCCTTTGTGATATTCATTCGGGCCGTAGACGTTAAAGAACTTCAAGCCAACGCATTGACGCGGCGGTTCGCAGCCGAACTTATTCTGCTGTGCGAGCCAGCGGTCAAAAAGATGCTTGCTCCAGCCATAGGCGTTAAGCGGGCGCAGCCGTGATAATCCTTCGATGCTTTCATCATCGGCGAAGCCTTGCGCGCCGTCACCATACGTCGCGCCAGACGAAGCGTAGATAAACTGCGTTTCATGCTCCGCGCACCACAGCCATAGTTTTTGACTGAGACGGAAATTGCTTTCGATAATCAGGTCAACATCGGTTTCCGTCGTCGTCGAAATCGCGCCCATATGAACGATGGCTTCGATTTCATCGCTTTGATTCTCCAGAAAATCATCCAATCGTTCCGGCGCGACGATCGATTCAAGATCGCGTTTGGCGAGGTTACGCCATTTGTCATCATGTCCAAGCCAATCGACGATAGCCACACGTTTGCCGCGAGCCTCCAAGGCTGCGACCATGTTTGAGCCGATAAATCCGGCGCCACCGGTGACGATGATCATGAGTGTATTCCTTTCGCAGGTAATAAACCCTCTGAATGCCTGTTTGACAAGTGCGTAAAGTTTCGGCTTTCTGAACGCAGTCATGTTCAGGCTTCATTGGAGTCAGAAAAAGATTTCGTCATTCCCGCGAATGCGGGAATCCATTTGCCGCGAAGCGGCAAAACGTCACAAGCGCTTTCTTGTGGTGTTTTGACGCTTCGCATCAAGCGCCCCCTTAAGAAAGTGGGGGCGGCTGGATGCCGGCCTTCGCCGGTATGGCGGTTCTTTTTTCGGGTTCTCAAGTTAACGCAGTTAGGAGAATTCAAGACATGAACAGAGCGATTGTGTTCCCGGGACAGGGGAGTCAGGCCGTTGGCATGGGGCAGGAGCTTGCCGCTGCGTTTGTTGAAGCGCGCGACGTTTTTGAGGAAGTCGATCATGCGCTGAGCCAAAATCTGACTCGTCTGATGTTCGAAGGACCTGCCGAGGATCTCAAGCTGACGGAGAACGCCCAGCCCTCGCTGATGGCCGTTAGTCTTGCCGTCATGCGTGTGCTGGACAAACAAGGGCAGTTCCGTTTGCCGGACGCGGCGAAATTTGTCGCCGGGCATAGCCTCGGTGAATATTCGGCTTTGTGCGCAGCGGGAAGCTTTAGCCTTGCCGATGCGGCGCGGTTGCTCAAGAAGCGCGGGCTGGCGATGCAGCAGGCAGTTCCCGTCGGCGTCGGGACAATGGCGGCTTTGATCGGGCTCGATATGCCTATCGCGCAGGAGATCGCCGCCGAGGCGGCTCAAGGCGAGGTTTGCGCCGCCGCGAATGATAATGCACCGGGGCAGATCGTCATCAGCGGCCATGTCGCCGCCGTGGATCGCGCGATTGCGATTGCCGCCGAGCGTGGGTTCAAGCGCAGCGTCAAACTTCCGGTCAGCGCGCCGTTTCATAGCTCGCTGATGCAGCCGGCGGCGAATGTCATGAGGGAGGCGCTTGCCAATGTTGAGATTAAGC
>CAIQVS010000412.1 GCA_903875345.1 uncultured Pseudomonadota bacterium | reverse complement strand
CAGAAAGGAAGCACCATGTCTAAAATCGAACCGCACGGCATTCGTAACAACAACCCCGGCAACCTGCGCCGTGGCAGCGACAAATGGCAGGGGTTGGCTGACCCTCAAACAGATCCCGCATACTGCACGTTCAAAAGCCCTATCTACGGCATTCGGGCGCTGGCGCGAACGCTGATCGCTTATCAGGTCGTTCACAACCTGCGCACCATTCGCGAGATTATCGGTCGCTGGGCACCGACCTCTGAAAACGACACCGTTATGTACATCAAGGCCGTCACTGAAACCACGGGCTTCACGCCCGACCAGGCGCTCGATATGCATGCCTATAACGATCTTAAGCCTTTGGTTCTTGCCATAATCAAACAGGAAAATGGCCAACAGCCCTACACAGCCGCACAGGTCGACAAAGCCTTGGTGCTGGCGGGTGTAGAGCCTCCGTCCAAGAACCTGCAACAGTCGCGCACCGTAAAGGGCGGACAGGCCGCTACGGCGGCAACGGTGGGCCTTGGTGCGCTGGAATCCATCCGCGACGGCCTTGCCCCTGCGCAAGACACACTTCAAACGCTCGTGCCCTACCTCGACATCGCCAAATGGCTACTCCTTGCCATCACACTGATTGGCATCGGTGTCATGCTCTGGGCACGGATTGACGATTATAGGAAAGGGCTGCGCTGATGTTTGCCTTTCTCGGAAACTGGTTTACCAGCAACGCCCTACGCCTAATCGGTTGGGGCACTGTGGCACTGTCCGTCCTCGTCGTCCTCTTCGGCGCGCGCCAATCCGGCAAGAACGCCGAGCGCTATGACCAACTCAAGAAAATAGTGGAGATCAAAGATGCCCAATTACGCGCTACGCTTACCGCTCCTCGCAATCGCGGCGAGCTGGTTAACCAGCTGCACGACGGCAAGTTCTAATCCGATGTGCGTTTGTCCGCCGATCAAGGAATATACCAAAGAGGTACAGCACAGGTTGGCCGAGGAAATCAAAACAGCTCCTCCAGATGCTGCGTTCCCGTATGTGGTGCAGGACTATGCCGTGCTGCGCGCGCAACTGCGCGAGTGCAGAAAATAAGATGAGAAAATTCTATTTACGGATTTAAGTCGATGAAGCTCTGCGCTAGAATGCGGCAAACTTTTAGCGTGGGAGCAAATCGAAATGATGAAAAAACCATCTGCAAAACTGGCCAAGTATCGCCTTAAGCCGCTGCGCGGGTTGACTTACGCATTCGAGATTACATCCAAATCCCCTGAAGGGGCTGGCACGAGACTTCAGGAGAGATTGAAGCGAAATGCGGGCTATGCCGACTCCTATAAAGAACCGGATGATGCCGTAGTAGTCGGACATTCATGGTTTCCGCCAGACGAGGTCGGCTATATAATTACAGGTGGCGATCTTCCCGAAGACCCAACAGGAAAAACATGTCATGTCTGGAACGGAAAAGAAATTGCACGAGTGGAAGTTCCAGAGCATATGATTCCTGCAATCGTCAAACTTTAACTGCTTTGCCAGCCCCGCATCTTGTTTTTGTGTACTTCGCGTCCGTTTGAAGAAACAAACTTCCGACACGCTGACATATGGATTTTCTGACATTGTAGCCATCCACCTGTCTCAGCATCCCCAGATAACTGTTAAGGCTTTGAGAAACGTCCTTTAGCGTCTCATTGTCGACAGGCGATCCCTTGCGCTCCCATGACCTGATTTTCTGTTGGCATTTTGAAAGACTCGTCTGTCGTAAATAAGTGCGTCCTGGCTTAATAATGAATCCTGTAAAATCGATCCCTCTATCGACAAGATTGAGGTGTCTTTTGTTGGGATGCAAATGGATGGCAAGTTTAGATTTTATGAACTCATCCATCTGTTCATACCACATGTTCAAAATATCGGGGTCTTCGTCCAAGATCACCACGTCATCGACATAGCGTCCATAGTACCTGGCTTTCAGGACATGCTTCGCGTACTGATCGAGTTCATCCATATAGAGATTGGCAAAAAACTGGCTTGTGAGATTGCCAATAGGAAGCCCCTTTCCGAGAGGCGCATGCAGCAAGCTCTTATGGCGCGGGACTCTTTCAAACGAGGCGCGTGATGACCGCATGGAAAAATTTGTGCGCGGGTCATGCAGAACAACCTGACGAATAAGAACGCGTATCCATTCTTCCGTCACACGCCGTTCGGCAAGATCGATCAAAATTTGATGGTCGATGGAGTTAAAGAAATTAGCGACATCCGCTTTGAGAAAATAAGCGGACTTCGTCCAATTCTGCGTGATTGATCGCGCAAAGCCTGAAATACGGCGCAGTCCGTCATGTGTCCCGCGCCCGGGAATGCAGGCATAATTATCGCGGATAAAGCGCCTGTAGTAGCGGTCGGAAATCGCGTTGCAAATGACATGATGCACTACGCGATCCCTAAAATCCGCTGCCCATACCTCCCTGATCTTGGGGTGCGTTACGATAAAAGCGACGCTGCGTCCGATCTTGTAACTCCCGTTGCAGAGCTGACGATGAAGCTCCACAAGGTTTGTTTCCAGATCAATCTCAAAGCGCAACTGGTTAATCGAGTTGCGCTTTGCTTTGCGGCAATCAAAATAAGCATTAAATACGGCCTCAATTGTGGGGCCATCGTCTGTCATCATCTTCTTGATCCCTTCGCCATTATTTTGAGAATGGAAAGGATCGGAAAGGGGGTCATCAGCTCCCTCCACTCGGCAGGGGCGGCAACTGAGACGATTATTATCCTTATCGTTCCAATTGTCGTCACCGTCCGAGAACCGGACAGCCCACACGTTCGATGAGTTGTCACGGTGCTCCGTACACGACCAGTACCAGTTGGCGTTGTCGGAGCCGCTAGCGTATCGATGGCGATCTCTTGGCCGGACGAACGAATGTTCATTCATCGAGCTTTCAGTCTTTCGACCCTCTCTTTGGTGCCAATCCCTTAGCGGAAAGGTACCGCCGCCATCCGAGCTGAATATGTTCGCCAGGTTAAGCCTTGACTTAACTCTGTTCTGACCTCCCCCTCTCCGAACTCTTGAGCCAACCTTGAGCCTGTCGCCCAAGGTTGTCCGTCATCTGCGAAAGCACCGCATAGTGACTGCGTGCTAAAATCTTCATGTCGTGGCTCAAACGCATCAATAGCTGTATTGCTTGAATTCGCTCCATGATCGATTCGATGTGTTGCCGTTTGTTCGTAGCACTGTTTGCTCGATAAATCATCACGACAAGTTCAATCAGTTCATCCTTAATTTTTTGGCCGAGGGTAAATTTATATTCACGCGGAAATTCCTTGGTAGCAACCATTGTCCGCAGCAAAATATCATAGGTTTGTTTGTAAATCGGAAGGTGTTGGTATTGCGCCATGTTTCAATCCATCTCTTGAGAATTCTTCGATTGGCGCTCAAATTGGCGAATGGTTCGTAAAATCGCGTCAGCATAATTCTCAAACTTTTTCAGCACCTTCGGTTTTATAGCCAAGCATTCGTCAATGCCTTGCCAATGGTCAGCGCGCACCATCTCGTCAATCATGGTGGTCTTAATAAGCAGATCGTTCAGACGCATTGAACATCCGTGCCTACCGATGCTCATGACTTGATCTCATCCTTCCGTGAACCGGAGAATTTTTGCTCAAAATCATCGGCATCGTCGATGAAGATTTGCATCCGGAATCCTTGCACATCACGCACTGCGCGTAAGGCGGAAGATGCATATCGCGTATAAGTGTCCAACCTGTTCGGGTGTTTTCCTAAACAAGAATCTAGACTTGAGAAGCCGTCGGCGATTGCCATCGCGTTGACGATCTCTGCCATCATTTGAATTTCTTCAATTTGACGCTCATTGAAAAATTTAAAATCCACAATTAATCCCTCCGGTTTAAACAAGGTCGCCAGAGGAAAATTCCTCTGGTGACCGGGAGTTCATTAATCGTGGTTAGACGATTGCGACGGCCTTTAGCCGTTAGGCTT
>CAIQVS010000411.1 GCA_903875345.1 uncultured Pseudomonadota bacterium | reverse complement strand
TGGCGACGAAGAAGGAGAAGATCATCGCGGCGGAAGCATTGGCCGGAATCGGAGCCATGTATGGCCCCATCATGCCGGACACGAACATCATCGGCAGCAGCGCGGCGATTACCGTGAGTGTGGCCACAATTGTCGGGTTGCCAACCTCGGCCACGGCTTCAATGGCCGCCTGCATGCGACTGCGTCCGTCATTCATCGCCCAGTGGCGCGAGATGTTCTCGATCACCACAATCGCATCATCGACCAGAATGCCGATGGAAAAAATCAGCGCAAATAGGCTGACGCGGTTGATCGTGTAGCCCATCAGGTTGGAGGCAAACAATGTCAGAAGAATTGTGGTCGGAATAACAACCGCCGTCACCATCGCCTCGCGTCTACCGATAGCGAAAGCGATCAAGATGACGATGGATACCGTTGCCAAACCGAGGTGGAACAACAGCTCGTTGGCTTTGTCGTTGGCGGTCTTGCCGTAATTGCGTGTGACTTCGACATGAACATCATCGGGAATGAGTTTGCCTTTCAGCAGTTCCAACCGTTTTAGAATGTCACCAGACACGACAACCGCATTCGCTCCAGCCCGTTTGGCCAGCGCAAGGCTAACGGCAGATGTTGTTGACCAGCTTTTGTCTTTGTTGGGCGCGATATTCCAGACGCGATGCTCGGCGGCGCTTGCGCCTATATGCACCTTGGCGACATCACGCACATAAACAGGACGCCCATCGCGTGTGGTAATGAGCAAAAGCCCTATATCGGGCACGCCGGAAAGCGTTTGGCCTGCGGCGACTTGCAGCGTTTTCCCCGCATCGCGCATATAACCGGCGAGGAATGAACGATTGGCTCCCTGCACCTTGGCCATCAATTGTTCAAGCGTGACGCCGAACAAGTTCAGCTTTTCCGGATCGGGTTCGACGCTGATTTCTTCCTGAGTGCCGCCAGAGATATACGTTAATCCAATATTCTCAACTTTGGTCAACTCCGACTGCACCTTGCCTGCAAGTTCATATAGGCTTTTGTCGTTCCAGCGATCCGCTGCTTCCGATTTCGGCGACAGAGTCAGCACGACAATGGCTACATCGTTGATGCCGCGTTTAACGATGAGGGGTTCAGGAATGCCTTGCGGGATGCGGTCATAATTGGCGCGGATTTTCTCATGAACGCGCAGAACGGCGTCATCTTCCTTGGTGCCGGTAAAGAAACGCGCCGTAACCATCACGCGATCATCCTGCGTTTGGCTGTAGACATGCTCGACGCCATTAATGCCCTTGATAATCTCTTCCAGAGGCTTGGTGACAAGCTCGGCGGCATCGGGAGCCTTGAGGCCATTGGCGGAGACAAGGATATCCACCATCGGAACGCTGATCTGCGGCTCTTCTTCGCGCGGAATGACCATAAGCGCGACAAGACCAAAAATTATCGCGGCCAGCAAAAACAAGGGCGTAAGCGGCGATGTAATGGTCGCGCGGGTTAAATTACCGGAAAGCCCTAATTTCATGGATGCACCAGTTGGTCACCGGATTTCAGACCGGAAAGAATCTCGACGCCATTTGGCAAATCCTGAGTAAAGGCATCCTGTCCACGCTGCACAGGCACATCGAGCGTTTTGCCAGCGGCGGATTTGACCAAGGCGTAATCAATCCCATTTCTTGTGATGAGGAAATCAGAAGGAACGACGATCACTTTGCGTTCACCGGCAGAAATCCACACACGAACGCGTTCGCCGACGAAATAATCGCCCAGCCCCTTAACGGTGGCATC
>CAIQVS010000410.1 GCA_903875345.1 uncultured Pseudomonadota bacterium | reverse complement strand
GTTGAAACAGGGCGCCGAAGTCGCGTTCGCCGAGGGCGGAACGCTTGCGGGCTATGGCCTCCGCGTTTTCCCATTCCGGCCAAAGTGGCGCGCCGGGCGGCCTGCCGAGCGGGTCATCATTGGCGGTCGCCAGCGCCGGGAGTTTGAGAACACGCCACTGATCGCCGCCGTTTTCCATTTCAGCAAGCAGCTTGCCGCCGAGGTCTTCCTCGTGCCAGCGAGTCATGATGAGCACGACGGCGGCGCCGGGCTTCAATCGGGTATAGAGATCGGAGCGATACCAATCCCAAATCTTTTCGCGGATTGTCGGCGACTCGGCTTCCTCGCGGCTCTTGACCGGATCGTCGATCAACGCGAAGTCGGCGCGTCGGCCTGTGATGGCGCCCCCGACGCCCGCCGCAAAATACTCACCCCCTCCTGTGGTTTCCCACTGCCCGGCAGCCTTGCGATCCGGGGCCAGGCCATAGCCAAGGATGTTGCTGTACTGGCCGACATAGTTGCGGACGTTGCGGCCGAATTTTTCCGCGAGTTCGGCGGTATGCGACGCCGCGATGATCGTGGCGCGCGGATGGCGACAGAAAAGCCACGCCGGGAACAGCTTCGACGCATAGGTTGACTTCGCCGATCCGGGAGGCATCAGCACCATCAGGCGGTCTGTCTTCCCGGAAGCAACGTCTTCGAGTTCGCGGATCAGAAGCTGATGATGACGTTCCGGTTTTTCACCGAATGGCTCAAGGGCGAGTTTGCACCATTCTTCGAGGCTGGACCTGACGCGGCTTTGGGCGCGTTTAGCTTTCTCCGCCCTGACCACCTCCAGCGGAGGATATTTTTGCGCTGAGGCGCTCAAGCTGATCAAGCTCCTCATCGCTCAATTTGGACAGGTCTTGATATTGAATCGGCCCGCCATCCCGGCCCGTGTGCTCAAGCTGGGTCCGGTCGCCGTATTTCTTCGGCGCGAGTTTGGAGGCGCGCCATTGCCGAGCAGCTATGCGCACCTTGGCCACATGCACGTTTTCTGGCGTGGCGGCATCCGCAATGGAAACCGATTCGTCAATTTCGTGTTCTTGGGCGACCTCGCGCGCTCGCGCGCACTTTGCGCAAAAATCAGCGTCGGCAATCTGCCAATAGAGAACAGTGCGCCGAGAGGGCATGTCATCCGCTTCACAGATGGCGGCAAGCCCCTTGCCATCCATCAGCCCGTCAATAATGCGTTCAGCGATTTCTGGCGTGTAGGCTGACGGCCTACCGGATGATTTTGCTGTTGGTGACTTTGTCACAGCAACGCCAGAAGGCTACTGAAAACATCGGGCCGCGCCCGCATTTTCGCTTTTGTTGCCTCAGAGCAGTAACCCGCTTTAATCAAATTCCCCAATTTCTGGCGGAGATACCAAAGCCTCTTATCGCGGGAAGCAGCGTTCTTTTTGCCGTTCTTGGCCCTAGTGTCCAAGGCGCAGAACGGTTCATCGCCCCCATCGGCTATGTTCAGAATCGGCATATTGGCCGCGCGCGCTTTGGCGATTTCTTCGCGCTCTGCGGCTTTCCAGTCATCGCAAACACGAATAATTTCCAGTTCTGGCGAGAGCCCGAGGGATGAAAGTTTATTGATCCAACAATAAACTGGCGTTTTGCGCCGGGCCGCATCCCTCATATGAGATTTCAGGCGCGCTGCTGAATTATTGGCTTTCCCGATATAGCGAATTTCCCCGGTTCGCGGGTCGATAAGCGCATATATTTCGGCCATCAGCTTCCCCTCTTCGCCTCGGCCTCGCGCCGTATCGTCTCAATCGCGGTCGCAATCCCTCGCGCCGCGTCCTTGAACGCGTTGGCAGGCTGGCGAGTGATCCGCGATTGATCGTGCTTCAGGATCGAATTGAGCAGCGCCAGCGCGGTTTCCGCCTT
>CAIQVS010000409.1 GCA_903875345.1 uncultured Pseudomonadota bacterium | reverse complement strand
CGCCTGTCCCGATACTGAAGGCTGCGTCGCTGGTGGAACGATGGCTGGCGGTTTTGCTGCGGATGGCTCCGGGGCGGTTTCCATGGGCGCTTGTTGCGCCGTTGGCGTTGACACCGCAGGAGGTGTCGACGTTCCGGTGACGGTTGACGAGGCCGCAGGCGTTTCCGTTTGTGTCACAATCGGCTTCTTCACCGGTTTCGCGATTTTCTTTTTATGCTTCTTTTTCTTGGTCGCAGATTTCTTGGAAGCCAGACTATCCGTAACGTTACCCTGATATTTTGCCTCAAAGCTGGTGCAGCCGGTTATGCCCTGAAAATAGGCGCTGAACGTTCCATGCACGGGATCAAAACCACCGACCATGACGGTGTTGTAATAATCCTTTGGCCGTTCAAGCCATTTGCCGGGATTGATCAAAATGCGCTGCGAGTCACGGTCATATTGTCCATAGATCGTGTATCGTCCTTGCGGCACATAGGGATTTTTTTCCGTTGGGTAAAAACGGAAATTGCCCTCAAAATTATCACCCTTCAGGCTGGTAATGCTAAGCGTCGCGCCCGTGTATCCCTGAGCGCAGAGGTAACTGCCGACCCAACTGCCGACGGGCGAAAAATTCTCGGTGCGGCGCGCCGTCGGCATAAGACTCGGCTTCGGCGTATCAAGCTTGGATTGGACGACATCTTGGGACATGGGTTGCGGCGAAGCCCATGTGCTGATCGGCGGCATTTTCGTGGCGGGCGCCGAAGTTTCGCAGAGCGTCATGACGAGGCCGATTTCTCCCGCCGACCACATGAACAGGAAATGTTTATCCGCGCGGTCCGCCGTAAAAATCGTGATGTCACGCGAAACGGAAGCTGGAACAGCGGCTTCGATGCCGTAGCCGATGCCACGCAACCGATCGACCGTGTTGTTGAAAATCTGATTGACGCGCTGCTGCTCGGCTTGATTCATCCGCCAGCCATAGGCTTCCATCTTGCCGCAGCTGCGGCCAAGTTCGCTGCCTGCCGTTAACATCGCCATCTGGAAATTGCGTTGCACCGGTAACAGCAAGGGACGATCATCAAAATTGAAGCCGACCAGAGGCGAACCGGCGGCCAAAGGCAGGTCATTCGCCCGAGCGGTCTGCGAAGAGCCCATGAAACCGGTACCGGCCAAAGCCAGCGCCAAGATTAAGGCTTTGAAAGAAGCGGGGGAATTTTTCCGACCCATCGGCATGCATCCGAATCACATAACAGGATAAGAATGAACTATGCCGTTCCATTTTCGCTAACGCAAGGGCTTGCTTGCCTTTTTTCGGAGCGAGAGGTAAGGAGTCGGTGTATGCTTGTCTCTTCCATTAACCCTTTTCAGGAGAGATTCATGACAATCAAAGTTGGCGATAAAGTTCCGTCCGTCATGTTGAAGCAACTGACGGCGAACGGCATGCAGGATCTTTCGACTGACAGCGTGTTCAGCAATAAAAAGGTCGTGTTGTTCGCGGTTCCGGGCGCTTTTACGCCCACATGCTCGGCCAAGCATCTGCCCGGATTCGTCGAGCATCTGAAGGATTTCACGGCCAAGGGCATCGAGGTCGCCTGCCTGTCGGTCAACGACCCGTTCGTGATGAAGGCTTGGTCGGAGGCGCACAAGGCGGACGGCATTACGATGTTGCCCGACGGCAACGGCACGCTCACCAAAGCGCTTGGGCTTGAGCTGGACGGAAGCGGCAACGGCCTCGGCATGCGTTCGCAGCGCTTCGCGTTCTACGCTGAGAACGGAGTCGTCAAGGCGCTCGCCGTCGAAAAGCCCGGCACATTCGAAGTTTCCAGCGCCGAGGCGATGCTGAAGATTGTTTAAGGCGCATCGTTACGCTTGTATACTCTTCGCACCTGAAGAGTTGGGATTATGAAAGGTTTCCCTCCCCCCTGCGGGGGGTTAGGGAGGGGGGAGAACGACCGGGAACCGTGCTTCAGATTCTGAAACAGCGCTCCGAGCCTCACTCCCCCACCCCTGACCCCTCCCGCAAGGGGAGGGGAAATCTCTCTCATCCTTCCAACTTTTTTAAGTGCGAGAGGTATATAGTCCTCGCAACTCAAGAGCTGGCATCCTGTTTCGTTTCACCTCCGATTGTCTTGGCACATCGGGGCGCGGGATGCCAACTCTTGAACTGCGAGTGGTATAACTTATAATTCTGCAGGTTATCCGGTTGATGTTCACCCTGACGGCTTTTGCCGATCCTTTGGATTGCGTTCAAAATCAGGCTATCGCCGTCCGGAATCTGCGCAAGATTTTCGATGGAACGGTCGCGGTCGACGGGATCGATTTTTCCGTCGGGTTCGGCCAAATCGTCGGCTTGCTGGGCGGCAATGGCGCGGGGAAAACGACGACGTTGGCGATGCTGCTGGGATTGCTGGAGCCGACCTCCGGCGCGATCCATCTGCTGGGACGCGATTTGCAGACCGAGCGGGCGCAGATCGCGCCGCAAATCAATTTCTCGTCGCCCTATGTCGATCTGCCGAACCGGCTGACGGTTCGGCAAAATCTGACCGTCTATGGCCATCTTTACGGCGTGCCGCACCTTGATCGACGCATCGCCGAGCTGTCGGAGCAACTGCAGATCACCACGCTGCTCGATCGCCGTCACGGTTCGCTGTCCGCCGGACAACGCACGCGCGCCTCCTTGGCGAAGTCGCTGCTGAACCGCCCGCGTTTGCTGTTGCTGGATGAGCCGACCGCTTCGCTCGATCCCGACACCGCCGATTGGGTGCGGACGCTGCTGCTCGATTACCGTCGGACGGAGGGCGCGGCGATCCTGATGGCCTCGCACAATATGGTCGAGGTCGAGCGCATGTGCGACGACGTGATCGTGATGAAGCAAGGCAAGATCGTCGATCAGGGCGCGCCGCACGATTTGATCGCGACCTACGGCCACGGTAATCTGGAGGAGGTCTTTCTTGACATCGCCCGCAATCCCTGAGCCTCTCCAAACGCCCTCGATCCTGTTTCTGCGCCGCGTCTATGGGCTCGTGCTGCGGGTTTTCTATCTGCATGCCGGATCGTGGCAGCGCCTGATCGAGGTGTTCTATTGGCCGACGATCAACATGCTGGTGTGGGGATTCACCAGCCTCTACGTCATGCGCGAGATCGGCCATGTCAGCGTCATCATCGACGTTTTGCTCGGCGGCATCCTGCTCGGCGAAGTTTTGCTGCGCACCGAGATGGGAACCATGATGCTGTTCATGGAGGAAATCTGGTCGCGCAATCTCGGCCATTTGTTCGCGAGTCCCCTGCGCCGCGCCGATTACGTCATCGGCCTGTTCGCGATGAGCTTCGTGCGCATGATCGTCGCGGTGTCGATGGCGGTCGTTGTCGCGCGGTATCTGTTTCACTATTCGTTGCTTGGCCTCGGCTGGCCGCTCGTGCCCTATGTCGGTTTGCTGGTCATTAACGGCTGGTGGTGTGGGTTGTTGCTGATTTCCATGCTGATCCGTTTTGGCCTCGCCAGCGAATGGCTGGCGTGGATGGGCGGCTGGGTCATTATTCCCTTCGTCGCGCCCTATTATCCCGTGTCGGTGCTGCCCAAAGCGCTGCAGATCGTTTCCTATTCCCTTCCGGGCACCTATGTTTTCGACAGCATGAAGGCGCAGATCGCCGGACACGGGCTACAAAGCGACGATCTTCTGATCGCGCTCGGCCTCAATGTTTTCTACATGTTCGTCGCCGCTTGGGTCTTCCGCCGCGCCTACCGTGCCGCCCGCATTCGCGGCACGTTGCTGCAGTCTGGCGAATAATTGAAATAAAATTACGCGTTTTTGTTGTTGCTTAATTTTATATTTCGTATGACGATTGTGTATCGTCATTTAATTTCGGAGGATCGTTATGCCAGATCAGGAAATTTATATCCCACCTGCGGACCGAGCGCGTAGAGCCGACTCGGATAGGATTGCTGTGCAAGTTCGTAATGTGATGCTAACTCAACGAGGACTTCCTCAGCCTACACCGCCCGCTGGCGTGATCGGCGATGACGCCGAAGTGTGGCAGAAACATGTTGCTACCTGCACTTTATAGAAAAATGCGGATTTCCAAGACTTCCTGTTTTAATACACCCTTGCCTTCGGCGGAACGGCTTCGACGTCGTTGGTGAGGGTGTTCAGATGGACAGGGCGGTCGCCGAGCTTGGTTGCGCCGTCTTCATTGACCCAGACCGTCGAGTGCTTCAGCCAGTTCTTGTCGTCGCGATCCTTGAAATCCTCACGCGCATGGGCGCCGCGCGATTCGGCGCGGTTGGCGGCGCTGTCGAGGGTCGCTACCGCCTGATACAATAGATTATCAAGCTCCAGCGTTTCGATCAGATCGGAATTCCAGATCAGCGAGCGATCCTGAATGCCGAGCGCCGAGCGTTTGCTCCATGCCGCGCGCAATTTCTTCTGCCCCTCGGCCATGCCTTCGCCGGTGCGGAAAACGGGGCAATGAGTTTGCATCGTCTTTTGCATTTCCAGCCGGAGCGAGGCCGTTGAAACGTCGCCCTTGGCGTTGCGGAATTTGTCGAGCCTCGCCACGGCAAAGTCGCCGTCATTGGCGGCGAATTCTTTTTGCCGTGCGTCGCCCTTGACAACCTCGGCGGCGCGGATCGCGGCGGCGCGTCCAAATACCACGAGATCAAGCAACGAATTTGAGCCCAGACGGTTCGCGCCATGCACCGAGACGCAGGCCGCCTCGCCGATCGACATCAACCCCGGCACAACCGCATCCGGATTGACGGCGGTCGGGCGGATAACCTCGCCGTGATAATTGGTCGGAATGCCGCCCATGTTGTAATGCGCGGTCGGCAGGATGGGGATCGGCTGCTTGGTCACGTCGACTCCGGCGAAAACGCGCGCTGTCTCGGCGATGCCGGGTAAACGCTCGTGAATGACCTTCGGATCGAGATGCTCCAGATGCAGATGGATGTGATCCTTCAAGGGACCGCAGCCGCGCCCTTCGCGCATTTCAATCGTCATCGAGCGGCTCACGACATCGCGGCTTGCCAGATCCTTGGCGTGCGGCGCGTAGCGTTCCATGAAACGTTCGCCGTTGCTGTTGGTCAGATAGCCGCCTTCGCCGCGCACGCCCTCGGTGATGAGGCAACCCGCGCCGTAAACCCCCGTCGGATGGAACTGCACGAATTCCATATCCTGCAAAGGCAATCCGGCGCGCAACGCCATGCCGCCGCCATCGCCGGTGCAGGTATGCGCCGAGGTGCAGGAGAAATAGGTGCGGCCATAACCGCCCGTCGCCAGCACCGTGATCTGGCCGCGAAAGCGATGCAGCGTGCCGTCGTCCATATTTAGAGCAACGACGCCGCGACAGGAACCGTCGGCATCCATAATCAGGTCGATGGCGAAATACTCGATGAAAAACTCGGCCTGATGCTTCAGCGATTGCTGATAGAGCGTGTGCAGCATCGCGTGACCGGTGCGGTCTGCGGCGGCGCAAGTGCGCTGCGCGATACCCTCGCCGAAATGCGTCGTCATGCCGCCGAAGGGACGCTGATAAATCTTGCCGGTTTCGGTGCGGCTGAACGGGACGCCGTAATGCTCAAGCTCGATCACGGCGGGAATGGCTTCGCGGCACATATATTCGATCGCGTCCTGATCGCCGAGCCAGTCCGAGCCCTTGATCGTGTCGTACATGTGCCAGCGCCAATCGTCTTCGCCCATGTTGCCGAGCGCGGCGCTGATACCGCCTTGCGCCGCGACGGTGTGGCTGCGCGTCGGGAAGACCTTGCTGAGGCACGCCGTCTTTAGGCCTTTTTCGGCCATACCGAAAGTCGCGCGCAACCCTGCGCCGCCCGCGCCGACAACGATAACATCATAGGTATGATCGATGAATTCATAGGCCGATGTCATGAGAAATTAAGCTCCGAACATGATTTTGAGGACGGCGAGCGTTCCAAGCGCGAACAAAGTCACGGCGGCCAGCTTGACGGCGATGACGCTCGCGGTTTTGACGCATTCGCAATGGACGTAATCCTCGATGACCACCTGAAGGCCGCTCGCGGCGTGATGAAAGCCGAAGGCCAAAAACAGGATCACGCCTGCCGCTGCGAGCGGCGCATGAAGCCCCTCTACCGTCGGGGTATAGCCGCCGTAAATCGCGTGGGACAGCAGCATCGCCATAGGGCAACCGGTCACGACAACCAGCGCTAGGGAGGTCACGCGCTGCATCCACCAATGTTCGGTGCCGGATTTGGCCGAACCGAGGCCGCGAACTCGTCCAAGCGGCGAGCGAAGAGAGGAAGCTTTGTTGCTCATGGATGGCTCCAGAGGATCGAGAACCAGAAGCCGAAGGTCAGCAGCGTCGAGAGGACGACCGCCAGAGCGCCGGTTTTGTAAACCTGCTTGATCTCAAGCATATGGCCGACATCCCAAATCACATGCCGGATACCGGTGCAGAGATGATAGAAAAATGCCCAGACCCAGCCAAACAGCACAATCTGACCGAGCGTTGAATGCGCGTAGTCCAGAAAGTGCTGATAGGCGGAAGCCCCTCCGGCCAAGGCCACGAGCCATAGCACCAAAACGACCAGCCCCAACGCTAAGCCAACCCCCGTCATACGGTGAAAGATCGACATGACCGAGGTCAGCTGGGGTCTATAAACCTGAAGGTGCGGCGACAAAGGTCGCGCTTTTCTGACGGCGGGAGATGAACTCATGAAAGGCTCACGATGACAACGAGGGGATCAGCCAATGGATTGGCCGACAATAGGCTACCCGGCGTGGTAGTCAATACGGGTGTTGACTATCGCGCAGCATAGAAGTCAGGCTATCGTCTCCACAACAGCTTCGCCAATTTGCGCTGCATTACAAATGCTTGGTGCCCCAGGAGGGACTTGAACCCCCACTTCGTTGCCGAAAGCAGATTTTGAGTCTGCCGCGTCTACCAATTCCACCACTGGGGCAAAAGGGCGGCCAAACGCCGTCCGATTTCAGTGGGCTTTTGTAGATTTATCCCCAGCGCAGGTCAAGGGCTGGATATACCCTGCTTTGCCACGTCCGTTGGACAGGCAGGCTAATTGAGGTCGAAAAGCAAGATTTCGCTATCTTCGAGCGCGGTAATCTGCAACGCACTGGCAGTTTCCCATTTCGCGCCATCGCCTGTGTTAAGGCGCGTTGTCCCGAATTGTGCCGCACCACGCGCCATTTGCGCCCACGCGCCACGTCCCGCGCGCAGGTCAAAGCTCGCGGTTTCGCCAGTCTTGAGCTTGGTAAGCCATAAATCGACATCTTGTTGCAGGCTGATCGATCCATCGCGGCCATTCTGTGAGGCTATAAGGCCGAATTTTCCTGTGACTGTTTTGGGGTCGTAGGCTTGCTGGGCGTAAGATGGCTGCGATGCGCGGACGGCGGGTAAAATCCAGATTTGCAGAAGATGCACGGGATCGGAATTCGAGGCATTGAACTCGCTGTGCAGAATGCCGGTTCCTGCGCTCATCCGCTGAATCTCGCCTGAGCGTATGACAGCGCCGGTGCCGAGGCTGTCACGATGTTGCAGCGCTCCGTCCATCACATATGTGATGATCTCCATGTCACGGTGTGGGTGGGTCGGAAATCCGCCGCCGGGCGCGATAACATCTTCATTGATAACGCGTAGATCGCGGAACCCCATATGTGCCGGATCGTGATAATCGGCGAAGGAAAAACTAAAGCGACTATCCAGCCAATCGAGACGGCTATGACCGCGTTCGGACGAAGGGCGGAGTGTGATATGCGACATGCACCCTATCTGGTGCTGTTTTTAAAGTTTTCAAGGAGAAAGGCGAGGCCTTCCCTCAACCCGGTTTCATCGATTGTATGTGTGACCATCGGGCAAGCGACGGTGCGGATGGGTATCTCTGCCGCTTTTAAATAACGTTCGGCTTCAGCCATATGCGTAAAGGGTACGACCTCATCAGCTGTGCCGTGTACCAGCAAGACCGGCGGCGCCGATTTTTTCTCGACGGCAAGCTTTTCAGGCATGGCCAGCAGCCCTGAATAACCGATCACGCAGGCGACGGTTTGGTCACGCCGTGGCGCGACCTGCAACGCCATCATGGTGCCTTGCGAGAAACCCACGATGGCCAACCGATCTGCGGTCAAGTTTCTTATTGCCAGAATATGGTCAATATAATCGTTCAGAATCGGTGCTGCGGTCAGGACGCCCTCTGCCGTTGACGCAGGAGACAAATCGCTCAGGCTAAACCACTGCTTGCCGCCAAAATCGGGCGGAGCCACATCGAAAGGAAAGGGCGCGTCGGGGCAGAAAAATTCACAATCCGGCAAGGCGCGCTGCCACATTTGTCCAATCGACAGCAACCCTCCATCGCCGCGATCGCCAAGACCGTGCAGAAAAATGACGGCACAAGCAGGAGCCCCGCCCTTCAAAGGAGGCAGATGAAAATCCCTAAGCATCAAGCGCCGGACTTAATGGACGGCAGGAGGCAAAGCCGCGAAAACAACCCGCGCCGTCAGCGTGATTTTCTCGGCGCGTTCTGCGGATTGATCTTCCTGAGGGGATGCGACAGCGGCGCCGACGGGTTCGGCCATTGCGATCATGTTGCGGACTCGCGGCATCGGTTGAAATACGCCCCGCCCATCGATGAAATCGATTGACGCGATACGATACCCGCGCCCCGGCAAGGTCGTATTCAGGCTCGCCAGCTGATCGCCGACATCCTTGTAAAGTTTGGTGCGAAGGGCGGCTTTGGTCGCCTCGGTTTCATCCAAGGTCGGGCTGAAATCGATGTCGTTGATCGTCAGCTGCATTCCGGCTTTGCTAAGTTTCTTGGCGTTCTCGTTCAGGCCATTCAATTGCGATTCCGGAATGCGTGTCTCATAATTCGCACTCCAATGCTCAAGGCCGGTCGCATCCAGATTGCGATTGAAATTGGTCAAGCGCCAGTCGGCTTTGCTGAGATCGTTGACGGCTTTCATCATGTCCGAGCGAATCGATCCCGCGTTGCTGCCATTGACGGCGGCTTCGACGTCAACCGTAACGCGCGCCGTTTTGGTTGTCACCCAATCTTCGGCGGACACGGCATAGACGACGTTATCGTCAGGTTTCGGCATGATGTCTTCGGCTTGCGCGGTTGCGGCGATTAACAGCAGGGGGCAAAGCACGGTGAGAAGCGGATGGCGCATGTGGTTTCTCCCAAGGTTAGAAATCAAGATCGGCATAGTGACGCGGAGGCATGAAACCGGCGAGATGGTCGCCGAGCAGTGTACGAAAACTGGGGCGTGATTTCAATCGCGCATACCATTCTTTGGCCAAAACATGCGAATTCCACGGCACGTCGCCGAGATAGTCGATCACGGAGAGTTGGGCTCCGGCGGCCAGATCGGCGAAACTGATTTCGTCGCCAGCCAGCCAGTTTCGCCGCTCCGTAAGCCATGCTATGTAATTGAGATGTCCGTGGATATTCTGGCATCCGGCGCGAATGGCGGAGCTGTCCGGCTCGCCCTCGCCCTTCAGCCGCTTCCATATTTTTTCGCCGGAAAGCAGCACGGAGACTTCGGAATAAAATTTCCGGTCGAACCAGTCGACCAGACGGCGAACTTCAGCGCGGAGATACGGATCTTTGCCGAGCAAGCTTGGCGCCGCGTTGGTTTCGTCCAGATATTCGGAAATCGGCTGGGCGCCGACAAGGGCGACCCGATCCTTGCCTTCTGCAACCGTTAACACCGGAACCTCGCATGAAGCGTTCAGCGTGATCAATTCTGTGCTGGGACTCCATGGTTTTTCGACGACAAAGGTGCAGGTAAGGGCTTTCTCCGCCAGCGCAAGGCGGACGCGGCGTGAAAACGGATCCAGTGGATGATGGAAAAGCCGGTAAGTCAGGCTGGCCATGGAAGATGACCGTCAGGTGCGTTGAACAGGCCTGCAAACTATCCCCACCGGCGCGTTGGTTCAAGGCGTTTGTCGCGCGGCGATCAGGCGGCAAAAGTATGGGGTGCCGATGCTTGACGCCTTTGACGCCTTTCTGCCCGTCTTGCGTTGTCGTTCAGCGGAAGCCGTCCGGGACCCCATCCTACAATCTCACGCATTGCTGTCTGAACGGCGTGTTCATAGCTGTCTATTAACGAGGGTCGCTTATTCGCTTCATCGCGAAGTCTGGCTTCGACGTCCTTCCAGATTTCGCCAAGGGTAACTCCTTGAGATTTAATTTTCTCGGCAGCTTCAGCTATTCCTTTAAAGGATTCTCGTCGTTGTTCGAGTCCCCAAGGGCTGGCTATTGTCCGTTCCACAATCGTGTTGAAGTAAGCACGTTGCGCCTCGGCATTTTCTTCTGCGGGATCATACGCTGCTTTTTCCGTTCTCTTGGTTTCAGCCACTTCGCGAATAATTTCAGCGACGCGCTGTCTAGCTTCTCGTCGAGGCTTCGGCGACCAGAGCCTGTACATGACCGGAACCAGATGATCACGGACAAGCTGCGTATGTTCGTCTTCGATGAGGGTAATGGACTCTCCAAAAGCCTCTACGCCTAAAGCCTTGAATGAAACAAACCGGATTTTTCCTCTTTTGTCCTCAACTTTAAAACCAGCATCATGCCGTTCAGCGATGATGTAGTTTCCGGAAGAGTCACCCCCTATGCATTGGGCGCGCTCTGTGCAGCTTCCGCTATTGACCAGAAGCTTCGTCGGGCCATTTTCCAGATAAAACCCGCATATGTCCTGAACAAAGAACTTGATCGCCTTTTGCGCGGCATTAGGATCGCCGTCATCTATGCGAATGCGGGTTCCTTTGACGGAACGCGGATGAGCAGAGTCTGCCCCGTTAACAGCGGTGTTTGCCGGTTGAAGTTCAGGCTTATCCATCTTATCCAAAAGAACGCCGCAATAATTCTGGATGATGTATTTTACGAGCTTGTATCGAAGGCTTTGCCGATATTCGTTGACATCAATCTCACGGACTTGTGCCATATGCGTATGGCCGTAAAACATCACGTCAAATTTGCTGTCAATAAGGTCTTTTTTGATGAGCCTTCGCGCGCCAAGGAACAAATTAATGAATGTTTTAACCGCCTTTTTGCCCAAGGCGGCAATCGAAAAATTTTTAAACCTCGGTATGAGTTGAATGCGCTCGTCCAACCACGTTACGGCGTCGAGTAAATTGCTTCCAAAATAGTACAAGACAGTAGTTTTGCGCCCCCAAAGAGCTTCATCATACTGGTGGCCATGTTTTCCTTCACACAGTTGATGTGCGGAATCTCTAAATTCAGTCGTCTCCGTTACTCTGATCCCGCGAATGAACTTTTCTTTTTTCGTGCCCAAATATTTTGTCAGAAGCTTGATGTCATGATTTCCGCCTTCGTAGGTTACCTTCTCTCCCGCCGCCGCTCTACGGGGGAGAAACGCTATCCCCTGTTCATGTGCGTCCGCCAAATTCCATTGGTCTTTATTTTCGCACCTCTCGCCATCTATGCCATCGCCGCCGACATCGAGAGTCTCGGCTGAAGTATCCCGCAAGAAGCACGCCACTTCTTTGGCGCGGCATTGTCTTGTGCCCCAATGAATGTCTGAAATGCGTTGGTACTTGAAATGGAGGGTTGATTTGCCCTGTTGGTCGCAACGGAGGACGAAGTTGAATCGGATGCCGGGTATGGTGAATTCTTCGTAAGAATACTTGCCGTCGCTGTAAGTCTTTCCCCATTTTATTTGGGCTGATTTATTAAACATTATGTCCCCCAACATACAAAATGAACAAAACTTATTTGCCGAGTGTGTAGAGACATAAGTCCGGAATGGCAATCGAAAATTCGAATCTTATTTCCCCTCCCTCCGCCATCCCCACAGCAGTATGGTTAACAAGGTCGCCAGCGCCGCCCATGCTGGCCAGAGCGGGTAGGCTTCGCTGCCGGTGACGCGGTATTGGCCGTTGCGGCGCAGGCCGATCCAGTTCCAGCCTTTTTGTGCCGCATCGGCATCGGTTCGTTTAAGGCTTGGTCCGTCGGGATGATCCTCCAGCCAGAAAACGCTGCCGCCTGTCGATTGAACGGTGGGGGCGAGAATATCCTCGGTCGCGCGCATATCGCCAAACTCCGGAGCATCCGTTGCGCCGACGATTGTCATTAATTCCTTATCGCCGTCCTTAATGCGGTACAGGCCGGGATTGGATGTTGGAAACGTGGCGCTTAGCACGCCAGCGTCGGATGACGGACGCAACGTTACTTGCGAAGTTTGTTCATTCGGATCCGTCACGTTCACAACGCTTTGGTCATCATGAAGACTGCGCTTGCTGATCGTAAGTTGCCAAGTGCCATCGACACTATTTGCATGCGCGCGGAGCGCGGTCTCGTCCAGCTCCGGTTCCTGCACCAGCCAATGCGCGACGCGCCGCAACAATTCAGGTTGCGGTCCGCCTTTCTGATAGCCGCGTCCCCACAGCCAGAATTGATCGCTGAGGAATTGCGCCACGCGGCCTTGCCCGACATGATCGAGGATTAGCAGGGGCGCGCCGTTGATTCCGGTCATCAGGATTTCGCCACTGCGGACATGGGCGTCAATCTGCCGGAACCACGGACCCCAATCGCTGCGCGGACGTTCGTTGGCGAGCGTCGCCGTCACCGGATGCCGTTTGCCCGCTTCGGTCAAGTCGGGGACAAATGCGCCGGTCAGCAAATGCCCGGTGGACTCCGCAGGTAACAAGTGTGCCAACGGGGAAGCGCTTAGGGCGTCGGTATCTTCGTCCGTGGCGTTTGAGATCAATAACGCTCCGCCTTGCTCGACGTAATGCGCGATGTTTTCAAGATAGGCATCCGGCATCAGCGAACGATTGCTGAAACGGTCGAAAATGACGAGGTCGAAGTTTTTCAGTTTGACCTCGAACAGCTCACGCGTCGGGAAGGCGATCAGCGCCATTTCACTGTTTGGCGCAAAGGGGTTTTTGTCTGGCGTGCGCAAAATGGTGAAATGCACCAGATCGACCGCCGGATCGGCCTTAAGTAAATTGCGCCATGTGCGTCCCCCTATATGCGGCGCTCCGGAAACCAGCAGGACACGCAAACGATCGCGGATGCCGTTGATTGTGACGGCAACGCTGTTGTTGATCGTCGTCAGCTCGTTTGGCACAGGCTCGACCGTGAAGGCGAACAGGTTGGATCCGGCATGGCCAATCGGCACATCGACGGGCATATCCTTGCCGATGGGCAGAGTCAGACTCTGGCTCGCCCCGTCATCGCGCCGCAAAGTCACCGTGGCGTTTTCGCTTTGCCTCTTGGGTTGATCGTCAACCCGCAACGTGATCGTGACGGATTTGCCGACGATGCCATAGGTCGGCGCAGATTTGACGATCAAACGGCGGTCGATCTCGTCATGATGTCCGGCGATCAGTGCATGAAACGGGGCCGTAAGCGCGCCACGCGGCGCATCGTGAATTTCGCCGTCCGTCAAAGCGATGATGCCAGCCAGCCGGTTGCCGGGAATGGATTGCAGCTTGGCGGACAGGGCTTGAAACAGATCGCTTTCCTCGTCGCCCGTGAAATGCAGCGTCTCGATGTCAAGATCGGGCAGGGCTTTAAGTTTGGCTGTCAGGGCATCGGCAGCATGAGTAGCCTGCTGTGGGCGGTCGCCAAGTTTCATGCTGGCGGTATCATCGACGACCAGCAATGCGGTATCGCGGAGCGGCTCGCGCAGTTCCCGTATCACTGACGGATTGGCGAGGCTGAGAAGGAGCAGGGCGAACAAAAATCCGCGCGCCCAAGCGCCTTTGGCGCGGCGATAAAAGGCAAGCGCGGTAACGATTGTCGCGGCGACGGATAATCCCCAGAGCGCATAGTCCGGCAGCAAGGGGGCAAAAATAATGTGCAGATTGGAGTTCATGGTCCCACCTTGTCGAGCAAAGCCTGCACATGCATTTGGTCGGCCTTGTAGTTGCCTGTCAGGGCATACATTACGAGGTTAATCCCGAAGCGGAACGCATGCTCGCGCTGCAATTCTCCGCCCGGCATGCAGGGGTAAAGCGGATGCCCATCGTTATCCAAAGCCCATGCGGCCGCCCAGTCATTGCTGCCATACAGTACGGTGGCGACGTTGTCGTTGGCGGAAGCGTCATCCGGTTCGAGCCAGAAAGCATGACCGGTAAAGCGACCGGGAAATTCATCCAGCAGATAGAAGCTGTGTTTCAGGACGTGCTGATCCGGCAAAGGGACGAGGGGTGGTAAATCGACGCCGCGTAAAATCTGCTTAAGCAGAAGATGCGAAGGTTCCTCGTCGCTTATGGCGTCGAAGAGGATCATGCCGCCGTGACGCAGGTAATCGTTGACATGCGCGGCGCCTGCGCGTGTCAGCGGAGCTTCTCCGGCGATCAACGGCCAGTAAAGCAAAGGGAAAAAAGCCAGATTATCGTCGTCAGGATCGATTGCGGCAACGCCAACGTGATCAAGCGAGGTGCGAATCTCCAGCATGCGCGCCAATCCTGCCAGTCCGGCGGCACTGGTGGAATCCGTTTCACGCTCCCCCGTGCGCACATAAGCGAGATAAGTTTTAGAGGTCAGTTCAACCGTCTCAGAGTCGTTGATTTGGGCATGGGCTCTTTGCGGCAGGGAGAGACAGGCCGCCAGACCAAGAATTATCGCCATGTTGCTGCGGGGTAGGGCGATGAGTCCGCGCATGAAAAGGCTGATAAGAAAATCGACAAGCAAAAGCACAAAAGCCGCCGTGAGAAGACAGGGCATCAAGGCTATCTCTCGACTTTCGGTCTGAGAAATTTCAATCGGAACATCATGCGACGCTTGCGGCTGACCGAGGGCCGCGCCGAGGTTAAAGGCAACGCTGTAGGTCGATGAACCATAAAGTCCGGGCGGATGCAGTGGCGAAGGCGTTGTGGCGGATAGTTGATCCGCCTGAATAGGTTGGGCTTCGGGTGCCGGGGTTTGATCTTCGCCGAAGCCGTTCAGTGTGCGAAACGGCGACAACGCGGTGAAAGTTGCGTCTGATTTTGGCATACCCCGTGAAAGATCGACGACGCGGCGTAACATCTCGACGAAAAGTCCCGACAAAGGCAGGTTCGACCAATCCGCCTGCGCCGAGACATGAAACAAAACGCTGACGCCTGCGCCTAGGTTTTTTGCGGTTACGAGCGGGGTTCCGTCCTGCAAAGCCGCCCAGATTTTGGGCGCAAGATCGGACGACGGCTCGGCAAGAATTTGGCGGCTCACGGTCACATCGTCAGGGATGGCAAGCCCTTGGAAAGGGCTGCTTTTCGGGAAGGCCTGCAGTTTTTGCGGCGCAGACCAACTCAACGCTCCGCCAAGGGCGCGATCCCCCGTGTGCAAGGCGACCGGCATAATTTCAGATTCGGCGGGATTCTCAGATGCTGCAAGGCGTTCGCCTGCAAAGCGCACCAACACGCCGCCACGCTTAATCCATGCCGTCAAGAGGGGCACATCGGCGTCGTTAAGCGGCGTCGCGTCGGTCAGAATAAGAACCGAACTTTTGTCGTTTAACAAATCGCCAAGCGGCGCGACGTGAGTTTCGGCATAAGGTTTCAGTGCGCGATCAATGTAGGTCAGGTTGTCGAGCAGGGAATGCTGTTCAAGTTGTTGGGGATCGCCAACCAGCCCGACGGCGCGATGTTCCCATTCCGAATCCATAAGCACGACAGTTCCCGCCGAATGCTGTCCTTCAATTTCAAAACGGGTGATTTGATTGCGGACATCGAGCGGAACGTCCAGCGGCGCCTCGGCATGCGGCGCTCCGGCATTAAAGTGTAAAGGCAGCCGTGCTACGATATTTCCATCTAGTGTTTTTGCGTCGATGGCGAGATCGGCAGCGTTCCTTGTGTCCGTTCTTAAAACGGAGAGGGTTCGGCTGTCGTCATCATTCAGCGGCGGTTGCAGAAGATAGATAGGCGCCTTGGTTCCCAGCGCCCGAACATTGCCGAGCTGTTGCAGTGCGCCGTAAAATTCCAGCGCCCCATCTCCGCCAAGGCCGCTCGTTAGCCAGACGATATCCGTGTACGCGGAAGGGCTAAGGGATTTAACGGTTTGTGCGGCGTGGCGCCAGTCGGCAGACCACGGTTCGGGCGTGAGGTTATGCAGTTTTGCCGTGGCTGCTTCGGGAGCAATCAGGCTTAAGTCCGAGGCTGTCTCGCCTGTCATGGCAGACGCTGTCGGCAGAAGCGTTACCATGCGATGGTCGTGCGCAGCCTGATTGAGGAGGTCATGCAGAACCTTCACGCGCTCCGGCCAGTCGCGTGCCGATGCCCAATCGTTATCGACGGCAATGAACAAGCCGCCATGACTGGTTGCGGCGGGTAACGGGTTCATCCGTGGTTGCGCAAAGGCGACGATCATCAAAGCGGCAATGGCGAGGCGCAACAGAAGCAGCCACCACGGCGTTCGCGCCGATGTTTGCCGGGTTGAGGCAAGGTCGCGCAGCAACATCAGCGCAGGAAAAACAACGCGTCGCGGCGACGGTGGCGTCAAGCGCAGCAACCACCACAGAACGGGCAGACCGACGAGAAGCCCCAAGAACCAAGGCGAGGCGAAAACGATCGAGTTTAAAAACATTATTTAGTTGTTGGCAGGAGTAGGCTTGTCTTTGAAGAACATTTTCTCAATCGTATCCAGTTCTTTCTGTAAGGCAACACCGGCATCGCCGCCTGTGCCTTTGACTTTCAGGGACACGACTTTTTTCAGACTGTCGATATGCCAAGCCGTGATTTGTAATTGAGTGGGAGTCAGAGAGCGGGGATCAAGTTGTTCGCATATCGCCTGAAGCGACTTGGCAATGGTTGCCACCAGATCATATCCCGCGAGGCTGGCGCTGCCTTTGATGCTGAACGATAGGTCGACGATTTTGGGAAGAACATCACGGGATTTGCTGGTCGATGACGCTATAGTTTGTTGCAGACTTTCAAGCTGCGTAATGCCCGCTATGGTTTCTTCAAAAAGGATGTCCGATGAATTGGCAATAACCATTTGAGCAGTCTCGACGGTCTTTGATGAGAAAACTTCATCGAGATTGACGTTGCCAAGCTTCTCCATGAGGGTGCTGTCAGGAGGAAGAATTCTTACGTCGTCGTTTGCATAGGGCATGGGTTACCTCTGGGTGGGTCAGGATGAAGAATTGCGCGGCTTGCGACGATCAATATTATTTGGAGGCGGAAGGGTTTTATGGCGCCGATCCGGCCCACGGTATTTGGGCGACAGGACGAAAGGCAAGGGTTGCTCGATGATCGTGCGTATGCGCCGCACGAGCTGATCGGCTGAGAACGGCTTGATCAGATAGCTGTTTACGCCCGTATCGCGCGCCGTCAAAACATAATGAGGCTCTGTGTTGGCGGTGAGCATGATGATAGGCGTTGTCAGATGAAGGGATTCGGCGGAGTTGCGCGCAAAATCCACAATATGAATGCCGTCTTTGTCGCCCATGCGCCAGTCGGTGATGATAAAATCGAATTTCTGTTTGGCGAGAAGTTCGACGGCCCTTCGTCCGCTGTTCGCTGCAACGATATGCCGGAAACCCAAGCTTGCCAGCACGTCATAAATTAATCGCAAAATTGGTTTCTCATCATCAATGATCAAAACGTGAAAGTTTGAGAGTTGGCTTTTGTGCATCGATTTTCCCGTGAGGAAGGGTTACCCGCATTGGCTGGAAACGCCAAAAATAACAAGGCACCTTTCAGAATAGACACACATACTATTGTAATCATAAATTTCAGCAATATCCTTGATCGCGGAACCATTTTAAGGCCTCGGCAATCGCGATCCGAGCGGGGCGCGCCTTATAGCCAAGCTGCAGTTCGGCCTTGGCGGTCGAGAAGAACATTTTCTTTTTTGCCATACGCAGGGCATCGGTGGTTACGAAAGGCTCTTTGTCGGTCAAATAACCATAAAACTCAGAGGCATAGGCGATCGGAAATATCAATTCACGCGGCAGTTTGATCGTTGGCGCAGGCCGCCCGACACGTTCGGCGACAAGCGCCAGAATATCGCCAAGCGCAAGGTTCTCGCCGCCAAGGATATAGCGTTCCCCGACAACGCCTTTTTCGTAGGCCAGCCAATGCCCCATAGCCACATCATCGACATGGGCGATGTTAAGTCCTGTGTCCACATAGGCGGGAATTAATCCCTTGGCTGCCTCGGTGATGATGCGACCCGTGGGGGTCGGTTTGATGTCGCGGGGACCAATGGGCGTGGACGGGTTGACGATTACAGCCGGTAATCCGTGGTGCTGAATGAGGCGCTGAACTTCCTGTTCGGCCATATATTTTGATTTTTTGTAGGTGCCAATCATGTCGGAATATGCAACCGGAACATTTTCATCCGCAGGCGTGCCATCGGGGTTAAGGCCGAGTGTCGCAACGGAGCTTGTATAGATAATGCGTTCAATGCCGGCGTCCAGCGCCGCAAACATTAGTGCGCGCGTTCCATCGACATTAATCCGATGCATGACGGCAGGGTTTGGAACCCAGATACGGTAATCTGCCGCGACGTGAAATAGCGCCTGACATCCTTTCAGCGCGTGACGATAACTATCGGGATTTGCCAGATCACCCTCGATGAGCTCAACATCTAACCCCTCAAGATTGCGTCGATCATTGTTGGGGCGAGACAAAACCCTGAGACGGTGACCTTTGCCCAGAAGGATGCGGGCAACGGCAGTTCCAACAAAGCCAGTTGCGCCGGTTACGAAGGATAATGGGGGGGAAGACATGAGAATTCTCGGCCTCAACTGCGCGGAAAGACAGCATAAAGCATTAAATTGGGTTAACGAAATATAAACCTGCTTCACGCTTAATTATCTGGTCGCGGATCAAGAATTGGCGAGCCGTGTCCCATGCTTTAGGAGAGGGATTATGTCCAGTTTTCCGAGGCTGGGGTTGCCGAGGGTTCAGGCGTTTGAAGGATCAGATGTATTTTCCGCAAACGTTTGATGGTTTTGCAATTCACTTTTGCGGCGGGATTGGTAGGCCATATGGCCTGGGAGTTTAGGCACAATTATGGTTCAAACGCGACGGTATACGGTAATCAGTCTTCTGTTGGCTGTTTTTTTTGCGCCACTTCTTGCCAGTTGCGTCGGTTCTAATATTCCCGAGGCAAAATCGACGAGTGGCCGCGAACCCACAGCGGCTGAAGTGCCGTCCGCTGATGAGACGGTGCGCGGCGAGGATGATCCGCCCATCGTCACGCTGGAGCTTGGTTCGGCCCTGCATGAACACCGGTTGTCAGTCGGTGAGGATATGCCTGCCAACATCATCATTCCGACGACAAACCTGAACGCCGTCCCGGTTACGTCGGCTTTGCAAGCTGTGTTGGCGGGAACGGATGTTTCGTTATCATGGGATACGGGCGCGCTTGGGGATCGTCTGGTCAGCGTTGTCAATTTGAGCGGCCCTCTGCCCAAGGTTGTAAAACAGATCTGCTCCGCTGCTAAAGTTTTTTGTAATTACAAACACGGCACTCTGGAGCTGGCCGAGAAAGACACATTTATCGTCGGGTTGCCGCCGCTTGCGAAGGCTGGGGCAGGGTCGGGTGTGGGAGCGGTCGCAGGCACGGCCAACAGCATGGTTGAAGCTATCAATCAACTGGTGGGCAGCAAAGCCCAAATGGATGAACAAGGCGGCAACATTCTTTACACAACCGATGTTGAAGGAGAGGATCGCGT
>CAIQVS010000408.1 GCA_903875345.1 uncultured Pseudomonadota bacterium | reverse complement strand
GAATTAATTTAATGGCTCCCTTGCGGACTGTAAAAACCCCCAAAGCCCTCTGACCTTCTTGATAAAGTACTGCGCCGCTAGGAAACTCCATGTCATCGATTGGGGTATGAATCTGCCCAAAATCACTTTCGGTGAGGTCCGCAAACAAGGCCATTTCGCGTATGCCGCAGTTGCGACAGTCTGACGTACCTCGCCAGGCAGATTCCGTCTTGATGGGGATCATGGAGTAGATTTACGAGCCACCAGACCAATCAAGGCAGAACGCCCCAAATGGCGTTTTCCCTCACTTAGCTCGTCCTCGTACTCGTCAAGCGCACAAATTTCAAGACCGGAAAACGCCGTTCGCAGCAACTCCTTTGTGTAAAGGTGGGAGACTTCTGCGGCCCCACCAGTTCCAAACTCCAACTGTTTGGGCGTGTAACCTTGAATAAAAATAAGCCCGCCAGGCTTCAATGCACGAACCATGTTTGAAAAAATACGTTCTCTTTCGGCCGGATCAGCGAATTGGATGAAGATTGCGACCACTGCGTCATAGGCGCAATCCTTCCAGTCAAAACTATCACAGTCCGAAATGAAGCAATTCACTTTTACATTTTTTTCTGCAGCTAAGCGACAGGCTTTTTCTACGGCGATCGTCGAAACATCAAATGCATCGACATGCAACCCAGTTCCGGCAAGCCAAACACTGTTGCGCCCTTCACCGTCAGCAATGCACAGAGCAGTTCCGCTTTTAGGCAGCAAACTAGACTGTTGGCTTAACCAGCGGTTGGGTTCCTTGCCAAAAATGTAATCTTCGCTCGCAAAACGACTATTCCACGTTGCGGCGGCCTCGGAAACTTTTGATTTTTGATGCAATGTCATAGGACATTACTGTAATTCCAAAGCACCTGAAAATCTCTAAGTTTGCAAATTAACCCTGTCAACCAATGACTCTCAATACGACCTGCGTCTACCCTTGAGGTATGTCGGAATCAGCTCGAGAACGCTAATCAATTTTATTGGGTCGGCGTCAGGCAGCTTATTTTTTTTGCACTTGGCAAGTATCGGGACGCTCGCAAGCCGGTGTCGGGCACCGGTTGACTTCGAACGGCGACATTGACAGCAATGTCGTTAGAGCGCCGGAGAGTGAAGTGGCCGCCCAAAAAAAGAAGAAACCCGCGGAGTAGGCAGCCTTTGGGCCGATATCAAGTGTTCGGTGCATCCAATGCAGATCCTGCGGATCCACAAATGCAAATACCACCATCTCCAGAATGGCTGCTATCAAAAACGATGGCCACAAAATCCACATCAACCTTTTTTTCGTGTCGGACTTCATAATTTGATTAACCGGTTAGCGCGGAACAATAAAAACAGCTTTTTCCGAGACGCTTTTGGCAATGTCCGAAGCGGCAACCGTGAAATGGATGGTGTGCGATCCAGGCTCCGCCCCCTCATAAGGCAACTGAAGTCGAACAGGTACCCAACGCGACTGCGTTGACTCGACGGTAATGTCATCTTCGCTGGCAACCTTCAAGTTGGGCAGGCCGTCTACCGAGATGTGGAAGTGTTGTGTGGACTCTGTGGCATTCATAACCTGCAGGCGAAATACATTCTCCAACATGCCACCATCGGCAATACGCGCCAAAGATCCCCGGTCTCGCACAACGTCCACTTTGAAAGGTATACGCAGTGAAAGGCTTATTCCCATTCCCAGCACAACTGCGCCCAGAATGCCCGCATAAATCAGAACTCGAGGACGAAAAACGTGGCGAACAGTTT
This sequence comes from uncultured Pseudomonadota bacterium, assembly GCA_903875345.1. GTDB lineage: Bacteria > Pseudomonadota > Alphaproteobacteria > UBA9219 > UBA9219 > CAIQVS01. Next base: position 696 of record CAIQVS010000408.1, on the reverse strand, counting down.
GTGCCTTGGACCACTTCTGCTCAAGTGCGTGCTCCGTGGTGTACTTCACAAGACCTCGGGCATATCCCACTTTATCCATCACAGTGTCGCAAACGTCGGCGCAGGCTCCACATCCTATGCACTCGTATTGAAGACCATTTCGGATATCAATGCCAGTGGGACACACCTGCACACACAAGCTGCAATCCACACAGGCCCCAAGGTTCAAGTTTGAAAGATCTGCTTTTTTGCTGCGCGCACCACGCGGCTCGCCCCGCTCTTTGTCATAGGTAACGATTAACGTGTCTTTGTCGAACATGGCGCTCTGAAAACGGGCATAGGGGCACATGTATTTACAGACCTGCTCACGCATGAAGCCTGCGTTCCCGTAGGTCGCGAAGGCGTAGAAAAATGTCCAGAATATTTCCCAAGAACCAAGATTCCAGCCGATGAACTCATTGGCAAGCATATGAATGGGAGTGAAATAGCCCACAAATGTGAATCCTGTCCACAGCGCCAATGTGATCCATAAAATTTGTTTGGCCGTCTTGCGCGCGAGCTTCTCCACAGACCATGGAGCTGCGTCGCGGCGCATTCGCATGGATCGGTCACCCTCAGTGAATTTTTCGAGCCAAAGAAATATTTCTGTATAGACCGTTTGAGGACATGCATAGCCACACCAAAGACGCCCTGCAACAGCAGTGAATAAGAATAGGG
>CAIQVS010000407.1 GCA_903875345.1 uncultured Pseudomonadota bacterium | reverse complement strand
TTCTCGTCCGAGAGCGACAAGGACGGCAGCATGACCATCACCCTCAGCTTCGAGCAGGGAACCGATCCAGATATTGCCCAAGTGCAGGTGCAGAACAAATTAAGCCTCGCCACGCCACTGTTACCTCAGGAGGTGCAGCAGCAAGGCATCCGCGTTGCCAAGTCCACCAAGAATTTTCTAGTTGTGGTGGGGTTTGTGTCCAAGGATGGCAGCATGACCAGTCCCGACATTTCGGACTACATCGCCTCTAGTGTTCAGGATCCGATAAGTCGAACCAAAGGTGTAGGCGACTTCCAGCTTTTCGGGTCACAGTATGCAATGCGGATCTGGATGGATCCGGTAAAACTCAACAATTTTAGCCTGACACCGGTCGATATCAGCAATGTGATCCTTGCACAGAATGTTCAGGTTGCCGCCGGTGAACTCGGTGGACTGCCGTCGGTGAAAGGAAATCAGCTCAATGCAACCATTATCGGTCCGAGTCGCCTCCAGACAGCTAAGCAGTTCGGGCAAATACTGGTCAAAGTCAATAGTGATGGATCGCAGGTACGTTTGTCAGACGTTGCCCGTATCGAGCTCAATGCGCAGTCATATTCAACGGACACCAAGTTCAACGGCAAGCCGGCCAGCGGCCTCGCGGTCAAGCTTGCAACAGGTGCCAACGCGCTCGAAACTGCGACGGCCGTGAAGGCTACCATCGAAAAACTGAGGCCAAACTTTCCTGCGGGGCTGGAGGCCGTGTATCCCTACGACACAACGCCGTTCATCCGGATATCCATTACCGACGTTGTCAAGACGCTGTTCGAGGCAATTGGTATGGTTTTCCTCGTCATGCTGCTTTTCTTGCAGAACATTCGCGCCACGTTCATCCCTACTATCGCTGTTCCGGTCGTGCTGCTCGGCACTTTCGGCGTCCTGTCTGCACTTGGCTACTCGATCAATGTGCTGACCATGTTCGCAATGGTCCTGGCGATCGGGCTGCTGGTCGACGATGCCATCGTGGTCGTTGAGAACGTCGAGCGCGTCATGGACGAAGAAGGCTTGTCGGCCAAGGAAGCAACCCGCAAGTCGATGACCCAGATCACCGGCGCGCTGGTCGGTATTGCGCTGGTGCTGACAGCGGTTTTCCTGCCGATGTCTTTCTTCGGCGGATCTACTGGCGTGATCTATCGGCAGTTCTCGGTGACGATGGTCGCGGCGATGCTCTTGTCGGTGACAGTCGCGCTCACGTTTACGCCAGCACTGTGCGCGACACTACTAAAATCAAAGAAAGACAAGAAGAAGAAGAAAGGTCTCTTCGGCTGGTTCAACAAATGGTTCGACAGCACCAATGACCATTACGAGAAAGGAGTAAAGCGGCTGACAGGACGGACGGGGCGATGGATGATTATCTTTGCCGTCATCGTAGTGTTGATGGGCGTGTTGTATTCCAGATTACCGAGCGCCTTCATGCCAGATGAGGATCAGGGTGTGATGTTTGTGCAGGTGACGGCACCACCGGGCGCCACTTCGGAACGCACTGCCAGCGTTCTCGGGCAAGTCACCGACTATCTGCTCGACAAGGAGAAGGCAACGGTCAAGAGCGTCTTCACGGTCAACGGTTTCAGTTTTGCGGGTCGCGGCCAGAATTCGGGCATTGCGTTCGTGTCTTTAAAACCCTGGGGCGATCGGTCCGGTGCGAAGAACCGGGTGCAGGCAGTCGCCTTGCGAACACAGCAATTCTTATCGAGCCACATCCAGGACGCCCAGTCTTATGCATTTGCTCCACCCGCGGTGCTTGAACTTGGCAACGCTACCGGATTCGACTTCGAACTGGTGGACCGTGACAATCAAGGACACGAAGCGCTGATGGTCGCGCGAAACCAGCTACTTGCGGCGGCTTCGGGAAATCCCGGACTTTTCCAGGTTCGCGCAAACGGTCTTGATGACGAGCCGCAATATCGCTTCGAAGTAGATTGGGAAAAAGCAAGTGCGCTCGGTATCACGCTGACCGACATCAACAACACGCTATCTGCCGGCTGGGGGTCACAATACGTGAACGACTTCATCGACCGTGGTCGCGTCAAGCGCGTCTTCATTCAGGGCGAGGCAAATTCGCGTATGTTGCCCGATGAACTCACCACATGGTTCGTCCGCAACGCTAAGGGAGAGATGGTTCCCTTCTCCTCGTTTGCGAACGCCAGATGGGTTTCAGGATCACCCAAGCTAGAGCGATACAATGGCGTGCCGGCCGCCGAGATACTCGGCGCGCCTGCTAAGGGTCAGAGCAGTGGAGCAGCGCTGGACACGATGGAAAAGCTCGCCAAGAAGCTGCCGCATGGATTCGACTTCGAATGGACGGGGCTATCTTACGAGGAACGCTTGGCTGGCTCGCTGACTCTGGTGCTTTATGCGATCTCGCTGACCGTGGTCTTTCTTTGCCTGGCGGCGCTCTATGAAAGCTGGTCGATTCCCGTAGCGGTATTGCTGGTGGTGCCGCTTGGCATCTTTGGCGCGGTGCTAGCAACCCTATTACGCGGCCTCGACAACGACGTATTCTTCCAGGTCGGTTTGCTCACTACTGTCGGCCTGTCGGCCAAGAATGCAATCCTGATTGTCGAGTTCTCCAAGGAAAGATACGACGGCGGAATGCATCTGACCGACGCCACCGTGCATGCTGCCAAGCAGCGCCTGCGGCCGATTGTCATGACCTCTCTTGCCTTTGGTCTCGGTGTCATGCCACTCGCACTATCGAGCGGCGCTGGATCAGGAGGCCAGAACGCAATAGGAACGGGTGTCATCGGCGGAATGATTTCGGGCACAGTACTCGCCGTCTTCTTCGTGCCGGTGTTCTTCGTCGCCGTGTTGACACTGTTTAAGGTAAAGCGGGTGCAAGACAGCGATGCTCCTGCCGATCCGGCACCGCAGAAGCCAAGGCATGAATAGGTTTTTTTTACTGAGAGCAGCAGTATTGGCAGCATTCACTGTGATCGGAGCGTGCACACTAGAACCGCATTACGAACGTCCGATCCCACCTGTCGCTGATCGCTGGTCGGGCAGTGACAAGAATAGTGGGGATGAACTTGCCACTCAGGCGTCCGAAATCGGCTGGCGTGCGTTCTTCACCGATCCTGAGATGCAGCGGCTGATCGAAATATCGCTGGCCAACAATCGGGATGCGCGCATTGCTGCCATTAACGTCGCAGCCGCAAGGGCTCTTTACCAAATCCAACGAGCTGAACTTTTTCCGACCATTGATGCAACGGCAGTACAGGACGTACAACGTGTGCCGTTGAGCGAATCTAGAACTGGCCGAACGATCTCACGCATCTACAGTCTGGGAGTAGGTTTTACCTCCTTTGAGCTCGACTTCTTTGGCCGCATTCGGAGCCTGAATCATCAGAAGCTCCAGCAGTACCTTGGCTTGGTTGAGACCCAGCGCAGCGCAGTGATTACGCTGATCTCTGAAGTTGCTAATGCCTATCTGCTGCTGCTTGCTGACCAAGAATTGATGCATGTAACGCAGGTTACGCTCGATAGTCAAAAGGCGTCATACGAACTGACTCTCTTGAGCTACAACGAGGATCAATCGACTGCCCTTGACCTTAGACAGGCCGAGATATCAGTGCATACGGCGCAGGCCAATCTCGCGTCCTATCAACGTCAAATCGGCAAAGACCGCAATGCGCTTGGTCTCTTACTGGGTGCACCGATCCCGGAAGATCTAACCAAGGACGGTAGCATCGACAGCCAACAATTGCTTGAGGACTTACCAGCTGGCGTGCCTTCTGAACTTCTGACGCGCCGCCCTGACGTGCTGGCAGCCGAGCACGAACTTGCAGCCGCAAACGCAAATATCGGCGCAGCCCGTGCAGCCTTTTTCCCTAGCATCACCCTGACGGGGTCTTATGGAACCTCCAGCACCCAACTCTCTGGATTATTCGGCAGCGGATCGAGCGCCTGGAACTTTTTCCCCCAGATCACCTTGCCGATATTCACGGGCGGAGCTAACACAGCCAATCTGGAGTATGCAAAAGAGGAGAGAAATCTCTACCTCGCAACTTACGAGAAGACTATCCAGACAGCATACCAGGAGGTCTCGAATGCCCTCTTGTCTCGTGACACGCTGCTTGACCAGTTGAAGGCACAGGTTGCACTCGAAGTGGCAAGTCGCGATGCCTACCGGCTGTCCAACATGCGCTTTCAGGGCGGTATCGATAACTACTTCGCAGTGCTCGATTCGCAACGGACCCTTTATGCCGCACAGCAGGGTCTGGTCATCGTCAAACTATCGCGCCTGCAAAACCTCGTGACCTTGTACAAGGCACTCGGTGGAGGCTGGAACGAATGAATCACGGTTACTACATTACCCACAACCGTGGCACACCAAAAGAGTAAGGAAGAAAAAGTCTAGGACAAGCACTAGTTTGAATGTCAACCAGCCTATAAATTCCGACTCGCGCGGCGTCAGCTCAATTTGTTCCAGAATCGTCGCTGAACTGTTTTATTTTTACAAAACGCTTAATTAGGAAATCTAACTTGTTTCCTATGCAGTTGTGGGATGGCGAGACAATATTCCACCTTACGGCATTATGTTTAAAACCATACAGACAGATCATGCCTAATGGCTAGATAGTATCTGTAGTTTATATATATTCGCTATAGAGGAAAACCGTCCACGTTCATGCCTATAACCAGTCGAATCCTCTATACATTCATTGGTATTACCATGCCAATCGGTTCCTTTTTGGCTGACTATAACGAAACCCATATCTTGAATCCAACTGGTCGCCACACGCCAAATTCCACGGCTGGCAGACTTTGACG
>CAIQVS010000406.1 GCA_903875345.1 uncultured Pseudomonadota bacterium | reverse complement strand
TTGGGTAAATTCTGGTCATGCTCAGGCGAGGCGCGTGTTATACGAATGGCCCCTGAACTGAAAGCAACATGAAACAGCAAATTGAAGTCGGGCAAACATTCCGGCGCGGTGGCGCGCGCGGGAAATTATGGAAGGTCGATGAAATTCTTATCTGGCCTCAGGGCATCCATGCGCGCCTGCGTCGTGTCGATGATCCTACGACAACGCATCTCGTCGCCGTTGATGCCATTGCTGATAACGGATACGACGCCGTCGATAAAGACGAAGTTCATCACAGAAAGCCATAAGATTGCTTACTTATTCGGTGGATAACCCCGCTGAATGAAGCGTTCATGCTGGCGAAAGGAATCCATCATGAGCAAACCAAAGACAAACAAAACGAAAAAGCCATCTGTTCCGAAAACTAAGGTGCGAGTTAAAAAAGCCAATCCAGTCGGCAATGGCAAGCCACCCGAAGAGCAAAGCGCTCCGAAACTGGCCAAGGAAAGCAAGCTGTCGTTGGTCATAAAATTGCTCGCGCGCGCCGACGGCGCCACCATCGACGACATCGTCGCCGCCACTGGCTGGCAAAAGCACACGGTGCGCGCCGCTATTTCGCATGCGCTGGCCAAGAAACGTGGTTACCAAATCGTTTCCGACAAGCCACAGGGTGGCAAGCGTATCTATAAGATTCCCAATCCATAACAAAAAAATCCGCACGTAATGCCTTGGAAGCCTCCGCTGCACCGGCCACCCGGCTGGCGACCGGCAAAGCGCGTCCGCACCGATAAACTGGACAAGTCTTATGGCGCGCAGGCTTGGCGCAAGCTGGCGGCGTCCGTCGTCGCTCGTGACGGTGGCATCTGCCACGTCTGCGGCCTGCCGGGCGCCGACACCGCACACCATTTGATCGAGCGGCGCCAAGGTGGTGCCGATCATCCCGACAACCTCCGTGCAATTCATCGGGGGTGCCACAACCGCCTGCACAGGCGGCGGGGGGTTTGATTTTTGCCCGCAATCGATGGTGCGACCGATTGGGGGTTTTTCGTGTCCGTGGCCAAAATACAAAGGGGGGGGGTTCTAGAAGGTGCTGACCGTTGAAACATGGCCGGTCGACCGGCTCATTCCTTACGCGCGCAATCCGCGCAAGAACGATGCTGTCGTCGATAAGATGACAGCGGCGATTAAAGAATTCGGATTCCGCATCCCAATCGTTGCGCGTTCCGATGGCTCGATCATTGATGGTCATTTACGCCTCAAGGCGGCACAACGCCTCGGCATGACTGAAGTTCCCGTAGCACTTGCCGATGATTTATCGGAAGCGCAAATCAAGGCGTTTCGTTTACTGGCCAACCGTTCGGTCGCCTGGGCGGAATGGGATAATGAATTGCTGGCGCTCGAATTGAAAGACTTGCAGGAGGCTGGTTACGATCTCGGCCTCACTGGCTTTGACGGCAGTGAACTAAAAAACATTTTGGAAGATAGTTCCGCTGGCCTCACCGATGAAGATGCGGTGCCGGAGGCTCCAGCCGATCCTGTCACCAAGCCGGGTGATATTTACGTTCTCGGCAATCATCGTTTGCTCTGCGGCGACAGCACGGTGCTTGCAAATGTGGAAAAGGTTCTCGATGGCGCGTTGGCCGACATGGTGTTCACCGATCCGCCCTACAACGTGAACTATGCCAACACAGCCAAAGACAAAATGCGTGGCAAAAATCGCGCAATCCTGAATGACGATCTCGGCGAAGGTTTTGAAAAGTTTCTCTACGACGCTTGCGTGAACATTCTTACCGTCTGCAAAGGCGCGATCTATGTCTGCATGTCGTCGAGTGAATTGCATACGCTGCAGAAAG
>CAIQVS010000405.1 GCA_903875345.1 uncultured Pseudomonadota bacterium | reverse complement strand
TGGGCGAGATAATTCGCCTGCATCAATACAGCATCCGTGCGGCTGATATACCCTGCTCGTTGCAAAGCGATTAACAATAATTCTGTTTCGTCAAATTTAACGTCGTCGCCCGCAAGACGCGTGACATGTTGTGCCCAAGCGTCAGTCGCTGTCGGCGAATATGCAACTTTATGTTGCTCGGCCAAGGCGCGAATGGCTGTCGCTGCTTCACTGGTATGGTTTTTGTGCATATATTTACCTCTTTCTAAGACTACCACATTTTGTCAAAAATTGCACGGTTTCCGGTGTAGTTGCCTACCCCACATTCAACGCCGGATAGACGCCGTGGCATTTTTTTGTCTGAAATCTGCCTGAGTTCATGTTTCTGGACTATTTCTTCGAAACATCTACCGTGACGTAGTAGGTTTCTAACCAGTTGGCCCATTTCTCAGCTTTCACTTGTAGAGCAGCTCGATAGGAAGCGGTGAATTTCGGGGTGTGTGAGTGGTAGTTAGCCACCCGAGTCCAGAGATCACCTTTATCGTTTTTAATGTGTTCGTACACCCTCCAGGCGGCCAGAAAATAGGGGTAACAACCTGAAGTGGCCACGTCACTCTCAGTGATCCCATATTTGTGAAGCTCGGCGAGGTAAGCCGAATTGAATTGCATAGGGCCAATATCTTGTGTTCCGTTGGAATTTTGAACCCATTGTCCGGGTTTTCCCGCTTCCATTTCGGCGATAGCTAGTAGGATGTTTGCCGGAATGTTGTATTGCACGGCCGCCGAAATCGAACAGACAACGCGCTCGTGGATGAAGGGGGGCAGGTCTGCAACAGGCATTATTGCCACCAGTAGTTTACTATCCCGCGGCCAGTAGCGTTGTACGAAGCCAAGGCCGCATTGTAGTCTTGAGCTGCGACCCAATACCCGCCCGTTTCGGGGGTTCCCACGTAACGTGGGGCATAGCTTGAAAAGTTGGTGTAGGCGTTTGTAAAATAAGCCGAGCAGTAATTAGGCAAAGTATCGGAAATGCAAACAGCATTGTAGCCTTGATAATTGTAGGCCTGATAGTTTGAGACGTTGCACCACATGCGCAAAGTTGCGTTTAAGGACGTTGGATCACATTGTCCCGCGCCATTAGATATGGCGTTAATGAGTGACGTCATCGGTGGCGATTGATTTGATACCGGACACAGTTCCAGAAACGCTAGTCGCGCACGGACGGTCTCAAGCCAATCTTCAAAAGAAATCCCAAAGTACCGATTGAGGGAGGGGGTGCATTCCCCAGGCTGAACGCCGGAAGAAAGACAAAGAATGGCTTCGCAAGCAAGGGCCGTGTCCCCTGTAAGAACCGCTTGAGCTTTAGCACAACGAAGAGATAACGACACGGATACAAGCGCGATACAAACAAAAAGAGTTTTTTTCATGAGTTATTTCTCTGACCAGTTATGACGTCTGTTTGTCCCGGAATGTGGCAACCTCTTCTTGCGACTCTTTGGATAGATTTGATCCTGACAGGCTGTCTCCGCCGAAAGATGGTGTTGAAGCGGGTTGATCAGTATTTTTAGGATCAGATTGACTTGATGTTTCTGAAGAGGGTCTTATAGCTTCTGCGATCTGGCCGCCGACAGTCCCGCGGATATTCTCTTTGGCCGCGTTGATTTTGTTCAGGACAGCTTCTTTTCCTACGGTGTAAGTTCCCTTGGCTAGGTTGGCGACTGTGTCAGCCGCAAAACGACCAGCTTTGCCCGAAAAACCCGCTGAGTTCCTATCTCCCCCCATAGCTTCGCCCAAAGGACTTTCGCCACTCTCTTTGTTGCCGTCACCGCTGGAAAAGTTGGAAAGAAAATCTTTTTGAGCGCCGACATTTTCAGACGCTTGAGACATTGCTGCCATTACGGCCGATGCACCCCCGAAAACATTGCCAGCCGCCGTCTTACTCATCTGATAAACGGTGCTAGCGGCAGCAGTGCCAACCGCTGCAGCGCCGATAACGCTACCGATGCCAAACCCATGTCCCAAGGCATGGTGGGTTCCAGAACCAGAAACAATGCCTCCAAGCAACGCCGGGATTCTGTTTGTGAGGAGCATAAGCACAAAGCAGAAGACCAGCATCACGCTGAGTTCTTCGGCATTCAGCTGTCCGGTGTTCATCTTGCCGTAAAAAACGGTCAGCAAATCATTTCCTACACCAACCAATAAAATCATCGCAAAAAGTTGAGAGGCGATGCCGAGGACGGTTTTGTAGTAGTTTATGGCAATATCGGAAGTCCATCTTGAACCGCCAAAGCCAAGAAAGAATATTCCCGCGTACATTAAGACCCAAGCTGTGACCATCAGCATCAACATGTTGGCAGCAATAGCAGCTAAAAAGAGTAAAACGCCCACTGTGAGTAGAACGCCGATAAGACTATCGATCGGACTGGTCACGGAGGAATTTTGAAGAGTTTGATGTAGTAGAGTGAACCCGATATCAACAATTCCAGACGGAGTAATAGCCGTCGTGCCGGAAGCCTGTGCCCCCAATTGTTGTAGGGATTGAACTATGGATAGGGCAAAGGCAGGCCCATTATTGAGCAGCCAGAGAAAGAATCCAAAAAAGATTATGAATCTTGTGAACTCAACAAAAAATTCGGAGAAATCGGCTTTCCGCAGAATTAGCATTCCCCCTGTCCATGCAAGCGAAATTGTTCCTAGCGCATAGAAAAGACGTAAAGCAGCACTTAAAATTGCAGTCTGCCAAGAAGAGGCTTTGTTGGAAAACTCTGTGGCAACTTGGTCGAGAATTCCTTGGTTGGTCAGTTGGGCAAAAGCGTCTGTCGGAAAAAGCAGAACGGTGCTTGCCACCAAAACGAGGAAATATTTTGTAAAACGATGCATGGAATGTTTCTTTACCGATTGAATTCAAGCCAGTTCTTAGGATTCTTGGTAGGAGAAATTATATCTGTCCGTTTAGAGCATCGGCTGATGAACGTATCCCTCGCCTCTTTCGGTTCGATCTTTGAGATGACTTGATCTGTGCAATTTGCACTGTTTGCTTCCGGAAGATTTTCTTGTGGAGAATCTTTCTTGCAACTCATTAGAGCCATCAGAAGAATGCAAGCCATGACCAGTGCATGTATCTTTTTCATCATAGTCTCCTCGTGATAAGGCCCTTCAAGAGCAGTGAAGGAGCTGCCATCAGTTGTTGAAGTTGAGCCAATTTTGGGGTTGGGGCGTTACTCTGATCCTCGAATCTGTAAACACCGCATGTGATGCTGCCTGTTGAGCTTCCCTATCAGATATGACTTGCGCTCGGGCTGCATCGGCGTTCTGCTGGGCGATCAATAAGGCACGAATTTGCAAAAGTTGATTGGATTGCTGACTTGCAAGCTGGTTAGCATATTGAATGGCCTGCATTTGTCCTGTGGCGCCTTGTGCGCCAGACTGAAGATTCTGGAGGGTGTTCGCGTCAGCAACCAAGGCGTTTTGTTGCTGAACAAGACCGTTAACCTCAGCATCAAGAGAGTCTTTTTGAACTTGAGAACCAAAACGCTGTTGGGTTTGGATGGTACTCAGCTGCGTTTGGGTGCAACCGCTGCCGCTAAAACAGGGCGAGGTCGTGTAGTAATCTGTGTCTTGAAAGTTATTCAGGTAATTATTGAGACCCCCATAGCTGGCTGTATATCCGCTGAGGGTGTCAATGCTGTTCCTCAATTGAGTCATGGTATTTACCGCCTGATCCCACGTGTAGGAAGATGGCGTTGCCGTGTTTTGCAGCTGGTTCTCGTATTGTTGCAGCTGCGTCTGGTATTGTTGGATCTGTTGAAGACCCTGCGAGACAATTTGCGCCAAAGAAGAAGCGTCGATAACCGGAATGCCCTGAGCATATGCTCGGGGTGGGCAAAAAAAGCAGATCACCAAAAGTGCGGCGGCAAAGTACCGGACTAGAGAATTCTTCATGATTTTCTCGCTTCTGACTAATAGTCAAACGGTTCGTAAGGCTTGGAAAAAGTCAGATCCTTTGTAACCATCACGTTGAACCTGTACCCCGGGCGTATTTCCAGAGTTGGGGCGATATTCAAATTTTTAGAGATCACCTGTGCTGTCGCTTGCCCAATCTGTTGTCCGAGGGATTCGCTTAGAGCGCCGCTGAAACTTTGAGTTCCATAGAGCGTTGTGGGTTGGTTCTGTTGCTGGGTGTAAGAGATGGCCGCCGGTACAATCGACATCAAAAGCGCCGAACCGAACAGGCGTG
>CAIQVS010000404.1 GCA_903875345.1 uncultured Pseudomonadota bacterium | reverse complement strand
TCGCCAGCCAAAGCCAATCAAAAGAAGCAGAGCAACGACAAGCAATAGCAGCATACGAGGGAAAGAACGTATTGGCTTGACATGCAGGGACGCACTCTTATAAGACCCAAAGATAGCCTTTGGCAAGGTGTAACGCTTCTTGAGCGGTGCATTTTTCCAACCGGTAGTACAGTTATCGGCGGTCTCAGGCCACTCATACCACCACCGGCCCAAAATACCAATATCGCGCAAGTGAACATGACGACCGGCCAAATCACGGATATTTTTATCGACGAGAGCTGGCTTCTGACTGATGAAGTAGAAATCTAAACCATGATGCCGATGCGTCTCAAACGCTTGCAATTCAACAGGCACCTTTGAACCGGGTGGGCGAGGACGCCAAAGCCGTTGAACCTCATCAGAGACAACACAAGCACCATCGGGAATTTTATTAGGCCAGTCCCGTAAATCATCATCAGATAAAGGGAAATGCTCGATAGTCAGATCTGGTATGCCATTGACGTACAACGGACGATCTTTACTAAGCATTTCCAGCATGGAAACCAGAGCAGCCGTTTTGCCGGCCCCCGGTGCACCAGTAATCAGGGTAATCATGTACCAGACTGGAGAGCAAACCGCTTTAAAACAAGCCACGTCAGCGCGGAAATCATGCCCCCTGCGGTGATAGCCATGGCATCAAAAAAACCAGTCATAGCCATGATCTGTAAAACCTCCCCAGAGAGGCCAGCAAAGGCCGATTTAGCAGCACTAAGAGCAGAGCTGAGAGCAGCAGATGCGCCGGTATAGGTCACAGTGCCAAGACCTAGCGCAGCGAACACACGCGACACCAAAGGCCACGTTATCGTGGACAGCCACGCGCCGATATCATCAAGCATTACGCTTTCCTCCCAAAACCAAGAAACGTCAGCGCAGCCGTTAGCCAGGCAAGACCAATAACTATCGGCCTAATCATGTTAGCAAAATTACAAATATATTGAAAACTAAAGGATAAAGTTTTACCGCCAAGAACGGTAATTGTGCGAGGAGCAGGACACGCACCACCAGCAGACGGACCCCACCCTGTATCAGCAGAAATAGCCATGTTTATCGGCGTATTCACAACCGGTATTAATGCAACTGTACCGAGGTCATATTGCTTCTTACATGCAGGAATATCAGGGTACTCGGCACACAAACCAGGAGGCTGAGAATCAGCACAGACGGCAGCAGACGGATTTTGAGAGCAATAGCCAGCCTTCGTACCAGTAGCTGTAGTCTCCCCAACCTTAGCACCAGAAGCATCAAAGTACTGCGTGACTGTAGTTGCAGTAACACCAACAACAGATGTAGACGTAGTTGAGTTAGTAGCTGTAGAAGGCGCACCAACCGGCAGCGAACCGACACCCGACGCAGCGGTCATAGGAACCGCAACGGCAAAATTGGAACTGCCATAACAATCTGTCACGCCGTTAACAGTACCCATAAAAAAACCGGGTTTACAAACACCCTTACCCGGCCCAGCAGGAGGAGCACTAGCCGCAAGTGATGGAGCCGTAGCATCAGTAGAACCGTCACCAGTGCCAGGAGTACAACCCTTGCCGGTATAGCGACCATAACCCCCCTTATAAAACCCCGGAATGCCGATCTCATAAGCAACAACCATCGCACAACCCGGAGTAGTAATGCCAGAGGCAGAAGCAGGAGCTGGGTCGCACAGATACACGCCAACCGCCGCACTGGGACCGGACAAACCATTTTCACCAGCGGCAAGCGGATATTGCATCCAATATTTGCCGGTATTGGCCATATCGACGCAATAAGAATTAGGAGCATCAGCAACAGCAACGCAGTAATGAGCGCCAACACCATCAATCTGTTCGATTTTCGGAGCATTACAAGTGCAAGTAGTACCCGACAGCGTCGAACCAGCCGGACAACTTGCCGCATGCAATGTGTGATTAGGAACGGCAGTATTAGGACCGTAGCCTGTCGGGGTTAGGCAACTGAGAGCCGGAAGCGTACCAACGACAGAAGCCGTGCCAACACCAGGCCAACCAAACGCAACAAGCCGCGAAGCCTCATATGCGCACACTGCCTCAACCGTGCCGGAAATAGAAACATTATTGGAACTAGTCCAGGTATAGCAAGAAGCGGAATTAGTACAGACGCCGGAGAACGATGCAAAAGCCGACGATGACAGAAACACCGCAAAAGCAAAGATCAGCCCCTTAAGAGCAGCCATACGGACCCCAAAAGAGCGACCAAAATTACCCAAAATTCAGGCGTTGCCATAGTCGCCCCCCGTCTCACCCCGCAAAGCCCGAGCGATAAACATGATGGAATAGACGCCAATCCATGCCGCCGCTATGGCCCAAGCCATCGCCATACCATCCGACGCCCCCAGCATATTGCACGGCTGCGCAGAGTAAGCCGTAGCAACCGTAAACGCAGAACCAGAAGCCACAGGCGTAAACGCATAAGTAATTGATGAAGACGTCACCGCTGAAACGCTAACCATGTAAGACTCACCGCCAGCTTGAACGATGGAGCCTTGAGACTTCGCAGCTGAAACTTGAGCCGCAGCAATCGCAGTGGAATAGCAAGCAGAATCGACTTGATAGCTCATGAGACTGCGCTTTTTAAAATTTTGTACCAGCGCATAAACGCCAACGCTGCGAGCACGAGAGCAGCAACCCCCGCACCCATCACACCCATTTCAACTAAAACAGGAATGACCAAAGGCAGCGCGGCAGCAATCATTTTTAGACGCCCTTGCGCAAAAATTTGATTGCAAACACCGCAACGATTGCGACAAGCACAACAGTTGCAACGGTACCGGCATCAGTGCCAATGCTCGACAGAGCAGTAGTAACCTCAGCAGGAACCGCAGCCATAGCACCAGCGCCAACGGCAGACAGACCAGACACCAAAGCCACGCGGGCAACATGAATTTTGTTCATGATATTTTCTCGAAAAAACCGCGAAATTGCGGCCCATAGGGCAGGGCGTCTCCCGACGATGCCACCCTATCGGCTGAAATCTCTAGGCCGACTTCGCCCCCCCTTTGAGCGACACCGGAACAAGGCCCACAAGAGCCGCCATAACCTCACCCTTGGACTTACCCCACTGTGCGACCTCAAGAGCAAAGGAAGCCTGAAACGTACCGACCTTGACAGACTCCCGCATACGCTCAGGGATACGCAGCGCCCCGACTTTTTCAAGGACGCCATCGTCAGAAAGCAACGCGCATTGCGCCGTGTGAATGGTGTACTCGGAACCATCCTTGCCAGTCTTCTTTTCGACATCATCAACCTTGAGAACTTGCAGCAAAGACGTGAATTGTTTAGCCATGGTTTACCCCTTTAAACACCGCATAAGCGCGGCCCATAGCCCTCTGAAGAAGGCTAGAGGCTGAGTTCATGCAAAGACCTGCACAGAGGACGCACCAGCCGCCAAGGCCCATTGACGCAGCACAGCAGCCTCATTGAGCGAACGAAACATAAATTCCATGTATTGACCACGGTAAATGCAACAAACCCTCGGATAGCAATCACGACGAGCCTGAGCAGAAGCCTTAAGCCGAGCAGAACGGGCCAGTGCCTCAATGCCAGAGATCGGAAGACCAGCCGCCGCGCTCATAAGCCAGCACCACGCGAAAAACGAGTAATAGCGTGACAGGAATAACGACCATACGTGAGCGCATGAGAAGAACCCGCAGCAAGACAATCAGGAGCATCCAAAGCTTGCGAAACAAACTCGGAACAAAAATCATCAGAGAAATCAGAGCGAATGCAGTCGCAAGCAATGCCAGTGCCAGTAAGGCAGTGATACGGAATGTAGACACCGGAGTCATGCGACCGAAGAGGACCACAGAACAACGAAGGGATGTGGACCCCCCGACCATCAACAGCCGGAGCCGTCACAGCAGGAGCCGCCGAATTTACATCGGAGGGACCACAAACAGAGTGACCAGTGACAGAGCAAAATATGCTCTGAACTTCGGCCTCGTTGAACAATTTAGACATGACGGCTCCAGAAAGTTTATGATTAACCCGTGACGGTTTAGAAGTAAACCAGCACGGATTAGTCGTAATGTAAACCATGGAGGATTAGTTATGCAAGCAAAAACTGAAATAAAACTGCCGGCCGGCAATCCGGACCACCTACGGATCAAGGAATTGGTCAATGCTGCCGCGAAGACACGAGGCGGATTTCGCCAGCTAGCCGAGCACATGGACGTACATCCGCAACTTGTAAGCAACTGGAAAAACGGCGTAAAAACACCGTCGCCAGAAGCTCAAGCTGAACTGGCTGTAATCGCCAATACCAACGTACTGGTAACCGCCCTGATAGCCCTTATCGAAAAATCCACCGGCACGAGGAAGGACCGACTACAGCAGGCCTACAGAAAATGGATGAAAGGACAGACGCCATCTCTCAATACTTGATTGGCGACGTCCAGGGTTGCGATGACGCATTGCAGCGCTTGTTGGATGAAATTTCGTTCTCGCCAAGCCGCGACACGCTCCACCTGTTGGGCGACCTGGTCAATCGTGGTCCACAATCTGCGGCCACGCTACGCCGCCTCATGCAATACGGAGCAGCGGCGCAAGCGGTGCTCGGCAACCATGACCTGCACCTGCTGGCGCTGGCCGAAGGTGCGCGAACGCCGAGCCGCAGCGACACGCTCGACGAGATCCTGCAAGCGAGCGACCGTGCGGCCATGCTCCACTGGCTGCGCTGGCAGCGCATGGCGATGCTGGAAACCATAGATGGCCATGCGCTGCTGATGGTCCACGCCGGTGGCTTTGGGGCCGAAGCCGCCGCGTCCGGTGGCCCGGCCAGGGAACAACGGCCGTGGAAGCGCGGC
>CAIQVS010000403.1 GCA_903875345.1 uncultured Pseudomonadota bacterium | reverse complement strand
TCGCCTTCCGCGATAAATACGATTTTGTTTCCAGACGGTATAAGAAAATCCTCAAGAGTGTCTCTCTGCCCAATGCTTAATCCGCCACCATAGCCGCCTTCCCAGACATGCATCATCAACGCCTCTCTGGCGCCGAGATTGATGACAAGGGCATTATAGCATTGGACGTGGCTGTCGCTGAAAAGGCCTGCGCCGTTTCTTGATCGTTCTGCGCCGCCCTGCCTGACGTAAATCATGGGAATATCAGCCATCGTCAGTGAATATATCCGTTCCAAAACAGGCCGCCATTATACAGGGACATGACGAAAGTAATTATGTAATTGCGCGCGTGATGAACCGTATATCTGTTGGCCAGTTATGATTAACGGAGGCGTCGTACGACTTTGGTTGCTGGAAATACTGAAGGATTTGAGAATTGCGCCCAAACCGTTATAACGGGGCGGTCAGGAGAAATACCTATTATGCCCATCGATAAAACCTACGATCCCGCCGCGACTGAGGCCAAGATTTACGAACGCTGGGAGAAATCCGGCGCGTTTGCCTGCGACATGACTCGCGGCGCGGTCGATCCCGCGCGGAAGCCCTTCACGATCATGATGCCGCCGCCGAACGTCACCGGCAGCCTGCACATGGGGCACGCGCTGACGTTTACGTTGCAGGATACCCTCGTGCGCTATCAGCGCATGCGCGGGAGGGATGTGCTGTGGCAACCCGGAACCGATCATGCGGGCATCGCGACGCAGATGGTGGTTGAGCGCCAACTCGCGGCGCAAGGATCGAACATGGATCGCCGCGCGATGGGACGCGAAGCGTTTCTGAAAAAGGTCTGGGAATGGAAAGCGGAGTCGGGCGGCACGATCACGAAGCAGCTGCGGCGGCTCGGCGCGTCCTGCGACTGGTCGCGCGAACGCTTCACGATGGATGAAGGCCTGAGCTGCGCCGTGACGCATGAATTTGTCGAGCTGTACCGCGCCGGGCTCATCCGCAAAGACAAGCGCCTCGTCAACTGGGATCCGAAGATGCTGACGGCGGTGTCGGATCTTGAAGTCGAGCAGAAGGAAGTCAAAGGCCATATGTGGCACTTCCGTTATCCGCTCGCCGACGACCCGACGCAGTTCCTCTGCATCGCGACGACGCGGCCTGAGACGATGCTCGGCGATGGCGCTGTGGCGGTCAATCCGAAGGACGAACGCTACAAACATCTCATCGGCACATGGGTGATGCTGCCTCTGGCGAACCGTCTTATACCCGTCATCGGCGACGAATACGCCGATCCTGAAAAAGGCAGCGGCGCGGTCAAGATCACCGCCGCGCACGACTTCAACGATTTCGAAGTTTGGAAACGCCACCGCCACGAGGAATGTTTTACCAAGCAGCAGGACGGCGGCCTGATCAATCTGTTCGACGCGCATGCGCGGTTGAACGACAATGTGCCGGAATCGTTTCGCGGCCTCGACCGCTACGCGGCGCGCAAGAAAGTCATCGCCGATCTGGAGGAGCTTGGTCTCGTCGACAAGATCGAAAACATCACCCACGCCGTCCCGCATGGCGACCGTTCGGGCGTCGTGATCGAGCCGTGGCTGTCCGAGCAGTGGTATTGCGACGTGAAGGCTATGGCTGAAAAAGCCATTGATGCCGTCCGTACCGGCAAAACCAAATTCGTGCCGCAGCAGTGGGAAAATACCTTCTACGCGTGGCTCAACGACATTCAACCTTGGTGCATTTCGCGCCAGCTCTGGTGGGGGCATCGCATTCCGGCGTGGTACGGGCCGGACGGCAAGGCGTTCGTCGCCGAAACCGCCGAGAAAGCGCATGCCGAAGCTGTGAATGCATACGGCAAAGCGGTCGAACTGACGCAGGACGAAGACGTTCTCGACACGTGGTTTTCGTCGGCGCTGTGGCCGTTCTCGACGTTGGGGTGGCCTGAAGAAGAGGGAGCGGTGGAGTCCCCCTCCCGCTTGCGGGAGGGGTTAGGGGCGGGCGGGTCAACATCTGTTCCCGGCGTATCCAGCCCTCCCTCAATCCCTCCCGCAAGCGGGAGGGAGGCGCTAACGTCGCTCTCCGCTCTGCAACGTTACTACCCGACCAACGTTCTGGTCACCGGCTTCGACATTATCTTTTTCTGGGTTGCCCGCATGATGATGATGGGGCTGCACTTCACCGGCAAAACGCCGTTCGAGACGGTCTATATCCACGCGCTCGTGCGCGACGAAAAAGGCCAGAAGATGTCGAAGACCAAGGGCAACGTCATCGACCCGCTCGACGTCATCGCTCAATACGGTTGCGACGCGCTGCGCTATACGCTTGCGAATTTATCGACGCCCGGACGCGATATTCGCCTCGCCACCAGCCGCATCGAAGGCAACCGGAATTTCGTCACCAAACTCTGGAACGCCGCGCGTTTCTGCGAGATGAACGAGTGCAAATGGGTCAAGGGTTTCGATCCGGCGAAAGTCACACAGCCCGTCAACGCATGGATTGTCGGCGAGGTGAAACTCGCGGCTGATAAGGTCGCCGCATGTTTTGACGAGTATCGTTTTGATCTTGCGTCTTCGGCGGCTTATGACTTCGTCTGGAACATTTTTTGCGACTGGTATCTGGAATTCACCAAGCCGATCTTGATGGGAACGGATGAAGCGGCCAAAGCCGAAACCCGCGCGACGACAGCGTGGGTGTTTGGCCAGATGCTGCATATCCTGCATCCCGTTATGCCTTATGTCACCGAGGAGCTTTGGGCGCAATCTGTCGGCGGCGATATGCTCATCACCGGAACATGGCCGAAACTGCCTGAGAGCTTGATCGTTCCGACCGACATCAATTGGGTCAAGGAACTGATCGAGAAAATCCGCGCGACGCGTGTCGAGCTGAACGTTCCTGCTGCGGCGAAAATCAAGTTGCTGGTTAAAAATCCCGGCAAGGAAATCGTTGATCGCATTCAGGCCAATCTATCGTACATCGTGCGTCTGGCGCGTTTGGTGGATGACGGGATTCCCTATTCGATAGAAACCGAAATTCCGAAAGGCGCGGCGCAGATCGTGCTTGGCGACGTGACGGTTGCGCTTCCCCTCGCCGACATCATCGATCTTGATGCCGAACGCGGACGCCTAAGTAAGGAAACCGAAAAATGGACGGCGGAAATTCGTAAAATCGAGGGCAAGCTCGGCAACAAGGATTTCGTCGATCGCGCGCCGCCCGAGATCGTCGATGAACACCGCGCCCGCAAGGCGGAAGCCGAGGCGATGCTGCAAAAACTCGAAGCCGCGCGGAAGAGTTTGGCGGGGTGAGGAGGGGTGGAATGAAGCACAGCCTCTCCGGTAACGTCATTCCGGAAAAATCGCTTTTTTGCTTTTGCAAAAATGCGATTTTTTCTGGAATCCAGTTTGCGTTTCGACAAGAGCATTTCTGTCCAATAGGCCAACTGGATTCCGGATCAATTTTCTTTCGTTCAGCTTCGCTGCCCGAAGAGAAAATCGTCCGGAATGACGTTTGTTGTTATGTGTTCGTTATTCTGTTGATGTCGTTTCTTGTGGCCCCGCCGCGCCCCGCCCACGCCGCCGACACGCCCGCGCTTGATTCCTCATTATGTAATGCTCTCGTCAAACACACGCCGGACGCCGATGTCGCTTATCGGCCCGGAGTTGACGTGAACGGCAACGCCGTCGCGCCCGCCGATCTGCCGGGCGGCAACAATCCGATTAAACTGCCGGAGAAGATCAATATCCCTGTGACGGTGTCTCTGGCCAAGGTTCTGAATCTTAACGCCAACGCCACTCCCGCCAACCAGCTTGGTCCGGGAACGGAGGCGCAATTTGGAACGCTGACGGTTGAGGGCGACCGCGTCACTTTCAATGGCCAGCCTTTGTCGGATACGCAGCAGGACAATCTCGCGGTGCTGTGTATGAGGGCGGATAAGTAATCGTATCCTATTAAGTAGGATAAGAATGAAAAGGTGAAGCGCAAGCGGTATGGTTCCCTCCCCCTCGCGGGGAGGGATAGGGAGGGGGGAGAACGACCGGGAGATATGCTTCATATTCTGAAGCAACGCTCCAAACTTTACTCCCCCTCCCCTAACCCCTCCCGCAGGGGGAGGGGAATGCCACCGCGCTTTCTTCAACTTCCAGTGCTTTACCGGCATCAGTAGCCACAGCTGTTGTTGGCTTTGTTGACGGGGTTTGATATGGTCTCGCGGACATTTAACCCCGCGAGATCAACAATGACCGCCGTTCTACCGAAACAGACCCCGAAACCCCAGCCCGTGAAAACCGCGATCAGCCCGACGCGCGCCGACAATTACGCGCAATGGTATCAGCAGGTGGTGCGCGCCTCCGACATGGCCGAGATGTCGGGCGTGCGCGGCTGCATGATCATCAAGCCGTGGGGCTATGGCGCGTGGGAGCTGATGCAGCGCGATCTCGATCGTCGCTTTAAGGAGACAGGCCACGACAATTGCTATTTCCCGCTGTTCATTCCGATCAGCTATTTCCAGAAGGAAGCCGAACATATCGAAGGCTTTGCCAAGGAAATGGCCGTCGTCACGCATCACCGTCTGGCGATGAAGGACGGCAAGCTGATCCCCGACGGCGAGCTTGAGGAACCGCTCGTCATCCGCCCGACTTCGGAAACCGTGATCGGCGAGGCGATGGCGAAATGGATCAAATCCTACCGCGATTTGCCGATGCTGCTGAACCAATGGGCGAATGTCGTGCGCTGGGAAATGCGGCCACGCTTGCTGCTGCGCACGGCGGAATTTCTGTGGCAGGAAGGGCATACCGCGCACGAGACGTTCGATGACGCGATGGTCGAGACGCGCCGCATGCACGATGTCTATCGCGATTTTGCTCAGGACGTGCTGGCCGTTCCCGTTATCCCCGGCGAGAAAACCGCGAACGAGCGTTTCCCCGGCGCGGTCAACAGCTTTAGTATCGAGGCGATGATGCAGGACGGGCGCGCGTTACAAGCCGGAACGTCGCATTATCTTGGTCAGAATTTCGCTAAATCCATCGGCATCAAATTCCAGACCCGCGAGGGGACGGAGGCGTTCGCGCACACCACGTCATGGGGCGTGTCAACGCGCTTGCTCGGCGCTTTGGTGATGACTCATGCCGACGATGACGGGATGCGGATGCCGCCGCGCGTTGCGCCGTGGCAGATCGTGATCGCGCCGATCATGCGCGACGAAGCTGAAAAACAAAAAGTCATGGCTTATTGCGAAAGCCTGACGGCGGCGCTGAAGGGCGTGACCTATGAAGGCCAGCCGTTGCGCGTGAAATTCGACGCGCGCGACATCGCGGGTGCCGACAAAAAATGGGAATGGATCAAGAAGGGCGTGCCGTTGTTGCTGGAAATCGGGCCGCGCGACGTTGACGGCGGCAAGGTTTGCGTCATGCGCCGCGATAAAATGTCCGAAGGCAAGCGTTTCATCGTGCGCGAGGAATTTATCGGCAACGCGGCGGCGGAATTGGCGGCGATTCAGCAATCGTTGTTCGATCAGGCTTTGGCGTTCCAGCGTCAACGCACCGTCACCGACATCACGACCAAGGCCGCCTTCGTCGAGTATTTCAGCAAGGACGCCGACAACAGCTTTGCCGGAGGGCAGGGCGTCGTTCGCGCCAAATGGTCGGGCGATCCGAAGTCGCTGGCCATGCTCGACGAACTCGGCGTCACGATCCGCTGCGTTCCCTTCGATCAGGACGGCAAGACCGGAGTGTGCGTCCTCACCGGCGATCCCGCGACGCAGGATGTCATTTTCGCACGGGCGTATTGATGATCTTCTCTCCCTTCGAACGCATGGTGGCGATGCGGTATCTGCGCGCGCGGCGGCAGGAGGGGTTTATCTCCGTCATCACGTGGTTCTCGCTGATCGGCATCGGGCTTGGCGTCGCGACGCTGATCGTCGTCATGTCGGTGATGAACGGCTTTCGCGCCGAGCTGTTTCAGCGCGTGCTTGGCCTCAACGGTCATATGAATATCTACGCCGCCGCCGGATCGCTTTATGATTATCAGCCGATGCTGGAGCGTGTTCGCGCCGTTCCGGGCGTGGTCGAAGCCGCGCCGACGATGGAGGGACAGGCGCTGGTCAGCGCCAATGGCTTGGCGTCGGGCGTTTATGTGCGCGGCGTTCTGCCGGAATCGATCCGCCGCCGCACCAGCATCTCTGAGCATATCGCGCATGGTTCGCTTAATGATTTCGCCGACGACCAGATCGCGATTGGCGTGCGCATGGCGGATAGGCTGGGCTTGCATGTCGGCGAGTCTTTGACGCTGATTTCTCCCGTCAGCAAAAGCACGGTGTTCGGTTCCGCGCCGCGCTTGCGCGCCTATAAAATCGCGGCGATCTTCGATGTCGGCATGTTCGAATATGACAACAGCTTCGTCTTTATGCCCTTGGCGGCGGCGCAGATTTTCTTCAGCACCGGCGCGGGCGTCTCGGCGCTGGAGATTTTCGTGCGCGATCCCTACAAACTCGAATCCCTGCGCGGCGATGTCGTCGCGGCGATTGGCGGGTCGGGGTATCGCTTGCTCGATTGGAAACAGAATAACTCCAGCTTCGTGACCGCCTTGCAGGTCGAACGCAATGTCATGTTCCTGATCCTGACGATGATTATCCTCGTTGCCGCGTTTAACATCATCTCCAGTCTCATCATGCTGGTGAAGGACAAGGGGCGCGACATCGCCATTCTGCGCACGATGGGCGCGACGCGCGGCATGGTGATGCGGATTTTCTTTCTGAACGGCTCCTGTATCGGCACGGTCGGGACTTTGTTCGGCGTCGCGCTGGGGCTGTTCGTCGCGCACCATATCGAGGAAGTGCGGCAGGTGGTGCAGATGTTAACCCAGACCGATCCGTTCTCGCCGGAAGTTTATTTCCTCACCCGCATGCCGTCGGTGGTTGATAATCACGATGTCGCGCAAGTGGTTCTGATGGCGCTCGGCCTGTCTTTTGCCGCGACGCTCTACCCGTCATGGCGCGCGGCGCGGCTCGATCCGGTTGAGGCGCTGCGGTATGAATAAAGCCGTCCTCGAACTTGTTGGAATAGAACGAAGCTTTTCGCAAGAATCCGGGCCGTTGCGTATCCTGCGCGGTTGTTCCTTGGCCATTCATGCCGGTGAGCGCGTGGCCTTAATTGGGCCGTCCGGTTCCGGCAAATCGACTTTTCTGCAGATCGCCGGGTTGCTTGAACGACCGGATGCGGGGACGATCATGGCCGATGGTCAGGACGCCTCGCGGCTCGACGATACGGGCCGCACTTTGTTGCGCCGTCAGGCGATCGGCTTCGTCTATCAATTTCATCATCTGCTGCCGGAATTTTCGGCGTGCGAAAACGTTATGCTGCCGCAGATGCTCGCGGGCGTCGGGCGCGACGCGGCCAAAAAACGCGCGCTGGAATTGCTTGGCCTCGTCGGTCTGGCGCAGCGCGTCGATCACCGTCCCGCCCGTCTGTCGGGAGGCGAGCAACAACGCGTCGCGCTGGCGCGGGCGTTGGCGAACAAACCCAAGATCGTGATCGCGGATGAGCCGACCGGCAATCTCGATCCCGAAACCGCCGATCATGTGTTTGAGGTTCTGAACGATCTGGTGGCGGGCGAAAAACTTGCCTTGTTGATGGCGACGCACAACATCGATCTAGCGCGGCGCATGGAGCGGGTGGTTGAAATCCGCGACGGCGCGATCGCCGCTCTGCCGCTGACATGATGGATCTTCCTACCGACATGATGATCAACGCGCAGACGCGCATCGCCGCGCAGCAAGGCGTGCCGATCACGATCGTGCGCCACGGCCACGACGCGAGCGGCGTGATCGTCCTCAAGATCAATCGTCTCGACGGCACGGCGCGGGTGTTCACGCAGGCGCGTTTCGGCGACGATCTGGTGTGGAGTCCCGTCAGCAAGATTGATCCGATGCCGGAGGCTGATG
The DNA here is from genome assembly GCA_903875345.1 of uncultured Pseudomonadota bacterium. Taxonomy (GTDB): domain Bacteria; phylum Pseudomonadota; class Alphaproteobacteria; order UBA9219; family UBA9219; genus CAIQVS01. The sequence goes on along the minus strand of CAIQVS010000403.1, from coordinate 11,772 downwards.
CCGACCGTTATATGGAGCAGCAAGCGCGTTTCGATCCCGATGTTTGGCTGGTCGAGGTCGAAGACAAACAGGGACGATTATGGTTTCCGGGCAAGGTGGTGTCGTGAGAAATCGACAGGCGCTTGCTGAATAGTTCAGCCAAACCGGCGGTGTAAACCGAGGAAACAGCGCGCGTTCGCGCCGACCACGCCCATAATGATCTGCATGGCCATGACAGCAATAATGGGCTCTGAAATCGCCAGCCGCAAAGCGGCAACCAGCCGTTTTTCACGCATGGCTTGTCGCGCTTTCTGGTATTCGTTGGCTCTCTCGAACAGGCGCTTGCGGCGTTCGAGCGCCTGCAGCGCGTCGGGCGCGATCTGGCTGTACCGGCTCATAACCTCGTTGCAGCCGCGCGCGATCATCGTGAACACGCCCGTATCCCCCGAGTGCGATTGCGATGAGATCTTGCGCGTCGTCGGTGAAATGCGGTGCACATAGACGTAAGCGGCCTCAGGGACGATGAATGCCCGCGCGCCTTGCATCAGCATATCCGCGACAATCAGAAAATCCTCGCCGATGCGATGTGTCGAATCGTAGCGGATACTGTGATCTTCAAGAAACTGCCGACGCATCAGCGGTTGCATCAGTCCCATGGGATAACGGGTAAGGGGGGTGTCGCCGTCGAAATAAAACCGGGCGGAAAGCGGCATCACGACGTTGGGGGGGCCAAACCGCGTTCGGTCAACGACCTCGCCGCGCGCATGGTCAAAGACCAGCAGGTTGTCGGCGACAAAATCGGCCTGACGGGTTTCGGCCTCGGCCAGCAACCTTTCAAGCCGTTGCGGCTTGTACCAGTCGTCGGCATCGAGGATCGCAATCCATTCCCCGGTACAGGAGTCAAGTCCGGCATTGCGCGCTGCTGCGACGCCGACGTTTTTCTCCATACGCACGCAGCGGAGGCGCGCATCGCTTGCGGCCATGGATGAGACGAGCGAGTATGTTCCGTCGGTTGAACCATCGTCGACGACGATGATCTCGAAGTCGTTCATCGTCTGGTGTTGCACCGACTCGATGGCCTTCCTCAGGGTTTGTTCGCCGTTCAGCGTCGCGATGATGATGGATATTTTGGGCATGATGTTAGTCCCAGAGGAGGCTGCAGGATAACATTTTTTGCGACGGCTGCATCAGCTTTCTCGCGGTGCGACGGTCTTGGAGGCTGGGTGGTCAGGTTTTTGCTCGAAGAAAATCTCGTGCGGCGTTAGAAAAAGCTCGACAAAGCCGGGTGGAAAAACAAAGTTGCCATTGGCTCTGTTCAGCCCGTCGTATTGTGAACGATATCCCTCGATGGCTTGCCGCTTGCGTGCAAGAAACCCATCAGTCGCGATGCGCCGCAGTCGTGCGAGGCGAAACGGGAAAAGCAAATGCAAAAAGGCGATGCGCGGCCAGAACCAGACCGGATATTCATAAACGGGGCAAACGATCACGCCATTGCGGCGCAGCCGGTTAACGGCAGCGGCGACCGCGCGATGGTCCGGGTGCAGGTCATGTCCATAGGGTGAGAAAATGTGGGCGGGAGCGGACTCCCTGATGATTCCGGCAAGAGCGGAGACGATTTCATCAGCGTGCGCTGCTGCGTTTCCGTCTGGAATATTGAGAAAGATGACATCCTTGCGCGCAACGCCAAGAATCTCGGCAGCCCGGACAGCCTCTTTGTGGCGCAGATCAACGATGCTATTAGCTTCTACGGAATTGGCGGAAACCGAGGCGGCGCCATCCGTCACGATCGTTATGCGTACACGCCGCCCCGTCGCGCGCAATCGCGCGATGGTTGCGCCGCAGCCAAGCGTTTCGTCATCGGCATGCGGGGCTATGACGACGATGGGGCCGTCTCCGGCGCTTACGTCCAGGTCGCGCGCGTAAAGGAAATAGACCTTTTGCAGCAGATGCTTAATTTTTTCCTTAATGTTCGCGGGCATCGTGTGCAAAAACCATAATGATTGGACCAACACGATATCTATGCATGCCCATAGTATGCCGTCCAACTTTTTATTTGCGTTCTGGGCGTGGCGCCGCCGATCGGGGCGTTGTTCGCGCACCCAAATTGGCCTATAGCATTGCGGCATGCGGCGAAGGACGGGTTTTATCGATGAAGAAAAAAAGTTCAAAAATGATCCGCGACACGGAGGGGATACAGTCGCGGCGTCGCGAGACCGTGTGGGTTAAGGCGAAAAAATCGCGTTCGGAATCTTCGCGCCAGTGGCTGCAGCGCCAGTTGAACGACCCTTACGTCGCGGCGGCGAAGGAGCAGGGCTACCGCTCGCGCGCGGCGTTCAAGATCATGCAGATCGATGAGCAGATTCGCCTGCTGCGTCCCGGTTTGCGCGTCGTCGATCTCGGCGCCGCGCCCGGAGGTTGGTCGCAGGTGGTGGCGGATAAAATCGGCAAACAGGGCAAGCTTGTCGCGCTCGATATCCTGCCGATGGAGCCGCTGGAAGGCGTTCAGATTCTTCAGCTCGACTTTCTCGCCGATGACGCGCCGGACAAACTTAAAAAGGTACTCGGCGGTCAGGCCGATCTGGTGCTGAGCGACATGGCACCCTCGACCACCGGTCACGCCCGCACCGACCATATCCGTATCATGGCGATGGCCGAGGTCGCGGCGTATTTTGCCGTGGAGGTTTTGGCTCCCGGCGGCGCATTCGTCTGCAAGCTGTTTCAGGGCGGAGCGGAAAAGGACGTGCTGGCAATGCTTAAAAAGCACTTCGCCAAAGTCCGCCACGTTAAACCTCCGGCCAGCCGCGCCGAATCCTCCGAAACCTATCTTGTGGCGCAGGGGTTTCGCGCTGCCTAAGTAATGGCCTGTGCTTCGACGCGCAATCCCAATTCCTCAATCATCGCACGATCATCGGCGGCGTCGTTATTCGCGGTGGTGAGCAATTTCTCGCCGTAGAAAATCGAATTCGCTCCGGCCATAAAGCACAAAGCCTGCGCCTCGCGGCTGAGGTTCGAACGTCCCGCCGAGAGTCTGACACGAGCCAGCGGCATCGTGATCCGCGCCACGGCGCACATGCGCACAAGCTCCAAAGGATCGACGGGCGGTTGCTCTTCCAAAGGCGTGCCCTTGACGGCGACCAGCGCATTGACCGGCACGCTTTCGGGATGCGGGTTCATCGTCGCCAGAACCCGCAGCATCGCGGCGCGGTCACGCAAAGTCTCGCCCATGCCGATGATGCCGCCGCAGCAGACGGAGATTCCGGCCTCGCGCACATGTTGCAGGGTTTCCAACCGATCCTTGTAATCGCGGGTGGTGATGATTTCGTTGTAAAATTCCGGGCTGGTGTCGAGATTGTGATTATAGGCCGTTAATCCCGCCTCGGCCAATCGTTTGGCCTGATGTTCTTTCAGCATACCCAGCGTGACGCAGGTTTCCAGCCCTAGCGTACGGACGCCCTCGACCATAGCGACCACGCGGTCGAATTCCTCGCCGTCGCGCGCCTCGCGCCACGCCGCGCCCATGCAGAACCGCGACGCGCCCGCTTCTTTGGCCATTCGCGCCTTGGCGAGAACGGAGTCAACCTCCATCAGCGGTTCCTTGGCGATTCCGGTTTTCTTGGCGTGATGAGCGCTTTGCGGGCAATAGCCGCAATCCTCCGCGCATCCGCCCGTCTTGATCGACAACAGGCTGGCGAGTTGCACGGTGTTATCCTGATGCTGGCGGTGAACAGTTTGCGCCTCGAACACCAGATCGAGCAGCGGCTTTTGCAGCAAAGCCTCGATCTCCTCCACCGTCCAGTCGTGGCGGACGGCATGGGCGGGATTTTGCGGATGGGTTTGATCTTTTGCAGGCGTGGGCATAGAAACTTTCCTCTTAGGATATGAAGCTAGACAATGGCGAAATTTGACCCCGGTATCAAGGCTATGAACCAACTGACCGTTAACGATATCCGCAAGACCGCGACGCCGATCGTGTGCCTGACGGCCTACACGGCGCAGATCGCGCGGCTGGTCGATCCGCATGTCGATCTGATTTTGGTCGGGGATTCGCTCGGCATGGCGCTGTATGGCTTTGACACCACGCTTCCGGTGACGCTTGATATGATGATCGCGCATGGCGCTGCCGTGGTGCGCAGCGCGTCCCACGCGGTCGTCGCGGTTGATATGCCCTATGGCAGTTATGAGTCTTCGCCGGAGCAGGCTTTGCAGAATGCGCAACGCGTGATGCGCGAGAGCGGATGCGCTGCCGTCAAGCTGGAAGGCGGCGCGGAGATGGCGGCGACGATCCGCCATTTGACGCAAAACGGCGTACCGGTGATGGGGCATATCGGCCTGATGCCGCAGTCGGTCGAAAAAATGGGCGGCTATAAAATTCAGGGCAAGGACGCGGACAGCGTCACGCGGCTTCATACCGATGCGCAAGCGGTTGCCGAGGCGGGCGCCTTCTGCATCGTCATCGAGGGCACGATCGAATCCGTGGCGCGGGACATTTCCGCCGTTTCAACTGTGCCGACCATCGGCATCGGCGCGTCGGCGGCGTGCGACGGGCAGGTTCTGGTTATCAATGATCTGCTTGGCCTGACCCCCAAGCCGCCGCGTTTTGCCAAGCGTTACGCCGAGCTTGCGCCGGTTATATCCGATGCGGTTTCCGCTTACGCCAAAGATGTCCGCGCCCGCCGTTTCCCCGCGCCGGAGCATGTGTTCGGGAAGAAAAACGCGTGACTGGTTTTTCATCACCTGCGGTTTCTGGAAATCAGCAGAACTAGAAAAATATAAAAAAGACAGTTCTTAGTGTTTTGTTAAGGGTTTCCGGATTACGTTCAGTTCCACTTCGGGAACGGGTCGGTCGTTCTATGATCCGAATTGCTTCCGTTATGTTTGAATTGCCTTCCCTTCCCTTTCCTGACAACCACACCTTACCAAGATAATCCGGAGGATCGATATGGCTACAGCAGCGGCGACCAAGAGACAACTCAGTATCAGTCTTAAGATATTACTTGTGTCCCTGTGCTTTTCGCTTCCGATCGTCGTTCTGGCGTATTTCGTCGTCATCAACATCGACGAAAACAGCAGCATCGCCAAGCTTGAGGTTGTCGGCGACCAGTATCAGACCCCGGTTGAGGCTGTAATCCGCGACGTCGGTAATCATCAAGTGTTGGCTCACCACTGCCCCAATGGTGGTGATTGTTCGGCGCAAATCGCCAGCCTAGCATCGAAGATTGATCAGGATATTGCGGCCTTGCGGGTGGTTGACACGCAGCTTGGCGGGCAGTTGGAGTTCACGCCGGAAGGCCTAGCCAAGAGAAAGCGTGAGACGGCTACTGTCGAATATTTGGGTAAGAGCTGGAACGAGGTTAAGGACATCGTCGCCAACGCCCACGGTGGTGCGCTGCCAAGTGATATTGATGACAAGTATGGCAATGTGCTGGGTTCTGCCAATCTGATGATCACCCATCTGGGGGATATCTCGACCCTAATTCTTGACCCTGAATTGGATACGTACCACTTCATGGTTGATACGTTGCTTACGTTGCCGCAAAATCAAAACCGCATCACGACGTTGATCGGGCTCGTTCAGGCGGCGTTCGATCATGGCTTTACGATGGCGGATCGTGTTGCTCTCTCGGCTCAGGCCGCAGAGTTGAACGATATGGACATCGGTGAGGCGACGCTTGATACGACCACAGCCTTCAATGAAAACAAGAACGAGTTCCATGATATCGTCCCCTCGTTTGCGCAGAAAATTCCGCCGTTGTTCAAGGATTGGACAGAGAAGAACACGAAACTGGTCGAGCTGACCAAGCAGCTGGCGACAGAGGACAAGCCGTCGGTAACGCTTGACCAGTACATCGACGTTGCCAATCAGGCGCGGCAATCGGCGTTCACATTCTGGGACACCGCCGTCGTCGAGCTGAACAACCTGTTCGATCTTCGCGTCAACTACTACACCGCCCGCCGCAATGTCTCGTTGCTGATGTCGGCTGTGGCGCTGTTGTTCTCATGCTTCATCGCCTATCTGGTGACGCGCAGTATGATCGTTCCGCTGAACAAGCTGACCTTGACTCTGAAGCCCGGCGCGACTCTTCTGGCCGGAAGCGTCAAGCAGATCAGCGAAGCCAGCAAGCAGGGTGTTCAGGATGCCATGACCACCAGCATCATCTGCGAGGAATTGACGGCGCACGCGGATGATATGCGTAAAACGGCGCAGAATCTCGAAGTCGTCGTTTTTGGCCGCGTCGTGAACGCTGACTAGGCGATGGAATCGATGCACAACAAATTCTGCTTCTCCTTCCACCTGACCAATTCTGCCGAAAAGGGGATTAACAATGGCTAGGGCTCAATACGACAATCTCGTGAAGTTCGTAAGCTCCTATGTCGGTGATGCCAAAGGTCCCGGTATCGTCGAACGCCAGATGAAGCATTGCGAACCCTCGACGGCGGACACGTTTACGTCGGCTGATTTGCAGAAGATTGCGACTTTCCTCGTGGCGGCATCGGCACTCTACATACCGGACGCGGCCAAGAAAGAGGAATTCAAGACCAAGCTGGCAAATCTTCCCTTGTAAGGTCGCGGCCTGATCTTTCCCGATGGGTCAGGCGCAGGTGTCTCATCGATGTAGGTAAAGATTGTCCCATGATGTTCGCTTGTTTTATCGCCGCTTTGATCGTTGCCTTGGCCGAGTTCGTCGCTCTTGCCATAGTCTATCGGCGTTTGTGTAAGGCTAAACTTGAGCTAGAGCATCTATCGGCGGACAATGCGCGGCTTGAGCAAGAGAAGATCGAGGCCTCCGCGACGTCCTCCGCATCCTCCGCGCAGGACGATCTCGCGCAAATGCACGAGATCCAGTTGATCAAGGAATTTGAAGACGGAATCTTGTCGAACGTTACGACCTTGTCCAATGCCGCACTGCAGATGAACGATTTCGCCGCCAACCTCTACGGAGCGTCCTCGAAAGCGGCGGATTTATCGACCAAGGCCAGCGCTTCGGCGACGGAGGTCGAGTCCAACGTTCAGGTCGTCGCCGCAGCTGCCGAGGAGCTGAGCTCGTCCATTGGCGAGATCATGCGCCAGATGTCGGAGACGACGAACAACACAAAGCGAGCGGTCGAACAGACGGTACGTTCTAACGAGACGATCGCGCAGTTGACGGCGGCGTCGGTCAAGATTGGCGATGCGGCGAAGCTCATCAACTCGATTGCCGCGCAGACCAATCTGCTCGCGCTCAACGCCACGATTGAAGCCGCGCGCGCAGGGGAAGCGGGTAGGGGCTTTGCCGTAGTCGCGGCGGAGGTCAAGGCGCTCGCCAAGCAGACGGCCTCTGCCACCGAGGAAATTGCCGATCAGATACTTGGCATACGCGAAGGAACGGAACAGACCGTTCAGGCTGTCAAGGGCATTGGCGAAATCATTACCCAGATTAACGACACGACGATTGCCGTCGCCGGCTCGGTCACGCAGCAAAGCGCCGCGACCAAAGAAATCGCCAGCAACGTCAATCAGGCCGCAACCGGCACGCGCGAGCTGAACCGCTCCATCGCTGAAGTCTCCGCCGCCGTTTCGAATTCAAGCGAAATGGCTCAGGTCGTTATGGCCTCTGCCGACGAGTCGGGTTATGAATCCCAACAACTCAAGAAGGCCGTCGACAAGTTCCTTGCGTCGTTGAAAAAAGACTGAGTGCGGCGGGTTAAGGGCTGACTTCGGTCTCAATGATTGCGGTTCAGCTTGAGTTATCGCGGTAGATTGTTCAGTTTACCGGGATGACCAAGCTTTCCCCCTACCTCGACCATTGCGTCAAGCGCCATTCGACGCGACAATTTCGCGCGTTGCAGGAAACCGAAATCCTGCCGCAGGGTCAGGCTCGTCGTGGCGGCGCTGACCTAACCAATTTCGCCAGCAATGATTATCTCGGTCTCAGCCAGAATCCTGCGTTGATCGCGCGGTCGGAGGATTACGCGCGGCGTTATGGCGTGGGATCGACGGCCTCGCGGCTTGTAACCGGTAACAGCCCGCTCTATCGCGCGATCGAGGACAAACTCGCGGCGGGCAAGGGCACGGAGACGGCGCTTGTTCTCGCCAGCGGTTATCAGGCGAACCTGACCGTTCTCGCCGCGCTCGCGGATGCCGAGGTGGTGAGCAAGCCCGTCATTCTCGCCGACCGCCTCAGCCACAATTCGCTGTTGCAGGGTGCGATCCTCAGCGGCGCGCGGCTCATCCGGTTTCACCACAATGATTACGCTCATCTCGAAACCATGCTGCGCAAGCACGCCGCCGAGGGCGCGCACATCATCCTCGTCACCGAAAGCGTGTTCGGCATGGACGGCGATTGCGCCGATCTCGCCGTTCTGACCGATCTCGCGGAACGTTACGATGCGATTCTGTATGTCGATGAAGCGCACGCGACCGGAATTTTCGGCGTGAATGGTTTCGGTTTCTGCGCCGAGCATCGCGGCAAGATCGACATCGCGATGGGCACGTTCGGCAAGGCGCTCGGCAGCTTCGGCGCCTATATCGGATGCAGCGTCGTGATCCGCGATTATCTGATCCAGCGTTGCGGCGGCTTGATCTACAGCACCGCTTTGCCGCCGCCGGTGTTGGGCGCGATCGACGCCGCGCTTGACCTGCTGCCGACGATGCAAGCCGACCGCGACCGGTTACAGGCCGAGTCCGCGCGGCTGCGCGACGCTCTGACGCAGCAAGGCTGGAACTGCGGCGCGAGCGTGACGCAGATCATTCCGGTTTTATTGGGCGACGAGGATGCCGCGCTTAAGCTGGCCGAAATGTTGCTGCGAAACGGAATTCTGGCTCCCGCCATTCGCCCGCCGACCGTTCCGCGCGGCACGAGCCGTCTGCGCCTGTCGCTCAGCGCCGCGCATAGTTGCGAAGACATCGACCGTCTGATCGCGGCGATGGGCGAGGCGCGACGCAGCTCCGAGGCAAACCGATGACGGTGTCATCCGACATCGAACTGGTCTTTATCCACGGCTGGGGTTTCGACGCCGGTGTTTGGGATAGACTCGCTGAACATTTGTCCGATTACCCGCAGCGACGCTTGGATTTGGGGTTTTTCCCCGAACGTCATTCCGGAAAAATCGCTTTTTTGCCTCAGCAAAAATGCGATTTTATCCGGAATCCAGTTTCCAGTTCCGCAGGAAATTTTTTGCCGATAGAGAAACTGGATTCCGGATCAATTTTCTTTCGGCCAGCTTCGCTGACCGAAGAGAAAATTGTCCAGAATGACGTTCGACATGACGTTCGGCGGATTCTCATCGGCCATTCGCTCGGATTCCTGCATGGCCTGATGCAACATCAGGATTGGGCGGGGTGGGTCGCGATCAACGGCTTTCGCCGCTTTACGCCAGACTGCGTGCCGCCTGCGGCTTTGCGCGATATGCGCCGTCGCCTGAGCGCCGATCCGGAGGAAACATTGCGGCGTTTTTACGCGACGATTGGAATCATCGAAGAAGATACAGAACGGTTGTCATCCCCGCGAAGGCGGGGATCCAGCGTCGTGCGTCCGCCCGACAAAGACTTGCATGCGCCGCAGACGCGGCGTGACTGGATCCCCGCCTTCGCGGGGATGACAACTGAAAGTTGGATTTACAAACTCAAAGATCACACTAATCAACCGCGTCTCCGCGACGGACTCGATGAATTGCGCGACGGTGACGCGACCGGAACCCTGTCGTCGCTGCAAGCGTCGGGGCTTGTGTTGGCCTCGCGCAACGATCCCTTGGTGCCTGTCGCGGCTACCGAGGCGCTGGCATCCGCTTCTTCCGCAACTCTCGCATGGCATGAAACCGGAGGCCATATCCTTCCCCTCAGCGATCCGGAATGGTGCGCTGAACAAATCAAAAATTACGTAAAGAACGTAACCCGTGAATGTGGCGCTCACACAGACCCGTTCCGACAAGACGTTCAAACACGTTAATTACCGCACCGACTCCGGCAAACTTGTACAAAAACGGGATAGTCACAGCGGTAGCTGTTACACCAACTGCTGCGCCTATTACCTTAAATTTTGCCATATTTATAGTTAATGGCTAGGTTACACGACCCAACAATATCGTTTGTTATTAACAAATGACGTGATACGCTGCCTTATATGTGCGAAATATCACTAGAGATGATCTGGACGCGGTTGGAATATTTGCAAACCGGTCAGGACGCGATGCACGCTGATCTTGCTTCGACGAGCATGAAAATCGGCGGCATGGCGACAACTCTTGTCGGCATTCAGCGTGACATTCGTACCCTGCAGGCATCCGTCGCCACGCTTGGCGCAGCCGTTGATGACCACACGCACCGACTTGACCACATGGACGAACGGCTCGTTGGCATAGAAAAACGCCTTGGTCTAAACAGTCCCTCAATTAGCCGCATTCACAAGGCGGCATGGATTCACCCGATAACTCGTGCGCCGTGAACGTCTGATCCGGTCGCGCAAAATTCAAAATTTTCCACTTGCTTTCGCCCCGTCGTTTAGGCTACAAAGTCCTCCAACGGCGGCATTCGTGCCGTCCGCCTGTCCGAGACTGCGGGTATCCGGCAACGGATTTAAATGTGCCAGCAATAGACGGGGTTTGAAACGGTTCGCTGACGGCAAGCTTTGGCTCGCCTCGCGTGTTTCACATTTCTCCTCGGACAAAATCGAATTTGCGTCATGTCGTATCCCCGTCGGGCGTTCGGCGTGACGATGATGTTAAAACGTTGAGGGAGAGAAACATGGCTCATACAGGCATACAGGCGAACCACAGCACCAATCGCGTCGCCAAGGAAAAGCTGGTCGAGGCGTTTGGTTCCGACGTCAAGGACGCGGGCATCATCGTCGTCACGCAGCAGGTCGGACTCAATGCCGAAGAAACGCGCCAGCTGCGCGTGCAGTTGCGCGCCAAGGACGTCGGCTTCAAGGTCAGCAAGAACACGCTGATGAAGATCGCGTTCAAGGGCACGAAGTTCGCCGGACTGGACAAAGTCCTGCATGGCCCGACGGCGCTGGCCTTTTCCAAGGATCCGATCGCGGCGGCGAAAGCGGCGGTCGAATTTGCCAAGAAGAACGACAAGCTGAAAATCATCGGCGCGGCGATGGGCGAGCAGTTGCTCGACGCGGCGCAGACCAAGCAGCTTGCCAGCCTGCCGTCGCTCGACGAATTGCGCGGCAAGATCGTCGGCCTTCTGGTGGCTCCGGCGACCAAGATCGCGTGCGTGCTGCAAGCTCCGGCGGGTCAGTTGGCGCGCGTTCTGGCGGCGAAGGCGAAGCAGGGAGCGTAAGGAATTCGTCAGTCTCGTGCAGACGGGAATGACGTGGAGAAGGAAAGTATAAACACGTTTAACAACAGGAGAAGTAACATGTCGAAGTTGGAAAAGTTGGTTGATGAATTGTCGACGCTCACCGTTCTGGAAGCGGCTGAACTGTCGAAGCTTCTGGAAGAGAAGTGGGGCGTCAGCGCCGCTGCTCCGGTCGCGGTTGCGGCTGTTGCGGCTGGCGGAGCCGCCGCTGCGGCTGAAGAACAGACCGAATTCACGGTCGTTCTTGCCAAGGCTGGCGACAAGAAGATCGAAGTGATTAAGGAAGTCCGCGCGATCACCGGCCTCGGCCTCAAGGAAGCCAAGGATCTGGTCGAAGGCGCTCCGAAGACCCTCAAGGAAGCCGTCAGCAAGGCCGATGCCGAGAAGTTCAAGAAGCAACTCGAAGCCGTTGGCGCAGCCGTCGAGCTGAAGTAAGAATTTCCCGCGCAAGCGGGGACAGAGACAAGCAAGAACAGCTCCCGTCGCAAGGCGGGGGCTGTTTTTGTTAT